>JACRAS010000029.1 GCA_016234705.1 Betaproteobacteria bacterium | reverse complement strand
GATTCAGCACGCTGATGCTGCAGCAGCGCCGACGAATGACAATTCAGGTGAAGACTACAGATAGGACGGTCTGATTACCACACCACCGCGAAGCGGTTTAGTTCAACGTGCAATCATTTGCCTAAAAACCAAATATCACGGCAGTCGGTTTTTCAGAAGAGTACGAAATGAGCATACAAACAATTGGATAGCCTTGCATCGCAGATTGCCCTTTCCGTGATAGATGGTTTCAAAACGACTACGTGCCTGATCTAACAGTCCGTGAAACCTTGCATGGCGCTGAACGATTCTCGTGTTCGCGTTCGAGCTCAGCAATATCGCTTGAAAAGCGACTCCGGCATTTGTAATGCGTTGGATGATACTGGTGTCCCTTGGTCCCGGTCGCTGTAACGGGAACCTATGGATATGCAGGCTAACCCCAAGAATCCGTTTTGTCTATGATGTCGCGGAATCTGGGCATCGGCGACAGTCCGCGCACTAAGACCAGCGCCTATAGCACCCCAAATCGCTCAAGGTCGCGCCTGAGCTTGGCCGCATCGACGAACTGCTCCGCCGGCAAACCGCAGGCGCGCGCGGCCGAGACGAATTCAGCCACGTCGTCGAAATAGATCATCCTGCTCCCCGGGGCGCACAGGCCGATTGCGCGCTCGAACATCTGCCGCGCCGGCTTGGCATGACCGACCTCATAGGAAAGCACCAGCCGCCGGAATTTCGCCAGAAAACCGCAGCGACTGCGCACCCAGTCGATGTGCAGGGGATCGGTATTGGATAGCAGCACGAGATCCGCATGCTTGCCGATTTCATCCAGCAGACCGGTCACCTCGCGCTTCTCGGTAAAAATGTCGCACCAGATGTCAGCGAACTCGGCGTAGGGCAGGCTCACCCCGATGGCGGCGCAACAGCGTGCGGTGAATTGCCGCGGACCCAGGCGACCGGTATCGAAACCGACTTTCTCCGCGCCGCCGAGGATGACGTCGCGAATGACCGCTGCCGGCGCTCCGCCGGCCGCCTCCAGACGCGCGCAGGCGCGCATCCAATCGAAGCCGACCAGCACGCCGCCGAGATCGAAGATTACCGTTGGACGCGAAACTGTCTTATCCCTGGTCACGCGTGCCCGGATTGTCAGCCGACGTAAGTTTCGCACACAATGCCGGCAATGCTAGCAGACTCGGACGCGAATCGGAATTGCCCGCCAGCACCGATTCCGCGCTAGGATAGCGGCAATTGCGGGGAGAAAACGCAGCATGCATCCAGCACCGGCGTTGCGCCCGGCCCTGCTGCCGGCCGCATAAGCCACCGTACAATCCATAGTCACCGGAGATCACCATGACCGCGCCAGCCGACATCAACATGGCACTGTTCTGCGATTTCGAAAACGTCGCCCTCGGCGTGCGCGAGTCCAAATACGACAAGTTCGACATTACCAAAGTGCTGGAGCGGCTGCTGCTCAAGGGCAGCATCGTGGTGAAAAAGGCCTATTGCGACTGGGAGCGCTACCGCGAGTTCAAGGCCGGCATGCACGAGGCGGCGTTCGAACTGATCGAGATTCCGCACCTGCGCCAGTCGGGCAAGAACTCGGCCGACATCCGCATGGTGGTCGACGCCCTGGACCTGTGCTATACCAAGTCGCATGTCGACACCTTCGTCATTATCAGCGGCGATTCCGATTTTTCACCGCTCGTCTCCAAACTGCGCGAGAACAACAAGACCGTGATCGGCGTCGGAGTGAAGAACTCCACCTCCGACCTGCTGATCGCCAACTGCGACGAGTTCATCTATTACGACGACCTGGCGCGCGCAAAGGCGAAAAAACAGTCGCGCAAAAAGCCGGCGCCTAAAGCCGCCTCCGGCGCGGTCGCCAAGACCCTGCCGCAGGACGAGAGCGACAAGAAGCAGGAGGCGCTGGACATTGTCATGGAAACCGTCGAGGCACTCATCGCCGAACGCGGCGAGGAGGAGAAAATCTGGGGTTCGATGGTCAAGCAGGCGCTGAAGCGGCGCAACCCGGGCTTCAACGAAGCCTTCTATGGCTTCCGCTCGTTCGGCAAGCTGCTGGACGAAGCCGAAGCAAGGAAGCTCGTCAAGCTCGAACACGACGAAAAATCGGGCAATGTCACCATCCGCAGCGTCAACACGGACGACTGAACCGCCGCTCGCACCGGCAGCACGCCGTCCCGCCATTGCCGCTTGCATTGATTTTGATCAAACTACGCGCGGGACGGCGACCTAAGCTTAGGTAAAGCTTGCTTCGCCCAGCAGTAGGCAGCTTCGATAGCGCGGCTGCAAGTACATAACGACCGATCAGAAAGGAGACAACATGTTCAAACACATCCTCGTTCCGACCGACGGCTCCAAGCTTTCGGTCAAGGCCGCCAAACAGGCGGCCAAGCTGGCCAAAGCGCTGGGCGCAAGAATCACCGGTTTTTACGCCGCCCCCGACGTCGGCTCGACCTACTATGGCGACGGTTATATCCTGCGGGCGCCCTCGGCCAAGGCGCAGGCTGAATTCGCGCAGAAACAGGCGCGCGAGCGCCTGTCCATGATTGAAGTCGAAGCGGAGGTGGAGAAAGTGCCGTGCGAGGTGATGCACGTCGTCAGCGACAGCCCCTACCAAGCCATCATCGACGCCGCCAAGAAGAAGAAATGCGATCTGATTTTCATGGCCTCGCACGGCCGGCGCGGACTATCCGGCCTGGTGCTGGGCAGCGAAACGCACAAGGTCCTGATCCACAGCAAGATACCGGTGCTGGTCTGCCGCTAATCTGAAGTTCCACCGTTAGGGCACTCACTTTTGAGCATGTTTGTCTCTCGAATCAAGAGGGTAGGTGGTTTGGCAGTGATTAATATGTAGGCATGTATAATTCTTGACAATAGATATGATATGTACTACTGTTGTAGGCATGCATATCCATATCGTTCCCAATCGCGGTTCGCCCCCCTCCGTGCTGCTGCGAGAGTCCTACCGCAAGGGCAAAAAGGTTGGCAAGCGAACCTTGGCCAATCTGTCCAGTCTGTCGGCCG
This sequence comes from Betaproteobacteria bacterium, assembly GCA_016234705.1. Lineage (GTDB taxonomy): Bacteria > Pseudomonadota > Gammaproteobacteria > Burkholderiales > SG8-39 > 2-12-FULL-64-23. Next base: position 6,195 of record JACRAS010000029.1, on the reverse strand, counting down.
CGCAGATCGAAGCCATTCGCGCAGCGCTGCGCGGAGAGACCATGCAGCCCGCAGCGCAACGCTTCGAGGCCATTGCGTCGTACGCTTACGGACACGTGCATGCCGTTGCGCTGACCATGCAGCGCCTGGGGTTGGCATCGCTTCTCGCCTCCAAGCACTGTGTTGAGCGCGATCTGGTGTTGGCGATGGTGGCCTCGCGCATCCTCGCCCCTCACACCAAGCTTGCCACCACGCGCTGGTGGCACACCACGACGCTGGCCGAGGACTTCGCAGTGGCCGATGCCGACGAGGACGATCTGTACGAGGCGATGGACTGGCTGCTCACGCGCCAGGACACAATCCAGAAGAAGCTCGCCGCACGTCATCTGAGCCCAGGCGGCATGGTGCTCTACGATCTGTCATCGAGCTACTTCGAGGGCAGTTGCTGCCCGCTGGCCAAGCTTGGCTACAACCGCGATGGCAAGCGTGGCCTGCTGCAGGTCAACTACGGTTTGCTCACGGACGCGCGCGGCTGTCCAGTGGCGGTGTCGGTCTACGAGGGCAACGTCGCCGACAGCAAGACCCTCATGCCCGAGATCAAGCGGTTGCGCGAAGACTTCGGCATTGAGCGCCTGGTAATGGTGGGCGACCGCGGCATGATCTCTAGCAAGGCCATCGATGAGTTGCGCGAGACCGAAGGTATTGACTGGATCACGGCCCTCAGGAGCATATCGATCCGCGTGCTCGTCGAGCAAGGCCATCTGCAGCTCGGTCTGTTCGATGAACGCAATCTGATTGAGCTAAGCTCACCGGACTATCCGGGGGAGCGACTGGTGGCGTGCCGCAATCCGGAACTGGCCCGGCTACGCGCCCACAAACGCGAGCAATTGCTGTGCGCCACCGAACGCAATCTCGCAAAGATCAAGATCCAGGTAGACGCAAGCAAGCTCAGCGGGGGCGACAAGATCGGCTTGCGCGTAGGCAAGGTTGTCAACCAATACAAGGTGGCCAAGCACTTCGAGCTGACAATCGGCGACAACGCGTTCACCTTCGCGCGTAAGCACGAGCACATCGCCGCTGAAGCGCTGCTTGACGGCATCTACATCGTGCGTACCTCGGTGAGCGCGGCACAGATGGACTCGGCGCAGTGTGTGCGTAACTACAAGTCGCTGGCCAACGTCGAGCGCGCATTCCGCTCGCTCAAGACTGTGGATCTAAAGGTACGGCCGATCCATCACCGCACCGCCGACCGGGTGCGCGCGCACATCTTCCTGTGCATGCTCGCCTACTACGTCGAGTGGCACATGCGCGAGGCTTGGCGCGAGCTGATGTTCGCCGATGTGGACACAAAAGCCAAGGCCGTGCGCGACCCGGTCGCCCCAGCCAGGCGCTCCAAAACAGCATTGGCCAAGGTGGCCAGCCACACACTGGATGACGGCACGTCGGCGCACAGCTTCTCGACCTTGATGGCAGAACTTGCCACCATCGTGCGCAACACCTGCCGCACGCCAAACGCCGCCCCCGATACGCCGACCTTCGAGGTCATCACCACGCCAAACGCGAAGCAACAGCGCGCACTCAATCTGATCGAGCACATCCACTTGTAGGCAGCAACCGGAACCCCCAAATCACTCGAAGCACCTATCGTGCAAAGGAAACCTCGCTCAATGGCGGTAGGAACTTCAGGCTAATCGCGGCGCAGAAATGCTTTGCGGCGATCTTCGGCGCATGGCGGCAAGCGACTGCCGCTCCAGAGCCTTGACGCCAGAGGGTCGCGCCAGGCTTATTTCCCGGTGAAATTCGGTTTGCGCTTCTCCATGAACGCCCGCCGGCCTTCGCGATAGTCCTCGCTGCTGAAGCAGGCTTCGATCATGCGCGCGGCCTGTTCCAGATCGCGCGCGTCCGGGTCCAGCCCCGTCTGGCGAATGGCGAACTTGGCCGCCGCCATGGTAAGCGGCGCGTTTTCCGCCACCAGTTCGCAATACGCCGCCACCTCGCGGTCAAGGTCGGCGACCGGCACGACGCGATTGACGAAACCCATGGCGAGCGCATCCGCCGCGTCGAATTTTCGCGCCGAGAAGAAAATATCCGCAGTATTGGCCGCGCCCAGAAGCTGCACGAAGCGCTTGATGCCGGTGAAGTTGTAGCCCAGCCCCAAGCGCGCGGCGGGCATGCGGAATACCGCGTCCGCGGCAGCGATGCGCACATCGCAGGCGGCAGCGAGCCCCAGGCCCCCGCCCATGCAGATGCCGCGGATCTTGGCCACCACCGGTTTGCCGCACAGCCCCGGAGCTTCGTAGGCATCGACGACGGCGCGGTCGTAGATCGCCTGAGCTTCGGCGCTGCCGCGGGTCTTCTCGAACTGCGAAATGTCGGCGCCGGAAATGAAGGCCTTGTCGCCATCACCGGCAATGACGATCATGCGCACCCCGGGATCGGCGTCGAATGCAGCGATCTTGCCGGGCAGCGCCATCCACATGTCGTGCGTGACCGCGTTCAACTTGGCAGGGTTGGAGAATATCACCCAGCCGACGGCGTTTTCCTTGCGTGTAATCAGTTCAGCCATGACGCTCCCTATTAAATGACCTTGTTCGTGCGCAATGCGGCGATGTTGGCAGCGCTGTAGCCCGCCTCGACGAGCACCTCGTCCGTGTGCTGGCCGATCTCGGGGGTCGCGCTCACCATCGTCGCCGGCGTGCGCGACAGCCCTACAGCCTGATTGACTACGCGAATTTCGCCCAATACCGGATGCTTTACCATCGCCGCCGCCTGCAGATGCCGCACCTGCGGATCGGCGAATACCTGGTCCATGCTGTAGATCGGCCCGCAGGGCACGCCCGCCTGGTTGAGGATGGAGATCCACGCCTCGCTCTTGTTCGCGGCAAACGCCGCATTCAGCTCCGCGTTGAGCGCTTTGCGGTTCTTGGCGCGGTTGGCGCCGCCCTGGAATTCCGCGCGCTGCAACAGTTCCGGGCGCGCGATCGCCGGGCATAGCCGCTTCCACATGCCCTCGCCCGAGGCGCCGACGTTGATGTAGCCGTCGGCGGTGGTGTAGGCCGAAGTCGGCATGCTGGTCGGATGGTCGTTGCCGACCTGCGGCGGCACTTCGCCGTCCATCAGATAGCGCGCCGCCTGGAAATCGAGCAGCGCTATGCCCGACATCAACAGCGACGACTGCACCCACTGGCCCTGACCCGAGACTTCGCGCTCGAGCAGCGCGGTCAGGATGCCGAGCGCGGCAAACAGGCCGGCGCTGACGTCGGCGATCGCCGCGCCGGTGCGCATCGGGCCCTGGCCCGGAAAACCGGTGACCGACATCAGGCCACTCATGCCCTGGGCGATCTGATCGAAACCCGGCCGCTCGCGGTAGGGTCCGTCCTGTCCGAAACCGGAAATGCTGGCGAGGACGATGCGCGGATTCATCGCCTTGAGGGACTCGTAGTCGATGCCGAGGCGAAACTTGACGTCGGGGCGATAGTTCTCGACCACGACGTCCGCCTTCTCGGCCAGACGGGCGAAGACTTCGCGGCCTTCGGGCAGCTTGAGGTTGAGCGTCATTGCGCGCTTGTTGCGGTGCAGATTCTGAAAATCCGGGCCGTCACGGAGCCCGCCCATGCCTTCGTTCGGGTCCACGCCAGGCGGCGATTCGATCTTGATCACGTCGGCGCCGAAATCGGCGAGCTGCTTGACGCAAGTCGGGCCGGCGCGAACGCGCGACAGGTCGAGGACGCGAAAGCGCGAGAGCGCGCTTGAAGCGGGAATATGGGTCATGTCGGGGTCGGGGTGGATTTCAGGGCAAAGCGGCGTGCCCGGGATTATCGCGTCGCCGCGGACACGCCGCAAGCGTTTCCGTCCGCTTCACGAAAGAAGATCTGCAAAAACATTGTCAATCCGGGCGAAGCGGCTAGCCCAGTCCGAGCACTGCCCTGATGCCGGTGAGCAGAACATCGCGATCGAATGGCTTGGTAATGTAGCCATCGGCCCCCCCAGCCAACCCGCGCATGACGTCTTCGCGCCGGGCCTGGCCGGTGAGCATGATGACCGGGATCGATTTCAGCTGCGGATGCTGGCGCAGTCGCGCCAGTACGTCGAAACCGTTGGTGTCGGGCCGCCCCACGGCGAGCAAGGCCAGGTCGGGCAAAGGCAGCGTGCGCAGCGCCTCCAGGATCTCGTTGCGGTTGGATGCCAGTCGCGGCACGAATTTTTCCATGGTCAGCAGAAATTTGAGCGCGCGCTGCAACTCGGGGTCGTCCTCGACAATCAGGACCGAATAGCCCGAACCGCTCGCCGGCTGGATCTTCCTGGCCGACTTGCGCGCGATGCTCACGTAATAGCCGTTGAGCTTCAGCGCCGCTGTGCCGCTCTCCGCTTCGCCGCGCGCCTGCTCCGCTGCTTGCGCAGACGGTTCGGCCGCCGGCTGGTCGGCGAAGAAATAGCTGAAATCGAGATTCAGCTCCTGCTCCGGCGTGGCCGGCTTGATGTAGCCGCCCTGCGCCAGCATTTGCGCGGTTTGCCGGATTTCCTCAGGCGTGAGCACCTTGGTTCGCTGCGCAATCTCGGCCATGCTCGTCTTGCCGTCGAGCAGCACCAGCAGTTCGAGCGCCGCCTGCGGGAGCTCGGTCGATCCGCTCTTTAACTCCTCATTGCCCTTGTCGGCGACGGCGTAGACATCCAGGTCACGGATCTGTATGCGTTGTTCCATGTTCATGTGACCACCTTTTCCGGAAAGTGCCTCAAACGGCGTCTGCGGCAACTCTGCAAAACCACCCTATTGCACCATTTACGCCGGAGCTTGCCAAGCTGTCCTGATCTCTTGATCTTTGTCCTCTTGATCTTTGTCAATCTGATCTTTGTCAATCCGAGACTAATCAGGGGATATAAGAGGAGGCGTTCCCTTTTTGCAGCAGGTTCTCAGACGCCGTCCGTGACCTTGGCTCGCCTGAGCTTGACCTCGCCGCGTTTCGTCTTGCGGTCGAGCCGTTTTTTCTGCGAACTCCGCGTCGGCTTGGTCGGTTTGCGTTTCTTGGGGGACACGGAAACGCTTTTGATGAGTTCCTGCAGCCGCCTCAACGCCTCTTCCTTGTTGATTTCCCGGCTTCGATGCTGCTGCGCCTTGATGACTATAACGCCGTCCTTGTTGATGCGCTGATCCTTAAGCTTCAACAAGCGTTCTTTGTAGAAATCGGGGATCGATGATGCGCCGATGTCGAAGCGCAGGTGTATGGCGCTGGAAACCTTGTTTACATTCTGCCCTCCCGCTCCCTGGGCGCGAATGGCGCTGATCTCGATCTCCCTCGCCGGGATCGTGACGTTATTGGAGATTTGCAACATGATTGCGACTTCGCCCGATATGCTTCATCGGACCCCATGCCGGCGGCCGAGTTCTCGCTTGTCGCGCGGGGACAAACGTTTGATCCGGTACTCTGCCTTGGATGCGGCCGATCGATCGGCATATTCGATGGCCGCGAGCAGGCGCCGCGGCGGGTGGGAACGGGTATAACGCGCGCCCTTGCCGCCCTTGTGCGCGGCGTAGCGCGCATCGACGTCGATGGCGATCCCGGTGTAGATGCTCCCGTCCTTGCACTCGATCAAATAGACGAACCAGGCCATACGCTCGGGTTGAATCCGGGCGCTCAGTTAAGGCCTTTGTAACTCCCCTCCAACAGCTTGGCCTGCGCCGCCGCGAGGCGCGCGATCGGCACGCGCGGCCCGGAACAAGACACGTAATTGATCGCGATGTGATGGCAAAAGTGGATCGAGGCGGGATCGCCGCCGTGCTCGCCGCAGATGCCCACTTTCAGTTCCGGCCGGGTCTGGCGACCGCTCTCGACCGCCATTTTCATCAACTGCCCCACGCCTTTGATGTCCAGCACCTCGAACGGGTTGTCCTGCAGGATGCCGGTCTCGAGGTAGGCCGGCAGGAACTTGTTCTCCGCATCCTCGCGGCTGAACGAGAATGTGGCCTGGGTCAGGTCGTTGGTGCCGAAAGAGAAGAACTCCGCGTCTTGAGCCATGCGGCCGGCGCGCAGGCAGCCGCGCACCACTTCCAGCATGGAGCCGAACTTGAATTGCACGCTGATGCCGTGGGTCAGTTCCACCACCTTGTGGATGCGCTGCACCTTGCTGTGGATGCGCATAAGTTCTTCCACCGTGGCGACCTGCGGCACCATGATCTCGGGATAGATTTCGATGCCTTCCCTGGCGCACAAGGCCGCG
>JACRAS010000030.1 GCA_016234705.1 Betaproteobacteria bacterium | reverse complement strand
GCCTGGGTAACATCGCGCAGATCGACACGCCCTACCTCACCGAGGGCTCATCCGGCCTCACTTACGTCGTCGATCGTTTCAAGGGCTGGTCGCATGGCGGCCACGTCACGCTGCAGCGCGGCGAGCGCTCGCGGCTGGCGGACCATGCGGCGGAAGTGCTTTAATGTCGCTGGCTAGGAACTGCGGCGATCAGCCATTGCGCGCTCCGCGCCAACCGTGTTTTTGGTGCGGATGAAAAGCGTATCCGCACCAAAAACACGGTTATGAATAAAAGCAAAGGCGGATTAGGGTTAATTCAAGACGGGCCGCGGCAGTGTGATCCGCCCCTATGCATTTAGGTGCCGCTTTGCAAGGATTTATGCGTGCCGTCGCAAAACGGCGGCTTATGCGTGCGCTTGCACCCGCACAGTGCCACTTTCTCGGCCTTGGCTACGGTAAATTTCACCGGAGTAAACGGTCCGCCCTTGTGCGAGCCGTCGCAGAACGGCTGTTTCTTGGACAGGCCGCAGGCGCACCACCAGTAATCGGCGGGAGCCAGCTCGAGGACATACGGGGTTTTTTGCGCACAGACGGGTTCAGCCATGGGATCTCCGGATTCGAATCCAGGTCAATACCGACCCGGATCCGCGTAGTTTTCGAAACGCGTATACTCGCCGAGGAAAGTCAGATTCAGCATGCCGATGGGACCGTTGCGCTGCTTGCCGATGATGATCTCCGCTTTGCCCTTGTCGGCGGTCTCGGGATTGTAGACCTCGTCGCGATAGATGAACAGGATCAGGTCGGCGTCCTGCTCGATAGCGCCGGATTCGCGCAGGTCGGACATGACCGGGCGCTTGTTGGGGCGCGCCTCCAGGCTCCGGTTCAACTGCGACAGCGCCACCACCGGCACTTTGAGTTCCTTCGCCAAGGCCTTGAGCGAGCGCGAGATCTCTGAAATATCGGTGGCGCGGTTCTCGCCATACGACGTGGACGACATCAGCTGCAGGTAGTCCACCACCACCAGACCCAGGCGGCCGTACTGGCGGTGCATGCGGCGCGCGCGGGCGCGCAATTCGAGGCAGTTCAACGCCGGCGTTTCGTCGATATGAATCGGCGCGTCATGTAGCTTGCCCACGGCATCGGTCAGGTGGCTCCAGTCCTCGTCGGTCAGCCGCCCGGTGCGCAGCTTCATCTGGTCCAGCCGGCCGATGGAACCGAGCATGCGCATGGCGAGCTGGGAGCCCCCCATTTCCATGCTGAACACCGCCACTGGCAGGCGATCGCTCACCGCCACGTGCTCGGCGATATTGAGCGCGAACGCGGTCTTGCCCATGCTCGGGCGCCCGGCAACGATGATCAGGTCGCCCTCCTGCAGTCCCGAGGTTTTCTGGTCCAGATCGTGGAAGCCGGTGGCGATTCCGGTGATGTCCGAAGGGTTGTCTTGGTGATAGAGCGTGTCGATGCGCTCCATCACCTGCGCCAGGATCGGCTGGATCTCGACCAGGCCCTGGTGGCCGCGGGCGCCGGCCTCGGCAATTTCGAACACGCGCGACTCCGCCTCGTCGAGCAACTGGCTCACATCCTTGCCCATCGGGTTCAAGGCGGTGTCCGCGATGCCGGTGCCTACTTCGATCAGCTTCCTCTGGATCGCGCGCTCGCGCACGATCTCGGCGTAACGCCGGATGTTGTGCGCCGAAGGCGTATTCTGCGCCAGCGCACCCAGATAGGCGAGACCGCCGGTCTTGTCCTTGTCCTCGCTCTGCTCGATCGACTCGAACACCGTGACCATGTCCGCCGGCCGGTTCTTCTCTATCAGCTTGCCGATGTGGCGGTAGATGCGGCGATGGTCGTCGCGGTAGAAATTGCTTTCCGCGAGGATGTCGGCGACGCGCTCCCAGGCCTGGTTGTCGAGCAGCAGGCCGCCCAGCACCGACTGCTCGGCTTCGATCGAATGCGGCGGGACCTTGAGCTGCACCAGCTGCGGATCGTTCACGACTTGAGAGTTTGGCTGGGCCATGGGGAGCGCTTTGTGGGAATGCAAATTCTACTCCAAGATGTTCCTGTTTTTATCCATAACCGTATTTTTGGTGCGGATACGCTTTTCATCCGCACCAAAAATACGGTTGGCGCGCAGAGCGCGCAATTTACGCCCGGCGACATTGGCGCACGTAGCAGGATACGTCGAACTGCAGCGCTAGAGCTTGCGCGGACGGCGTCCCGTCCGCGCGGATCGCCGATTGCGCACGGACGATGACCCCGTCCATGCGCAATCGGTGATCTTGAATAAAAAAAGGCGGACCAGCCGCCTTTCTTAATCAACGGCTTGGCCGTTACTCTACGGTCTCCCCCAGCACCGAAACCGTGATGTGCACCACCACGTCCGAATGCAGCGCGATGGCGATGGAGGCGTCGCCGACCTGCTTCAACGGGCCTTGCGGCAGCCGGATGGCGGAGCGCTCGACGGTGAAGCCCTGGGCTTGCAGCGCCTCGACGATGTCATAGGTGGTGACCGAGCCGAACAGGCGCCCGTCCACGCCGGCCTTGCGCGAGACCTGGACCGTCAGGCCGTCGATCTTGGAACCTGCTTCCTGCGCCTTGGCCAGCGCCTCGTTCTGCGCCGCTTCGAGCTCGCCGCGGCGCGCCTCGAACGCGGCGAGATTCTCGGGCGTGGCGCGCTTGGCCTTGCCGTGCGGGATCAGGTAATTGCGGGCGTAACCTTCCTTCACCTTGACTACGTCGCCCAGGCCGCCGAGGTTGATCACTTTTTCCAGCAGTATGATTTGCATGGCCGGGCTCCCTAGTGCAGGTCGGTATAGGGCAGCAGCGCAAGATAGCGCGCGCGCTTGATCGCGGTGGACAACTGGCGCTGATATCCGGCCTTGGTGCCGGTAATGCGCGCCGGGATGATCCTGCCGTTCTCGTTGATGAAATCCTTGAGGATTTCGATGTCCTTGTAATCGATCCACTCGATTTTCTCCGCGGTAAAGCGGCAGAACTTGCGCCGCTTGAACAACTGGCGCCCGCCTTTCTTGTCGTCTTTCTTGTCGTTGCGGCCGCGACCTTTACCTTTGGCGCCTCTTCTTGGTGGTGGCATGTCAAACTCCTTCTACGAATTCAATGTTGGTTGCGTGTATTACCAGTTGCTTGCTGTCGCGGCTCTTGCCGGCCAGGAATCCGGTGACTTTCACCCGCATTCCAGGCCTGGCTGCCGCCATCAGGCGCGCTTCGCGCTCGAAGGCCAAACCGGCCACCTCGCACTGCACCGCGCGCTTGGCCCCGGCTTCGATCTGCTCGGAGGCGTGGCTGAGCCTGAAATTGACCACCGGGATACCGGCGGGCGTGTAGCGCAGCGCGTCGAGTTCGATCAGATTGCCGGACAACACGAGCTGGTTGTCCAATATGCTCAGGCTCAGGCGGCGGGGGCCGCAGCAGCCGCTTCAGCCCTGGGCGCCTCGCTTGTCTTCGGCGCCTCGCCGTTCAGCACCGAGCGCGACTTCTCTTCCTTCATCATCGGCGAAGGCGCGGTGACCGCGGCGTTCATCTGGATGGTGAGATGGCGCAGGACGGCGTCGTTGAACTTGAACGAATGCTCGAGCTCGTCCAGGGTTTCCCGGTCGCACTCGATGTTCATGAGCACGTAATGCGCCTTGTGCATCTTGGCGATAGGGAAGGTCATCTGGCGCCGGCCCCAGTCCTCGAGGCGGTGAATCGCACCCTTGCGGCCGGTGATGGCGCTGCGGTAGCGCTCGATCATCGCGGGCACCTGCTCGCTCTGATCGGGATGGACGATGAATACGATTTCGTAATGTCGCATGCAGTCTCCTTATGGGTTAAGCCTCCCGTCATGCGTAACGGTGAGGCAAGGTGGGCCGGATCGATAAACCGGCAATCGGCGAAAAGCATGTGATTATAAAGGGAAAGCACCCCAAAGGGCAAATATTTCTCAGGCCCCGCCGTCGCCGGCCTTGGCCGAACGCCTGCGGCGCGACTCGAACAGGACGATCCCGCTCGCCACCGACACGTTCAGGCTTTCGACCTGTCCCAGCATGGGGATTTTCACCAGTTGGTCGCAGGTTTCGCGCGTCAGGCGGCGCAGGCCCTCGCCCTCGGCGCCCAGCACCCAGGCCAGGGCGCCGGGCAAGTCCGCCGCATACAAGTCCTCGCCCACGCCCAAGTCCGCGCCCACCACCCAGATGTTGCGCTCCTTCAACTCGCGCAGGGTGCGTGCCAGGTTGGTAACCGCGATGTAGGGCACGCTGTCCGCCGCGCCGCACGCCACCTTGATCACCGTCGCCGACAGTCCCACGGCGCGATCCTTGGGCGCGATCACCGCATGGCAGCCCGCGGCATCGGCCACCCGCAGGCAGGCGCCGAGGTTGTGCGGGTCCTGCACCCCGTCGAGAGCGAGCAGCAGGGGCGACTCCTTCAGTTCATCCAACAGGTCGTCGAGCGAAACGTGCAGGCGCACCGCGTCTACTCTGGCCACCACGCCCTGGTGCCTTCCGGGCGGCGCCATGCCGTCCAGGCGCCGCGTGTCCACCTGCAGCACGCGCAGCTTCAGGCCCTCGGCGAGTTTCACCAGGTCGCGCATGCGCGGGTCGGCGCGCGCGCTATCGCAATAGAGCTCGTGCACGCTGTTCGCGTCCAGGCGCAGGCGCGCGGTGATGGCGTGAAAACCGTGGATGAAATTGGTGCTGCTCAAGAATCAGGCCTTTTTCTTTTTTGGAGCGCTGTCTTCGGCCAGCCGGAAATCGATTTTGCTCGAATCCAGATCCACGCGCACGAGCTTCACCCGCACCCGGTCGGCGAGGCGAAAACGCCGCGCGCTGCGCTCGCCCAGCAACTGGTGCCTGGCGGCGTCGAAATGATAGTAGTCCTCGCCCAGCTCGGAGATGTGCACCAGCCCTTCGACATAGACGTCGTCCAGCGCAACGAATATGCCGAAGCCGGTGACCGCGCTGATCGAGCCCGGAAACTCCTCGCCGATGCGGTCCTGCATGTAATAGCATTTGAGCCGGGATTCGACATCGCGCGTGGCTTCGTCCGCGCGGCGCTCGGTC
>JACRAS010000026.1 GCA_016234705.1 Betaproteobacteria bacterium | reverse complement strand
GGGAGACTTCGGGCGCGTGGCGATCGAGATCAAACACGCCTCCAGCGTGAACGCCCGCGACCTGCGCGGGCTGCGCGACTTCGTGAGCGAACACAAAGCGCGCCTGGGCCTGGTGATCACCAACGACAGCGCGACCCGGCAATACGAAGAAAGCCTGCTCGGACTGCCGTTCTACTGGTTATGAGGTCGGCCCTGTCGACGGTCTTGGTAGCCAGGAACGAAAAAACAGGTCAAACTAAGCTGCAATTCAACGGCGTATCAATTGGAGGCTCGAATGAGTCACTCTCGGATGCTGACGACCAGGCGAACGAAGCAAAGAACCAGGAAGAATCTCGCGGCGACAGCCAAGCGAGCGAAGAAGCTGAAGCGGCAACAGGTCGGGATGGTCAGCGCGGACGCCGCGAAAAAGGTATCCCCTTAGCCGTTTTTCAACGCGAACCGGGGAACCGAAGGGGTAAGTGGAGATATTCCAGTCCTCTATCGCGTTCGTCAAAGCCGCAAAAGGCTGGATCCGCTGATCAGGGTGGCGCCGTGCCAATAAATCGCGCGCGCTACAGATGCTGTGTACTGTCATAGGCCGGGATGAGATTGGTCGGAACCGGCGCGCTCAGCGGCCCTTGAACACCGCTTTGCGTTTTTCATTGAATGCCCTGACGCCCTCGTAACGGTCTTCGGTTTCAACCAGATGGTTGTACGCCTCGACTTCGAAACGGTAGGCCGTCTTCAGTTCCATCTGCATGCCGAAGCGAACCGACTTCTTCACCTGGCGCACCGACAGCGGCGCGTTTGCGGCGATGACGCGCGCGGTCTCCAGCACCTTGGGCATCAACTCCTGCAGTTCGCACAGCTCGTTCGCCAGACCCCAAGCGTACGCCTGCTGCGCGCTGAACGGCCGTCCGGTCATGATGATTTCCTTGGCGCGGCGCTCGCCCAGCGCGCGCGGCAGATTTTGCGTGCCGCCCGCGCCGGGCATGATGCCGAGCGTCACCTCGGTCAGGGCGAAGCGCGCGCCGTTGACGGCATAGATGAAATCGCAGGACAGCGCGGTCTCTAGACCGCCGGCATAGGCGTGGCCTTTGACCGCGGCGATCACCGGCAGGGTCAGGTCGACCAGGGTCCAGTATTGGCGCTCGAACAGTTGGTGCTGGCGCACCCACTGCTCCTTCGACATGCCGTTGCGCTCTTTCAGGTCGCCGCCGGAGCAGAAGATCTTTTCGCCCGCTCCGGTCAGCACCACGCAGCGCACCTCGCCCGCGTCCTCGGTCAGTCTGGTCCACAGGTCGAGGAAATCGCGGCCCATCTGGGTATTGATCGCATTGCCCACATCGGGCCGGTTGAGGGTCACCACGAGCACATGCGGCTCGGCCATTTCGGTCTTGAGGGTTGCGTAGTTCGGCAGTTCCATTGGCTTATCCTTCGCTATTGTTGATGAATTCGTCGGTGTGCTCGCCCAGTTTCGGCGGGCGGCTGCGTATGGCGGGGCGCATGCGGTAGAAGCCCGATGCATGCTCTATGAAAATGGGCGCGGCGGCGCGATGCCGAAGCCCTGGGCAAAATCGACCCCGACGGCGCGCAGCCGCACGAGGCCGTCGTCGCTCTCCACCATTTCGGCGATGGTGCGAATGCCGATCGCCTTGCACACGCGCTGGATCGCGCGCACCTTGGCCAGCGCTTCGGGCACGCGCAGGATCTGCAGAATGATGCTGCCGTCGATCTTGAGGAAATCCAGCGGCAGCGACTTGACGTGGTCGAAACCGATGCCCGAGCGGCCGAAGCCGTCCAGGGTGAAGCGGCATCCGAGCCGCTTGAGTTCGTAGGCAAAGCGGGCGGTCTCCGGCACGCAAGCGATCGCGTCGCCGTCGGCGATCTCGAAACACAGCGCCTGACCCGATACCCCGCCTTGTTCCAGCGCGCGCGCGACGAACTCCGGGAACGACCGGTCCTCGATGCTGGCGCGCGCGAGGTTGATGCACAGCACCGGCGCCGAGGCCGCGTCCGCGGCGGAGCTCGCGGCTGCGCGCACGGCGATGGCCTTCCTCACCACGAAGCGGTCGATGTCGGGCATCATGTTGAAGCGCTCCGCAATCGGCAGGAACGTGCCCGGCGGCACCAGGTTCTGTTCCTCGTCGCGCATGCGGATGAGCAATTCGTGCATGGTCTTGAACGGCGTATCCATGCCCACGGCGACGATGTCCTGCGCGTACAGATCGAAGCCGTCGTTCCGGATCGCCTGGCGGATGCGCTCGCGCGGATTGCCCCAGCCGCTCAGTTCCTCGGTGAGCGACTTGAGGTACACCGAATTGCCGCTCCCATCGGCGATCATGAGTTGCATATCGGCCTGTTCGGTCTCGCCCGCCGCTGCTTGATCGGTCGGCGCCGGCGCGCCGTCGGCCCATGACTGCGGCTCCTTGATTAGCAGCAGCGTGCCGCAGACCTGGCCGGAGGCGTCGCGCTGCGGCAGGAAGTCCACCACCACGCGTTGCTCCACGCCGGTGTGCCGTGCGAGCGACAACTCGGCCCGCCCCGCGCGGCCGTCCATGGCATCCAGCAGTTGCGCGCGCAGCGCCTCGGCTTCGCGCGGTGGCAGCGCTTCCTCGAGGGCGAGCCCTTCTATGCGCCCCGAAGGGATGCCGGTCCAGGCGGCAAAACGCCTGGTATGGAAGCCGCAATGCCGCTCGTGATCGACGAAAACGGCAATCTCCTCCAAATGCAGTTTGAGCATCGTGAGCCTGCTTTCGGCAACTTGCTTGCTCGCGACGACAAGGCGGTGGGCTTCGGTTTCCTTCGCCAGGCGCGTGCGATCCTGCTGGTGCAGCGCAAGCTCGCGCTCCAGTTGCTCGCGCGTAGCGCGGTGCTGCTGGATTTCGGCACTGAGGCGTTGCTTGAAATGCACCGCCTCGGCCGCGCGCCGCGCCGTGCGCCAACCGCTTTTCAACGAGGCGCTGACCAGCGCCAGGACCGAGGCGAACAGGATGCCCGCCAGGAACGTGACCCATTGCCAGTCGAACTCGGTGAAGAACATAGTGAACAGCAGCAGCACGACGAGGGCGAGCGTGACCAGCGAGGGCAACAGCACGCGCAATAGCGGGCCAAACCGCAGGCGGTCGCGTCGGTTCCTGGATGTTTCGGTCATGCCATTCTCAAATAGGTATCTTCGAGCACCGGCAAGATTGCGCTCGCCATGGCGTCGCTGCCGAACTGTAGCTGATTCGGCTAGCGCATTGTAGCGTGCACCGCGCCCGCGTCACGTTCACGTCACTGATCCGATCCGTCCCCGGATATTACCCCGGATGCGCCCGTCGCTATCGGCTCGGTACGCTTGCAGTCCCAGGCGCCGCGCCAGCGCCGCCGCTTCCGCCGCGCCGGCATTGCGTTCCGCGTCGATCGCCAGCGCGTGCGCGGTTTCGTCCGCGGCGAGCGGCTCCGCGGTCGCGAACTGCCGCTCGAGCACGGCGAGGCCGGCTTCGGAGGCGTCGCTCGCTGAGCGTTCGCGCAGGGCCACGCGCGCGCGCAACGTGGCCGGCGACGCCGTGCAGGTCGCGATGGCGAAAGCCGCGCCGGCGCCGCGGGCGATGTCGGCAAAGCGCTCGCGCCAGGATCGTTTCAGGAAAGCCGCGTCGACGATCACCGGGAAGCGCGCCGCCAGCACCGCGCGCGCGAGCCCGGCCAACTGCGTGTAGGTGCGCTCGCTCGCGCCGGGGGCGTACAGCCCGGCATCCAGTGCCGAGCCCGAGCGTGCCTCGGCCGCAAGGCCGTGGAGACGCTTGCGCTCCACGTCCGAGCGCAGGCGCACCGCGCCCAGCGCTTCGGCGAGGCCTTGCGCGACGCTGGTTTTTCCCGATCCGGACAGCCCGTGCATGATCAACAGCGCCTCGTGCCGGGGCGCCGCCAACTGCTCGGCCAGATAAAGATGCCGGCGGTACTCCTCGTCGATCTCGCGCTTCGCGCGCGCCACCAGGCCCGGCTGGCGCGCGCGCATGCACGACACCTTGGCGCGCACCAGGGCGCGATAGACGAGGTAGAAGCGCAGCACCCGCAGGCCGGCGTAATCGCCGCTGCGCTCCAGATAGGCGTTGAGGAAGCGAAAGGCGAGCCGCGGCAGGCGGTGGTCGATGAGGTCCATCATCAGGAACGCGATGTCGTTCATGACGTCGGTCCAGCGCAGATCGGCGCTGAACTCGATGCAGTCGAAGGGGGTCGGCACGCCGTCCAGCAGCGCGACGTTGCCCAGGTGCAGGTCGCCGTGGCATTCGCGCACCCAGCCGTCGCGCTTGCGCGACTCGAACACCGCGGCGAGCGCGGCGTGCTCGCGCGCGCTCCAGTCGCCGAGGCGCGCGAGCAGCGCGAGGTCCCGTTCGGCGCTTATCAGCTCGCGCAGTTGCTCGAAGTTCTGCAGCGCGGGCGCGAGAATGCGCGCGGACGTGCCGAATTCCCGATCGGCGCCGGCGCGCGCTATGCCCGCATGGAATCGGGCCAGGGCCAGCGCGAGCGCGTCGATGTGCCGCGGCGCCAGCGCGCCGCGCCGCGCCATCCGGTCGAGCAGGGCGTCCTGCCTGAAGCGCCGCATTTTGAGCGCGTACTCGATCGCGCGCCCGCCGCCGCCCAGCACCGGCGCCGACTCGCTGCCCGAGATCGGAATGACCTCGAGATAAAGCGCGGGCGCGGTGCGGCGGTTGAGGCGCAATTCCTCGTCGCAATAGAAGCGGCGCGCGGGGAGCGTGCTGAAATCCAGAAAACCGAGGTTCACCGGTTTCTTGATCTTGTAGGCGTAGTCTCCGGCGAGCAGGATGCAGGAGATGTGGGTCTGCAGCAGTCGGACGTTGCCGACCGCATGGGGATAGCAGGCCGGCGCGCGCAGCGCCGCGATCAGCCGGTCCAGGCCGCGCGCGCCGGTCGTGGTTGCGTGCGGTGAAACCGGGCTATGGCTGGCGTGCAAGACAATGCTCCGAAAAAAGGAATTACTTCCTCCTTCTATACGCGGCGACTTGAATCGCACCGCCCCGTTGTTGCAGAGTTTCGATCTTGTATAAAAGCAACCCTAAACCGTCCTTGTTTTTATCCATAACCGTGTTTTCTGTACGGATGCGCTTTTCATCCGTACAGAAAACACGGTTGGCGCGCGCAGCGCGCAAGTCCTCCGCTGGCGTGCGACACTGTTTATCAGATTACTCCCGGCAGCGCGCTTCAGCGTTGAGAAAAATCAAGCCCATGCCATCCGGGCGATGCCCTGCGCTAAAACCACTTGCCATTTTTTGGTACGCGGAAATGCCGAATGTGGCATATTGCGGCTTGCGGGCAAGCGCGAATCCAAGCCATGTCCGCATTCGACGCTCTGCCGGTGGCGTCGGGCGCGATGGTTTCCATCCTCCGCCTTCGAGCGGCAGCGACAAAAAAGGCGGGATGCATGAACTATCAAGGCGAGCAGAAAGCGCTCGAGCCGTTGCGGCCGCAGGCCATTCCCAGCTACCTGCAAGAGACTTACTGGTGGGCCTACATCCATCCGAATGCCGTGAGTTTTTTCGAGCGGCAGTGGCTGGTCAACCTGATTCTGTGGGGCAATTTCGCCCGCTTGCGCGACGCCGCGCTGGCGGAACTCGGGCCCGAAGTGCCCGGACGCACGCTGCAAGTTGCCTGCGTCTATGGGAATCTCTCCGAGCACCTCGCCGCACGCGTGGCGCCGGGCGGCACGCTGGACATCGTCGACGTGCTGCCGATCCAATTGCGCAACCTGCGCCAAAAGCTCCCGGCCTCGGCGCCGGTGACGCTGCATCAGAGCGACTCGACCGCTCTCGGTTTCGATGATGCCAGCTACGATCAGGCGATACTTTTCTTCCTGCTGCACGAGCAGCCGGCGGCGGCGCGCAGGCAGACCCTGCGCGAAGCGCTGCGGGTGGTCAAGCCCGGCGGCAAGCTGGTGCTGGTCGACTATCACCTGCCGCGCCGCCTGCACCCCTTGCGCTACCTGTTTCGGCCGGTGCTGCGCGCGCTCGAACCCTACGCGCTGGACCTGTGGCAGCATGAAATTGCCGAATGGCTGCCCCGGAGCGTCACCCCGGCGCGGATACGCAAACAGACCTACTATGGCAGTCTTTACCAGAAGCTGGTGATCACGGTTTAGGCGTTTTGCGCCGGTCAAGTGTGATAGACCCGCTCGAAGCTTGACCTTGATCAAACGCCGCGGCGCGACCCGCGCTCCATTTATAGTATGATTCGTCGCTGGGGTGCATCGCCGCCCGAGCGCGGCGCGGCCCCTGAGCCAGTCCCGAGGCTGGCATCGGCGCGCCGAGGCGCGCGGCCTTTGGCGGAGTTCTGAAGCGGCATGGCGCCGCACCGGGCGCGATGTAAGCCGCGCGCCGCAAGCAGGCAGCGGGTGCCGCCGCAGCGCTTGAGCGCGACCCCTAAAAGAAAACGAGGAATCGGTATGGGCACACGAATGGCAAGTGACGAAGTGACCGACGGCATCGCCGCGATCGAGATGCATCGGCAGGGAACCGAGAAAGAGTCCGGCCTGGCGGTGGCGTGCAGCGAGGCGCTGCGCAAATTGCACGAGCTTCTGGCGCAGGAGCAAGCAGCCTTGCAACAGCATGGCCCGGACACGGTGTTCGCGCTGAACGTCGAAGCGGTGGCGAACGAAATCAAGCGGGTGCAGGCCATGGCCGGGATCAAGGGCCAGGGTTCGATGCCGAGGAACGCGCGACCGACGGGAGCGCGGCCGATGCCGCGGGCGGAAAAGTCGCATAACTCGCCGAGGAACCGGGGCCGCAGGACCATGGGCCGCGCTGGCGGTCGCGGCGGCGGCGGCGGTGGTGGAGGGGCCGGCGACCGCTAGCCTGCCCGAACGCAGGACGTAAACTTCCCGTTGGAGGCCGCATGTCTGAATCAATTGCCCTGTGGCAGGCCGAACACAGGCATTTCGCCCGCTTGCTCGATCTGCTGGAGCGGCAGGTAGTTGCTTTCCATGCCGACGACGGGCCGAATTACGAGCTGATGCTCGACGTCGTCAGCTATCTGCGCTATTTCCCCGATCGTTATCATCATGCGCGCGAGGACGTGGCGTTCGCGCGCCTGGTCAAGCGCGACGCCGAGCTCAAACCGCTGATAGAGCGGCTGCTGCAGGAGCATCGCGTAATCGCCGCCGCCGGCACGGAACTGCTCAAATACCTCGAACAGGTCGTCGACGATGTCGTCATCGAGCGCGCAAAGGTGGAAGCCGCGGCCGCGACCTACCTGGTGTACTACCGCCGCCATCTTGCGCTGGAAGACCGCGACATCGTGCCGCGCGCCGAACAACTTCTGACGTCGCAGGACTGGGAGGCGGTGACGGCTGCCATTCCGCCCGGCCCCGATCCGCTGTTCGGCGAGGACTTCGAGCCGCGCTACCGCGAATTGCGCCGGCAGATCGCGCTTGAATCGAAGGAGTCCTGATACGGTGGGCTGATTTCACGCGGCCGGGCAGGCAGGCGTCACGCTGCGCACCGCGACGTTTACGCTGGCATGCAAGCGCATCCTCGAAGCGCGGCACCTCAGAGGGCTGTATCAGTAGCTAGGTGAATGCCGGTTCATCCGTGGCACCGCGGGGCATGGTCGGGAGTGCCCGGCGCTAACTGCGGCGAGTTTGATCTAGGTCAAAACTGTCGCCAGTTACCTCATGGAAAATCGTACCAGTGAAAACTGGTATCCGTCTATTTAACGTTAACGTGTAAGGGGGCTGCAGTGAAATACTTTGATCTGTCGAGCAAGAACCGATCTTCGTATCATTGGATCAACTTTGCAGCGGCGAGCTTGCTGGCAGTCGCCCTTGCTGGATGCGGTGGCGGTGGCGGTGGTGGCGATACCACGGCTGCCGCGCCTCCTGCTGCTGCGCCGCCGCCTGCCGCTGCTGCTCCGGTTGTCACCGCTCCGACCGGCGCGGCGCCGGTTACCCTGACCGCGGCGACGCCGGCCGCCACGTTTGCGGCGCTCACGCCGGCGGTGCCGGATGTCTCCGTCAGCATCGCCAGCCCGCCCAAGGTCACGTTCTCGCTGACGGACGGTGCCGGCAACGCGATTATCGGCTTTGGCGCTCAATCCAAGGACTTGGGTTGCGTCAGGGCGGGGACCGCTGCCACCTCGTACCTTGTGGTTCCGTGTTACCCTAACCTGGCCTTTTCCCTGGCCAAATATGTACCCGGCACACCGGTGACCGGCACGTCGACGAGGACCCCGGGCAAGTGGGTCAGCTATATCGTGACCACGGTGCCGACGGCGTCGGCCGCTGCCACGGCCACACGGCCCAGTTCCGACAATAATGGAACGCTGGTCGACAACAAGAACGGCACCTATACCTACACCTTCTACCGTGACATTACCAAGATTAAAGATCAGGTTGCGGCCATGACGCTGACCGGCGCCAATGTCGCCGCGGATCTGGGCGATCTGACTTATGACCCGAACGCGCTGCACCGTCTGACGATTCAGATTTCCGGCAGCGCCCCCGGCACGGGCACCAACACCGCTGACGGCGTCACGGTGACCACCGCTGTCCCGATGAAGAACCCGATGAACGTCATCTATGACTTCATCCCCGCCACCGGCAAAGCGGTCGCACCGACCGATACCACGGTCAACCAGCGGATCATCGTCGACAAAGCGAGCTGCAACGAATGCCACGGCAAGCTCGGCGGCATTCCCGGCACCGACAGCCAAAGCTTCCACGGCGGCAGCCGCTATGACCCAAGATATTGCGTGGTCTGCCACACCGATCAGCGCAAGTATGGGCAGGCGAGAGCCGTGTCCACCAATAATGCATTTCCCGCGCTGACGAAAACAGTCAATGCCACCACCGGGGCCGTCAGTTATTCGCCTTTTACCTATGTCGCGGATGGCGTGACCGTCGGGAACTTCCCCGTCCTGATTCACAGAATCCATAAGGGCGAAGAACTGATCAAGAAAAACTACAATTTCGCCAACGTCCTGCTCAACGAGACCCGTTTCCCGCAGGACATCAGGAATTGCACCAAATGCCACGACAGCACCGCGCCCAAAGTCGCTCCCCAGGCCGACAATTACAAGAACGTACCCAGCCGACTCGCTTGCGGCGCCTGCCACGACGGTATCGACTTCGCCACAGGCAAGGGCACGACCAACGCCGGCGGGACGGGCGGCCACATCGGCGGCGCCAAGCAGGACGACAGTCAATGCGCCCTGTGCCATGACCAGGCGACTATCCCGGTGTACCACATACCGGTGACCAAGCCGAACCCGCTCAACGCCCTGATCGTTCCTACCGCCAGTGGCGGCAACAACAACACCGCCGCGGCCTGGATTGCCTCGAACGTGAACAATCTGCCGGCAGGCGCGATCAAAGTGACTTACGACGTCAGCAGCGTCTCGCGCAACGCGAGCAAGCAGCCGGTGATTGTGTTCAAGCTGTTGCAGAATGGCGTTGCGCAGCCCTTCAGCGACCCAACCAAGGCGACGGAGATCTGGCCCAGCTACATGGGTTCGCCGAGCGTGTTCTTTGTCTGGGCCGTGCCTCAGGACGGCATCACCGCCCCGGCCGACTTCAACGCCTCCGCCTCCGGCTATATCCGGAGCATCTGGAACGGTAGCTCAAGCGGCACCGGCAAAGGCACGATTAGCGGTCCCGACGCAAACGGGTACTACACCGTCACCCTTACCGGGGTGCAGGTTCCCGATAGCGCCGTGATGCTGACCGGCGGGGTGGGTTATAGCTACGGTGTGACCAGCACTTTGCCGCTCACGCAGACCAATCTCGCCGACTACCCCATTGCCAACGCAACCGCAGCGACGGGTCTGGTGGCCGGCATGCCTAACAAGACGGGCGGTCTCATCGTCATTGCACCGGACGCGCAGAAAGTAGCCACCGGATACACCGGTCGCCGCGCCATCGTCGAAGATACACGCTGCAACAAGTGCCACCTCGAACTCGGCGTGTTCACGGCGGAGTCTTTCCACGCCGGACAGCGCAACGACGGGACCACCTGCTCATGGTGCCACACTCCCAACAGAACCAGCGCTGGCTGGTCTGCGGACTCCAGTTCGTATATCCACGCGATTCACGCGGCCGACCATCGTACGAAGCCGTTCACCTGGCATGCCGTTTCCACGACTTCATCCTTTGCGAACATCGGATTCCCCGGCATTCTGAGCAACTGCGAGACCTGCCACCTGCCCGGGATGTATGACTTTAGTGCCAGCGCCTCGTCCAGCGCCCTGCCCAATAAGCAGTACAGGACAGTGGGTCAAGGCAAGTACAACGGCACGGTTGCCGGATCGCTCGCGGCGTTTTCGATTTCGCCTTACGTGACTGCGGACAATGTGAAGAACTATGGCGCCGGCTTTGCCTTCAATGCCTCCGCCACGACAGCGTCCAATATCACCAAGGCGGACGGCACGGTATTCTCGAATCCGGCGCAGGGGATCTTCAACGCCGAGGGCTCGACGCTGGTAATCTCGCCGATCGCGACGGCGTGCTTCTCCTGCCACGACAGCACGGTTGCGCAGCAACACATGGAGTCCAACGGCGCTTCGATTTACAGGGATCGCACCACCTCTCTGGCCAAGGCCGAGCAGTGCATGTTCTGCCATAGTTCGACCAGCGCGTTTGGGCTGGGCATCGCGGCAGTGCATAAGAAGAATTGACGTGACCGAAGGTTGGTCACGCTAACCAAGCCGGGGCGCGGCTCGCCGAACCCCGGCAAAGCGCCAATAGAAGACAACCCGGAGGCGGCAACGCTTCCGGGTTGTTTTTTTTTGTTGACTCAGGATGCGCTGGCGAATTTGACGCAGCGCGTTTCCCGTAAGAGCGCCAAGCAGGCAAACCCAGGAGATATTTCATGCAACGCAACATCACCCATTCCGCACTGATCGCAGTAGCATTGCTGCTGTCCGCCAACCTGTCCTTCGCCGCTGACAACAAGCCGGGGACTGCCGCAGAAACAAAAGCCATCAGCGCTCCCAAAGCGACCGAAAAAGCTGCCAAAGCGAAGGATGCCAAAGCGGCCGCCAAGGTCAAGCTCGTCGATATCAACAGCGCCGGCAAGAAGGATTTGATGACGCTTCCGGGCATCAACGACGCGGAAGCCGACAAGATCATCGCCGGCCGTCCTTACGGTAGCAAAGCGCATCTCGTTACCCACAACATCCTTGCGCGCGGCGTCTACGAGAATCTGAAGACCCTAGTGATCGCCAAGCAGAAGCCGGAACCCGCGGCCAAACCCGGCCAGAAGTGAGCGCGGCGAGCCCAATGTCGCCAATGGCATCGGGCCGGCTCATGTTTGCAACCTTGGGCAATCTGATTTAGGATTGCGCACGGTTTTCATTGCTGCGCGGCGGGCAGGATTGTCGATGCGGCCTCGGGTGTTGCAGCGCTGTCGCGCGGGCATAAGAACAAGCGTCGGATTGGGCGCCGCATTTGACCAAGCGCGTAGTTTCCGATCGATGCGCGGTGGCGTTTATTGAGGGAGGGCAGCTTGTCCTCAAGCAGAAGGGTAGTCATGAACAAGCATCTATCGTCGCATCAATGGATCGACCTCCACCCGGGATGGGACTTGCTTCGCGGCTTATCGGTGGGCTTGCTGGCATTCGCCTTGGCCGGGTGCGGCGGCGGCTCCGGCGGCGGCGCTGGTTCCGCCGGGGCGCCCGCGGGGCCGGCGGCGAGTGCGACCGGAGTTGCGGCGTTGACCGCCTCGACCGCGCTGACCATGAGTATCACCGGGGTGAGCATCAGCAGCCCGCCGGTGGTGAACTTCACCGTCACCAACCAGGCCGGCGTCGGCATGGTGGGCCTTGGCGCCGCGGACCTGCGCTTTAACATCGCCAAGCTGGCGCCGGGATCGAACGGTGGCCCGAGCAGTTGGCAGAACTATATCAACAGGGCAGTGGGCGGGGCGGTGCAGGGCAGTCAGGAGCTTTCAGCCGCCGGTTTTGCTTTCGGCACATTGGTCAATAACGGGAATGGCGGTTACATCTACACTTTCGCCACCGATATCAAGAGCGCCCCCTGCCCGGCGCCGTGCACGGATGCAGACGGCAAGGCGCTCGATATCAGCTATCAACCGGGCTTGACGCACCGCGTCACGATTCAGCAGGCCAACAGCGCGTATCCGCCTGCAAGCGGCGTGTACGATTTCGTGCCGGACGGCAGCGGGGTCGCCACCAAGCGCGATATCGTGGCGACGGCCAAATGCAACGAGTGCCACGGCGAGGTCATGATGTCCGGCACCAATCGCGTCGACACCCGATTGTGCGTCACTTGCCACAATCCGGGTTCGTGGATTGCCGGGACGCCCAACACGCCGTTGGATTTCAAGGTGCAGAGCCACAAGCTCCATAACGGCGCCAATCTGCCGAGTGTCAAGGCGGGCGGTAGCTACAAGATTGGCACTCGCGACTTCTCGAAAGCCACCTTCGTGCAGGACATTCGCAATTGCACCAAGTGCCATGACGGCACGCCGGGCGCCGCGAACGCCACCGCGCAGGGCGACAACTGGAAAATGCAGCCGAGCATCCAGGCCTGCGGCTCCTGCCATGACGATGTCTATTTCAGTGCCAAGCCGGATCCCGCCAAACCGTATCAGAAGAAGGCACATCCGGGCGGTGTCATGACCGACAGCAGCGCATGCGCGCTGTGCCATGCGGCAGGGAAGTTCACCGATAAGAAGGATATTGTCGTGGCGCACAACTTCCCGGCGAGGCTCAAGGCCGCGGCGGCGAAGTTCAAGTACAACATCATCAGCGTCACGCCGACCACGGCGGGCGCGAAGCCGGTCGTCACCTTTTCGGTCACCGATCCGACCAATGCGGATGCGCCCTACGACATCAAGACCGCCGCGGCGTTCACGGCTGGCGCCAACAGCACGCTGACGGTTAAGCTTGGCTGGAGCACGTCGGACTTCGGCAACGACAGTAGCGGGCAAGCCTTCGGTCAGCCGGTCAGCATCAATCTCCTGGGCAATGCGGCGGTAGTTGCAGGCGCCACGCCCGGCACCTACGCCGTCACCTCGACCGTCGCTATTCCCGCCACGCAGACGGGCACGCTGCGGGCCCTGATGGACGGGCATCCCGCCGGCGATGTCACCACCGCAGGGACGTTTACCGATCCGCTGGCGGTAAAGAGCATATTCAAGGATTTCGCGATCAGCGGCACCGTCGCGGCGCGACGGCTGGTGGTTGACATAGCCAAGTGCAACGTGTGCCATGGCGTGGTGAGTATGCCCGGCAAGGACCGCAACGACGAACCTCAAGTGTGCGCGGTTTGCCACAATCCGAACGCGACCGATGCGGGCCAACGCCCGGCCACCGCGGGCGTGCTCACCGGAGGCGCGGATGGCAAGCTGGAACAGTCGATCGACTACAAGATCATGAGCCACGCCATCCATGCGGGCGAAGCGGGCAAGGGTGGGTTCCGCACGAAGGGGATCACGATCTACCGCTCCGACGGTACCCCGCACGATTTCAGTAGCGTCGTCTTCTCCGGAAAACTGAACGACTGCGCCATGTGCCACACGGGCACGTCGTACCAGTTGACGGGTGTCTGGGCTGCACCCACTGCCAACGGTATCCTGGGAACCACCATCAGCACGGGCGGCTCGACCACCAGCTCTGCCGACAACCTGAGAATCACGCCGATCGCCGCGGTATGCTCGTCCTGCCACGACGGCGCGCTGGCGAAAACGCACATGCAGGATGCATTCAACGGCGGAAATTTCTCGGCGACGCAGGCGGCCATTAACAGCGCCGCTCCGGAAAATTGCTCTTTCTGCCACGGACCCGGCAAGGCTTTTGACGTCCAGGTGATGCACGGTGTGAAGTAAGGGCGAAGGCCGAAGCGGGCCAGTTTTAGGGATCGACGAGGCGACCGGGTGGGAAGGTCCCACCCCCTTCGATAGGGCTCCTTGTCAAGAGCATCAGGAATCAATAAGAACCATGGCTAACGGGCAGACAACGATGAATATCACGAAACCATTATTTGCGGCTCTGCTGCTGTCGTCGGGCCTTGCGTTCAGCGCTGCCGCGGTCGCGCAGGCGGTCGCCCCGGCTGGCCAAGCTGCCGCACCAGCGGCTGAAGCGCCCGCGGCCGCCGACGCCCCGGCCGCCGCGGAGCCGCCCGCGCCGGCCCCCGGCCTGGGCACCGAGTACACGGAAAAAGGCGCCGACACCTGCCTGATGTGCCACACCGAGGCTTGGCCCTATCCCGTCTTTCCCATCTTCAAGACCAAGCATGCCGTGCGTGCCGACGCGCGCACGCCGTTTGCAGGACGCCAGTGCGAGGCCTGCCATGGGCCGGGCGCGAAGCACGTGGCCGGCAGCGGCGACAAGAACGCGATAAACAATTTCAACGCGACATCCTTCCTGTCCCCCGGGGAGCGCAACAAGTTCTGCCTGGAGTGCCATCGTGGCAATGCGCGCACCGGCTGGATTGCGAGCACGCACGAAAGCAATGGCCTCGCCTGCACCAATTGCCACAAGATTCACGCCGAGCGCGACCCCGTGCGCGCCACGGCCACCCAGCCGGAGGTCTGCTACAACTGCCACAAGAAGCAACGCGCGGACTTCGCCAAGCCGTCCGCGCATCCAGTACGCTTCGGCAAGATCGCGTGCAGCGAGTGTCATAACCCGCATGGTACGAATACCCAAGCATTGCTGGCGAAGCCGACGGTGAATCAGACCTGCTACACCTGCCACGCGGAAAAGCGCGGGCCGTTCCTGTGGGAGCACGCGCCGGTGGCGGAGGACTGCACCTTGTGCCACTCGCCGCACGGGACGGTTCGCCCGTCACTGCTGACCAAGTCTCCGCCGTTACTTTGCCAGCAGTGTCACACGGTGGCCGGGCATCCATCGGTGGCGCGTACCGGCGCCGCGCTGCCGGGCGGCGGCGCCGGCGGATCGGCTTTCCTGCTTGCCGGAAGCTGCACGAATTGTCATTCGCAGATTCACGGCTCGAATCACCCCTCGGGAGTCAAGCTGATGCGCTAGCCGGCGCCTGCGGACCCCAGCCCGGCGCGCGGTTGAAATGCGGGTGAGGCGCGAAAGACGATGCCAGTACCGGTAACGAGACAAACCCAAAACGAAGTTTCAGTGAAGGCTAATGCGCAAAGCGCGTTATGCCGTAACCAAAACAGGACAAAAATATGAAAACGTCAAATCAACTGTTTCTGCTCAGCGTGCTGTCGGTGCTGTCCGCGGTCGCCACGGCGGCAGACAGCGCCAGCGGCGCCGGCCAGGCCGATACCTCGCAGTGGAAATGCGAGTCCTGCACGTTCGACCAGGGGCTCAGCGGGACGCTGGACGTCGGCGTCGGTTCGGTTTCGGAAAAATCGGCCAAATTCGGCGAATACAACGGGCTCGACAAGAAAGGCGGATTTCTCATCGGCGACGGCGCGGTGCGTTCGCGCGGCGAGGATGGGGCTTACTGGAATCTGAATGCGTCGAATCTCGGGCTGAAATCGCGTTCTCTCGATGCGGAAGGCGGGCAGCAAGGCAAGTACAAACTGTTGCTCAAGTACGATGAGATACCGCATTTCATCTCGGATAGCGCGCAAACGCCATTCGCCGGCAGCGGTGGCGCGTCCTTGACCTTGCCGGCCGGGTATCCGGCGGCTACCACGGCCAACATGCCGTTGGCAGGCACGCTGCAACAGGTCGAGATTGGCACGGACAGGAAACGGCTGGGTATGGGCGCTTCCTGGACGCCGGTGCGCGATTGGGAGTACGCCGTCAATTTTCGCCATGAAACCAAAGAAGGCACGAAACGCACTGCCGGTGCCTTCTTCGTCAATGCAGCCCAGTTGGTCGAGCCGGTGGATTATGTTACCGATCAGGTGGACGCTTCGGCCTCTTACAGCGGAGGCAAATGGCAGGCGAAGCTGGCGTATTACGGGTCGACGTTTCGCAACAACAACGACTCCCTGAATTGGCAGAACCCGTTCACGTTCTTGCCGGGCTTCCCCGGCGCCGGCGCCGGCCAGCTCGCGTTGCCGCCGGACAACCAGTTTCACCAGGTGCTGGCCTCGGCGGGATACCAGTTCAGCGAGCGCACGCGCGCCAGCGCCGACATCGCTTTGGGCCGCATGACGCAGAACGATGGTTTCCTCGCGTCGACGCAAAACGCCACGCTGGCCGTTGCGGCCTTGCCGGGAAGTTCCCTGAACGGTCGCGCCGACACCCTCGACGCGAATCTGAAACTCAGCTCCGCGGTCACCGACCGGCTGCGCTTGAACGCGGCGTACACGCACAACGATCGCGACAACCGGACGCCGCAGTCGCTTTACCCCTCGGTGGCTACCGATATGTTTACGGGGGCGCCAAGAGCGAACCTGCCGTACGGTTTCACGCAAGAGAAATTCAGGTTGAGCGCCGATTACAAGGTCCTGGCGAACACGAAGGTCTTCGCCGGCGTCGATAGCGAGTCGCGCAAGCGCACGTTCCAGGAGGTCGACCGGAGCCGCGAGGATACGGTGTGGGGAAAAATCGCCTCCCGCATCCTGGACAAGGCCGATTTGTCGTTGAGGTTCGCACACGGCGAGCGCAGGAATTCCGGTTACCAGGTGGTCTCCGGGATCGCGCCGCCCGAGAATCCCTTGCTGCGAAAATACAATATGGCCAGCCGCACGCGGGAAACCGTCGCAGTGCGCGCAGACATTTCCATCGCGGAAAACGTGAATCTCGGGCTCGGCCTCGATACGTCCAATGACGATTATCTGGATTCGGCGGTCGGCTTGTTGAGCGGCAGGGACCTCAACCTGAACGGCGACGTCTCGGTGATACTCACGCAAGACACCAGCCTGCATTTATTCGCGAACCACCAGGAAATCAAGTCGAGACAGGCCGGGAGCCAGACGTTCTCGATACCGGATTGGTCGGGCGAAAACAAGGACCGGATCGATTTCTTCGGCATCGGCTTGAAACACGTGGCAATCAAGGACAAACTCGAAATCGGCGCCGATTACGGCAGTTCGCGCTCAAAGGGCGAAATCAGCGTCAACACGGGCGCGCTGAATCCGGCATTTCCCAACCTTTCGACGACGCTCGACAGCCTGAAACTCTACGCAAGCTATCGTCTGAAGGACAAGGTATCGCTGCAGGCGAGTTACTGGCACGAGCGCTACGACAGCAAGAACTGGATGCTCGACGGCGTTGCGTCCGGTACCATCCCGAACATCCTCACCTTGGGCGAACAAGCGCCGCGCTATAGCGTGAACGTCTTCAGGCTGGCGCTGAGATACAAGTTCTAGCCGGCGGCCGCTAGGAGCAGCGCGGGGCCGGTCCTTTCGGCCCCGTTTTTATTTCTATCCGACAATATTGTGTCCGCGGCCCCGGCCAAGTAAACTTGTGCCTGTTACCAGGAGATGAGCATGAGCAAGCAAGCGCACACCGAGGCTTATGTACCGGATTACGTACTATTTTCCAGGGCGTCGAGGCAACTGGTCTTGCTCGCGGCGCTGACGGTCTGTGCGCAGCTTCTGCCGCAAGACGCCGGGGCGCAGGGCGGCGAACGCGGCGGCAAGGACGTGGTGGACGCGGTGTGCGCCGCCTGCCACGGCACGGGCGCGAACGGCGCGCCGAAGATCGGCGACAAGCATGCGTGGAGCAAACTTGCCTCGCGCGGCCTGGGCAGTCTCACCCAGAGCGCGCTCAAGGGCATCCGCAAGATGCCGGCGCACGGCGGCAATGCGGTCGTGAGCGACCTCGAAATTTCCCGCGCCATCACCTACATGGTCAACCAGTCGGGCGGCCACTGGACCGAGCCCATCAGCAAGAAATCCCCGCCCGCCGCTCGCAGCGGCGAGCAGATCGTGCAGGCGCAGTGCGTCAAGTGCCACCAGACAGGCGAAGGCGGCGCGCCGAAAATCGGCGATCGCGCAGCCTGGATACCGCGGGCGGCGCAGGGGCTGGATGCGGTGGTGCGCTCCGCGATCAAGGGGCACGGCGGCATGCCCGCGCGCGGCGGCATGCCCGATCTCACCGATGCCGAGATGCGCAAGGCGACCATCTACATGCTCAACCAGGGCAGCGGCGCCGCGAAATAGGCCTGCTGGCATTTTCAGACCTATTCACGCCGGCCACAGCGGCGGCTCGTCCATCAGCGCGATCTGCTCGCGCAATTCTAGGATCCGGTCCTGCATGAGTGTGGAACCAGGGGGCCTGGGGAAGGGGTGGGACCCTTCCCTTCCCATCTTGATTCCCTCATTTTGTAATAAGCTCTCAGCCGGTCTTGGGGATGAAGCGCAGCGCCACGCCGTTGTTGCAATAGCGCAGCCCGGTCGGCTCCGGGCCGTCGTCGAATATATGGCCGTGGTGCCCGCCGCAGCGCGAGCAGTGGTACTCGGTGCGCGGGAAAATCAGCTTGAAATCGCGGCTGGTGCCGAATGCGCCGGGAATGGTGGTGAAAAAACTGGGCCAGCCGGTGCCGCTGTCGAATTTCATGTCCGAGCTGAACAACGGCAGCCTGCAGCCGGCGCATACGAACACGCCGGGGCGCTTTTCGCGGTCGAGCGGACTCGATCCGGCGCGCTCGGTGCCCTCCTTGCGCAGCACGTCGTAGGCCTGCGGCGAGAGCCGTTTTCTCCATTCCTCGTTAGACAGTTTCACCGGCTCGGTGCCGCTCGCCACGTCCGCGCCATCGGCGAGCAGGGTCCTCCAGTTCTTCTGCAGTTGTTCCACGGTTTTTTCTCCTTTTGCAAAGGCGGGTCGTGCAAACCACGACCCGGCCAGCCCCGCGAGGACTTTCAGAGTGCTGCGCCTGTCCATGCTTGCCTCCTGTTGATTGGTGAAAGTATACGCGCTGTGGCGCCATCGGGACGCTGCCGCTTGCAAAGACGGCCGCACGTCGGGCCTTGTGCGGCCGGGAAGCCGTGTAAAATCGCGGAACGCTTTTCATCCAAGCACCCGATTGATGACTCCCTCCCCCGATAACTTAGTCGAAATCACCGACGTCAAGTTCAATTACGGCGAACGCGAAATCTTGAAGGGACTCAGCCTGAAGGTCCCCCGCGGCAAGGTCGTTGCCATCCTCGGGGCGAGCGGCTGCGGCAAGTCCACCCTGCTACGGCTGATCGGCGGGCAGGAGAAGCCGGCGCAAGGCTCGGTCAGGGTCGCCGGCCAGTTGGTGCATGAACTCGACAGCGACAGCCTGTACCAGTTGCGGCGCAGGATGGGCATGATGTTCCAGGCGGGCGGGCTGTTCACCGACCTGTCGGTGTACGAGAACATTGCATTTCCGCTGCGCGAAAACTCCGACCTGCCGGAGGAGTTGATTCGCTCCCTCATCCTGATGAAGCTGCACGTGGTCGGGCTGCGCGGGGCGAGGAACCTGATGCCGAGCGAGCTCTCCGGCGGCATGTCGCGCCGCGTCGCGCTCGCCCGCGCCATCGTGCACGATCCGATGCTGGCGATGTACGACGAGCCGTTCGCGGGCCTGGACCCGATCTCGCTCAACGTCATCGCCGACCTGATCCGCCGCCTGAACGATGCGCTCGGCACCACTTCGATCATCGTTACCTACGACGTGAGCGAGTCGCTCAAGCTGGTTGACTACCTGTATGTCATCGCCGACGGCGTGGTCGTCGGCGAGGGCACGCCGGATGAGATGCTGGCCTCCGACAATCCGGTGGTGCGCCAGTTCATCCACGCCGAGCCCGACGGGCCGATCGCGTTCCACTACCCCGCGCTGCCGATCGAGGTACAGCTCGGCTTGAAATAGCGCAAGGCCCAACACGAAATCCATCGGCAGGAAAAACACAAATAGTGTTGTCCGAGCGCAAACCCGCAGACGCGCTGGCCGTGTCCATGATGGTCGTGCTGTGCATGTGCTGGGGCTTCCAGCAGATCACCATCAAAATCGCCGCCGCGGGCATTTCGCCCATCATGCAGGCGGGGCTGCGCTCGATCATCGCCACG
The DNA here is from genome assembly GCA_016234705.1 of Betaproteobacteria bacterium. Lineage (GTDB taxonomy): Bacteria > Pseudomonadota > Gammaproteobacteria > Burkholderiales > SG8-39 > 2-12-FULL-64-23. The sequence goes on along the minus strand of JACRAS010000026.1, from coordinate 12,440 downwards.
GTGCTGCTCCTTGCTTGGGCGCGGCTGCGCCGCATCCCGCTGTTCGGGCGCGACGGCACGCTTGCCGTCGGCATGGCGGCGGGCGCGCTGTTCGCCGCCGAGTTCGTGTTCATCTATGCCGGCCTAGCCTATACCGCGGCTTCGCGCATGGTGGTGTTCATCTACCTCGCGCCCTGCCTCACCGCCCTCGGGCTGCAGTGGTTCGTTCCGGGCGAACGCCTCAACGCGAGCCAGTGGACGGGCGTGGCGCTGGCGTTCCTGGGCGTGGCGCTGGCTTTTGCCGATGGCTTCGGCACGGTCGCCGGCTCGACCCTGATCGGCGATGCGTTCGGCGTGATCGCGGCAGTGCTGTGGGCGGCGACCACGGTGCTGATCCGCGCGACCAGACTCAGCTCGGCCAACGCGACCAAGACGCTGTTCTACCAGCTCGGCTTCTCGGCGCTGGTGCTGCCCGTCGCATCGCTCATGGCGGGCGAGCCCGGCATCATCGCGCTCACGCCGAAAGTGGTAGCAAGCCTCGCCTATCAGAGCGTGATCGTCGCCTTCGCCAGCTACCTCGCCTGGTTCTGGCTGCTGACGCGGTATCTCGCCGGCAGGCTGGCGGTATTCTCGTTCCTCACGCCCTTGTTCGGCGTCGCCTTCGGCGTGATCTTCCTGTCCGAGCCGCTTTCTGCGGCTTTCCTCGGCGCGGCGCTGCTGGTCGGAGCCGGGATCATGTTGGTGAACCGGCCGGCGAATTAGTCCTTGTTTTCGGGTAAGTCACGAGATGCATGCTGAGATGCAGGCTGAGATGCAGGCTGGCAGTCCTCTGCTGCTTGGTCTAAACTCTGGTTCGCCTTGTGCACAGGAGGGCGTCATGCAGCTTCGGGAAATACTCAGAATAAAAGGCAACCTGCTCGTCACCATCGCACCGGACGAGATGGTGAGCGATGGGGTCAGCATCATGGCGGAGAAGGACATCGGCTCGCTGGTGGTAATGAGTCAGGGCAGCATGGTGGGCATGCTGACCTTCCGCGAAGTGCTGCAGGCCCTGCACAAGAACCGGGGCTCGATCCAGGGCGTGCGCGTGGACGCCATCATGGTGAAAAACCCCAGGACCATAGCCCCGAACGTCGAAGTGGACGAACTGCGCAGCGTGATGCTGCAGCACCACATCCGCTACATGCCGGTGATGGAAGGCGATACGCTGGTCGGCGTGCTCTCGTTTCACGACGTGGCGAGGGCAGTGCTGGAGGAGCAGGCGTTCGAGAACCGCATGCTCAAGGGCTATATCAAGGACGCGCCAACCTAAGCGCGCGGTTCTGAGAATTTCTCGCAGAAAATTTCTTGCGCTCTCGGGCGCTCTCGCGCTCGGCGCGGGCGGGCTCGCCGCCTGGCGCTATTGGCCCGAGCAGGGCTTCATCAATCCTTGCCGCGCCGCGCTGCCGGAAGCGCTCGCGCGGCACGAACTGGTGCGCGCCGCCTGGGAAGGCATAGATCCAAACAAGATGTGGGACTGCCATTGCCACCTCGCGGGCAGCGGCGACTCCGGCACGGGTGAGTCCGGCAGCGGCATCACTCTCAACCCTGCCATGGAGAGCCTGCGCTATCCTCTGCAGTACGCCCAGCGCCTGTTCTTCATGAACGCCGGCTGCGTGCACGATGCGCCGGGGCAGGTCGACCGGAGCTATGTCGAGCGCATGCACAATCTGCTCGACGACATGCGCCCCGGAGTGAAGCTGCTACTACTCGCTTTCGACGCGAGCGTTACCGAGGCGGGCGAGGTGTCCTGGGAACAGACGAGTTTCCATGTCCCCAACCGCTACGCCGCGCAAATGGCGCGGCGCCATGCGCAATACTTCGAATGGGCCGCCTCGGTGCACCCGTATCGCCGTGATTGCATCGAGCGGCTGGAGGCGGCGGTAGAGCAGGGTGCCCGTGCGTTGAAGTGGCTGCCGGCAGCGATGGGGATCGACCCGGCATCCAAACTGTGCGATCCCTTCTACTCGGCGCTGGCGCGGCTCGACCTGCCGTTGATCACGCATGCGGGCCTGGAACGCGCGCTGCGGGGGACGGATGCGCAGGAACTGGGCAATCCGCTGCGGCTGCGGCGCGCCCTCGATCACGGCGTGCGCGTGGTGGTGGCGCATTGCGCTTCCATGGGCCGGGACCGAGATACCGACCGCGGCGCGAACGGCGCTGCCTTGGGCAGCTTCGAGCTGTTCGCGCGGCTGATGGACGAACCGCGCTATGTGGGCAGGCTGTACGGCGACATATCGGCCATGACGCAGACAGCGCGCGCCGGGGCGGCCCTTTCCCATGTGCTCCAGCGCGAGGACTGGCACGCGCGCCTGCTGAACGGCTCGGACTATCCGCTGCCGGGCGTGTTCCCGATTTACTCGGTCGATTATCTGGTGGAACTGGGCTACATCGAAAAAAGCGCGGCGCCGCTGTTCATGGGTTTGCGCGAGTACAACTCGCTGTTGTTCGACTTCGTACTCAAACGCAGCCTGCGCGCGGGCGGCAAGCGTCTGGCGGCGGGGATATTCGAGACGCGCGCATTTTTCGACAGGCCTGCCGGTCGCGGCGAGGGCGCCGCTCCTGCGCCGGCGTGAGGTCTTGGGACGCCCGGCCGCGGGGCAACCGGCCTACTTGTTGCGCGAGGGATAGCTCGCGCCCATGCCGGCGCGCACGTCGGCCTGGATGCCGTATTGCGGGATGGGGTATCGGAGGCCGTTCGCCGACAGTGCCTGCATGCCCGCGATCGCCTTGGGCAAACAGTGCGGCGGCAGCGCCATCAGCATCTCGTCGTCGAGCACGCCGCCGTAGCGCCGCTCGGCATAGCAGGGAATCGACAGGCTGGGTTCGCCGGTGGCGAGCGCGCGGCCCCAGGAATCGGCGCAGGCCGATTCGCCCACCACGCTCCAGTCGAATTTCTTGTAGCCCGACCATTGCAGGCCGTTGATGAAAATGATCATCTGCCCGGGCGTGGCGTAGAGGAGACAGATGTCGGGCGGATCGAGCCGGCCGCTGGCGAGCGGCGACACCGCCATCGCCCGGTATTTTCCGTGCGGCACCACGTCCATCGCCTGCTGGTGCGCCGAGGCATCGGCCACGGTGGCGAACCACACGCCGGCCATGTGCTTGCCCGAGCGCCATTCCTCGTCCTCGCGGAGCGAGACCGATGACCGCGCCGCATTGCGCGCCGACCAGGTCTTCGCGGGTGATGCCGATAGTGAAGCCGAGCCGTGCCGCCTGCGCCACGATCTGATCGGTGGTGTGGATGGCGCCGGGGCGGCGCAGCTTAGGGATGGCCTGCATGTCCTCGGCGCGCTCGAACAGCTTCATGGCTACGGGCGTGGTCTTCAGGCGCAGCAGCCGGTTCAACTCGTCGACGAGCTTGGGCCAGTCGTGGCGCTCGCCCGCCGCGGCAGGCGTTGGTGAGTTCGGCACAGGTGTTTCTCCTTCGACAGCCGGCCGGGCCGGAATAAGCGATATGTTAAACTTGACACAGCAAATCCGCGAGCGAAATCATGTCGGGCAACACTCTGGGAAAACTGTTCTGCGTCACGTCGTTTGGCGAGTCGCATGGCCCGGCCTACGGCGGCGTGGTGGACGGCTGCCCGCCCGGATTGGAACTCTCCGAAGCCGACCTACAGCAGGAGCTCGACCGCAGGAAGCCCGGCACTTCGCGCCACGTGACGCAGCGGCGCGAGGCCGACCGGGTGGAAATCCTCTCCGGCGTATTCGAAGGCAGGACCACCGGCACCGCCATCGGTTTTCTGGTGCGCAACGAGGACCAGAAGAGCAAGGACTATGGCAACATCGCCGAGAGCTTCCGCCCTGGGCATGCCGACTATACCTATTGGCAGAAGTACGGCATACGCGATTATCGCGGCGGCGGGCGGGCCTCGGCGCGCGAGACGCTGGTGCGGGTCGCCGCCGGCGCGATCGCGAAGAAGTGGCTGAAGGAGCGCTATGGCATCGCCGTCCGCGGCTATCTGTCGCAGCTCGGGTCGAACATAGTTGCGCTCAAGGACTGGAGCGCGGTCGAACGCAATCCCTTCTTCGTAGCGGACATGGCCGCCGTGCCGGCGCTCGAAGCCTACATGGACGCGCTGCGCAAGAGCGGGGATTCATGCGGCGCCAGAATCACCGTCGTCGCCGAAGGCGTGCCGGTGGGCTGGGGCGAGCCGGTATACGACCGGCTCGACGCCGACATCGCCTACGCCATGATGGGCATCAACGCGGTGAAGGGCGTGGAAATCGGCGCGGGCTTCGCCTCGGTCGAACAGAAGGGCAGCGAGCACTCCGATGAACTCACGCCCGACGGGTTCCTGTCCAACAACGCCGGCGGCATCCTGGGCGGCATTTCCACCGGCCAGGACCTGGTGGTGAACCTTGCCATCAAGCCGACGTCCAGCATCCGCCTCGCGCGACGCTCGATCGACAAGAAGGGCGAAGCGGTGACGGTGGAGACGCGCGGCCGCCACGACCCCTGCGTCGGCATCCGCGCCACGCCGATTGCGGAAGCGATGCTGGCGCTGGTGCTCGCCGATCATGCGCTCAGGCAGCGCGCGCAAAACGCCGATGTAACGACGTCGACGCCGAAAATCGCGGCGCGCGTGTCCGATTCTAAGCTCGCGGCGAAGTATGCAGCGAAGCCGGTCGACAATCCGGACGCGGACGAAGCGTAAGGCTGCTATTTGCGGTGTCTGGAATTCCGGCGCATGCCAAGAGCGGCCATTGCGCGCTCGCGCGCGCCAACCCTGTTTTTGGTACGGATGAAAAGCGCATCCGTACCAAAAACAGGGTTATGGATAACAGCAAGAGCGGTTTGGGGAGGCTTTTATACAAGATCGGCGATTGCGCGCGGATGTGCTTTTCATCCGTGCGCAATCGACGATCCGCGCGGACGATTTCTCGTCCGCGCAATAAGCGCAACTCTGCAACAATCAAGGGCGCGAATCAAGTCGCCACGCTTAATTCGGCGGCGCCTTGCCGCCGCTCGCCTTGGCGTAGAGCAGGCGCAGCACGAGCTGCGAGCGCTCGTCGCGCGAAATCGACGGCGCATAACGCTCCCACGCATGCACGGCTTCCCGCGGTTTGTTCTGCGCGAGATAGCCGGTCATCGCCGCGGTGAGTAAATAGCGCCGGCTCTCCGCGGGCAGATCGCCGGGCGTGGCAAACAACTGCCCGGCGAGCTCGGTCATCTTGGCGTCGTCGCGTGCGCCGACCGCCTTGAACAGCGCGATCCACAGTTTGTACTGCTCGGGCAGCGTGCCGTAGCAGCCGGCGGACTCGAAGCGTCGCCAGATTGCCGCCGTTTCCTCCGGCGGGAGGAAGGAATTGACGGCATTCGCCACTTGGAACAGGGAGTGCAGCCAGACGTCATGCTTTGCCGGATCCCAGCAGTCGAGTGCGCGCAGGCTTGCGAGTTCCAGGTCCTTTTGCAGCGCGCGCGGCATCGCCAGCGGCTCGGGTGGATTTGGTTTCAGATAAGTGTCGCGGATGTATTGGGCGCGGCGTATCTGCTCGATGCGGCTGAAGTAATCGGCGCCGTCCAGCGACACCTGCGGCAGCGTGGTCCCGCCTTCCAGCATCTGGATCACCGGCACGCCGGCGGCGTTGAGGCCGGCCAGATCGCTTGCGCCTTGCTGCAGGAAGCGGTAACGCGCTGCGTTCAGATCGAGATATGGGTAATAGTCGGAATTCGCCGGCACGGGAAAGCTCTGCACCAGCGGGTGCATGGTGGCGCGGGTGGCGATCTTGCGTATTTGCAGGTCGGCCAGGTTTTGCAGATGCACCGTGCGCAGTTCCTGCGCCAGACCGGGTTCGCGGAACACGTCGGCGAGCGGCTGCGCCAGCGTTGCCGCATCACCGGCGACGATCAAGAGGTCGTTGTCGGTGGAGGCGTAGATGGCGTAATCGGGAAAGTTGTCGCCCAGCGCGCGCAACACCGAAGCCACCAGGCTGACGTCGATCTCATACAGTTGGAACCACTGCACCAGTACGCCGCCCGGCTTGAGATAGCGGCGCACCAGACGGTAGAACTCGCGCGAAAACAAATTGGAAACGCCGCTCACCCAGGGATTGGAGGGCTCGGAGATGATGATGTCGTAGTTGCCGTTGCGGGTGGAGAAGAAGGTCTTGGCATCGTCGATGCGGATATGGCTGCGCGGATCGGCGTAGGCGTTGGCGTTGCGCGCATTGAAACCGCGTGCCGCCTCCACCATGGCGGGCTCGATCTCGATGGTTTCGACGGCGTCGATTTTCGAGTTGGCGAGCATGGTGTGCACCGTGAGCCCGGTGCCCATGCCGATGATGGCGGCGTTTTTCGCTTCGGGCTTCAGCGCGAGCGGCAGCACCGCCGTGAGCACCATGGTGATCTCGTCCGAGATACGCGCGCCGGGCTTCAAGTTGATGGCGCCGTCGGATTTGGCGTTGGTGCGGATGCTGGTGCCCTCCGGAAATTCGACCAGGCTGACGCTGGCCGTCTTGCCGTCCTTAAGAAAGAGCGGCTTCATGTCCGCGGCGGTGTAAATGGTGCCGTGGCGGAATACGCCGGAGACCATGCGGTGGACGTCGAACTGCACCAGCGCGAACGCGAGCACCAGCGCCAGCGCGGCCGCGCCGCCGGCCAGCAGCGGGGCAAACCTGCCGGGGGCGACACGCCACAACAGGTACACCCCGAGCAGGGTGTCGATCGCCGCGCCCGCGGCGACGAGGTTTTTCAGTCCCAGCAGCGGCAGCCCCAGGTGCGCGGCGGCGAACACGCCGAGGATTGCGCCCAGGGTATTGGCGGCGTAGACCGCGCCTATGCTTTTCTCGCCGTGGCCGCGGCGCAGCAGCGCGTAAGTAATCAGCGGCAGGGTCATGCCGGCGCAGAAGGTAGCCGGGAACATGATGGCGAGCGCGATGGCCTGGCTCGAAACATGGTAGAGCACGTAGCCGGTTTCGCTGCGCGCCAAGCCCTTCATCACCCAGGTCATGGCGTCGAACATGGCGCCATACAGCGGCAGCGTGGCGAGCGCGAGGAGCCCCATCACCACTTGTACCACGCCGAGCAGGCGCGTCGGGTCCTTCGTTCCGTCGATGCGGCGCTTCACCCAGTAGCCGCCGCCGGCGAGGCCGAGAATGAAGGCCGAGAGCATCAGTTCGAACGAGTGGGTGGATGCGCCCAGCACCAGGCTGAGCATCCTGATCCAGGCGATTTCATAGATGAAAGAGGCGGCGCCGGTCAATAACGCGGTGGCGAGCAGCAGTTTGAAATAGCCGCGGTCTTGGTCCTGATCCGGACTGATGGGCGCCGCGGCCGGCGGCTCGGCGCCGCGCGCGATCAGCCACATGAGCGCCGCCAGCGCCAGGTTGATGGCGCCGGCTGCCTGTATGGTGCCGGGCAGCCCCAGTTTTCCGATCATGATAAAGCCGCTCGCCAGGACGCCGATGGCCGCACCCAGGCTGTTGGTGAAATAGAGCATGGCGAGCGATGCGCCCGGCGCATCCGGGTGGCGGCGGATGAGTCCGCCGCTCATCAAGGGAAAGGTCATGCCGAGCAGAATCGACTGCGGCAGGATCAGCGCCGTGCCCAGCGACCACTTGAACCAGGTGGCGGCGAATTCCGATCCGAGCGCCGGCAGGACGGTGTCGAAGGCCGCGTCGGTTGCGGCGACGAAAAGCGGATGGAACGCGAGCGCGCAGGCGCCGATGACGGCTTCGGCAAGGGCGTAGCCAAGAAGCAGGTTTTTCCAGCCCCCGGAATAGCGGCTGCACAGCCAGGAGCCGAGAGCCATGCCGCCCATGAAAATTGCCAGCACCAGGGTCTGCGCATAGGCGGCATGCCCCAGAAACAGCTTGAGGTAATGGCTCCAGATGGATTCGTAGATCAGCCCGGCGAAGCCGGACAGGGTGAACAACAGGAACAGCGTGCCGCGTGAGCGCAGTTGTTTGAGCATGGGCGTGGGATCGGATGCTTGAATGTGCTCGATGCAATACGAACTGCGGTGCCGCAGGGCGCGAAATTGCGGCAGTTTATCTTAGGCGGGAGCGAGTGTGTGCGGATTCGGCGCGCCTTGCGTAGAGGCATCTCTAATACGGCCGATTTATTTGCAGCGTCTTGAATTCCGACGTATACCAGGGGCGGCCATTGCGCGCTCGCGCGCGCCAACCATGTTTTTGGATAAAAGCAACTGCGCCTTGGGTTGCTTTTATACAAGATCGCCGATTGTGTGCGGATATGTTTTTCATCCGCGCACAATCGGCGATCCGCGCGGACGGGACGCCGTCCGCGCAAGCTTTGTCGCTGCAGCCAGGCAGCAGCGTGCTATGCGCCATGTAGAATGAACCTTCCGCGTTAGCGTCCGCAGCCGAGATTCTCATCTTGTCCCCGCCTACATTGCACCCCGTTCCTTATTGGCGCCTGTCCGCTTTCTATTTCGCCTATTTCGCCCAGGTCGGCGCTGCGGCGCCGTACTTCAGCTTGTATCTGGCCTCGCTCGGGCTCGCTGCGGCGCAGATCGGCGTGCTGCTTTCGCTGGGGCAGCTGATGCGGGTGGTGGGGCCGAACTTCTGGGGTTGGGTCTCGGACAGCAGCGGGCAGCGCATGCGCATCATCAGCGTTACGCTCGCCTGCGGGGCAGTATGTTTCACCGGGTTCTTCTTCGTCACGTCGTTCTGGGGATTATTCGCGCTTTTGCTTGCGCTCGGCTTTTTCACCAGCGCATCCATGCCGCTTACCGAGTCGCTGACGCTGTCGCACCTGCACGGGGCGATCAGCCGCTACGGCTCGATCCGCCTGTGGGGCTCGGTCGGCTTCATCGTTACGGTAACACTGGTCGGCTATGCGCTGGACGCGCTGCCGATCGCGAACCTACTGTGGATGGTGCTCGCCACCTATACACTGAGCTGGATCTGCGCGCTGGTTGTCCCGGACGCGCCCGGCGGCGGCCGCGCCGCGCCGGAGCCGGTGTGGGCCATCCTGCGGCGGCCGGAAGTCGCCGCGCTGCTGGCCGCGTGTTTCCTCATGACCCTGGCACACGGGCCGCAGTACGCATTCTTCTCGATTTACCTCGTGGACCACGGCTACAGCAAGGCGGCGGTGGGCTGGATGTGGACCTACGGCGTGGTCGCCGAAATTATTGTGTTCCTGCTGATGCCGGCGCTGATGCGACTCTATTCGCTCACGGGTATTCTGTTGGTCTGTTTTGCCGCCACCGTGGTGCGCTTCCTCATGATCGGCTGGGGCGTGAGTTCGGCGCCGGTGCTGTTCGCGGCCCAGTTGTTGCACGGCCTGAGTTTCGGCGCATATCATGCTGCTGCCGTGACGCTGATCCACCGCTGGTTTCAGGGGGCGCATCAGGTGCGCGGGCAGGCAATTTATCTGTCCGTGTCTTTCGGCGCCGGCGGCATGCTGGGCAGCATGCTCTCCGGTCTCGGTTGGGACAGCATCGGCCCGGCCTGGACCTTCAGCGCCGCGGCGCTTGCGGCATTGGCGGGCTTCGTGCTGCTACAGTGGAAAGTGCGTCCGGCGCGCATTTGAAAACCGGCCGGCGGCGTGCTTGCAGTGCCGCCGTTCTTGCGTTGCCGCTGACGCCGATCATATTCATTAGGCTCCGCGGATGAACCCCGCGGTTGAACCGCGACTGCACCCTTTTTATGCTGAATGTTACGCTCCAAACGCATGCTTACTGTGGCATAATTCACAGTTTCCCGTAATCACTGACACTCATGCCGCAAACCCTCTACGACAAGCTTTGGGCGAGCCACGTGGGGCACGTCGAGGATGACGGCACGGCGCTGCTCTATATCGACCGCCATCTGCTGCACGAAGTCACCAGCCCGCAGGCATTCGAAGGCTTGCGGCTTGCCGGGCGCAAGCCCTGGCGCGTCGATTCGATCGTGGCCACGGCCGATCACAACACGCCCACCACCGACTGGAACGAGGGCATCAAGGACCCGATATCGCGCCTGCAGGTCGAAACCCTGGACGCGAATATCCGCGAATACGGCGCGAAAGCGTACTTTCCTTTTCTCGACCGGCGCCAGGGGATCGTGCACGTCATCGGCCCGGAGCAGGGCGCGACGCTGCCCGGCATGACGGTGGTGTGCGGCGATTCGCATACCAGCACCCACGGCGCCTTCGCCTGCCTTGCGCACGGCATCGGCACCTCGGAGGTCGAGCACGTGCTGGCGACCCAGTGCCTGGTGCAAAAGAAAATGCAGAACATGTTGGTCACGGTGGACGGGCCGCTCGCGCGCGGCGTCACCGCCAAGGACGTCGCACTTGCCATCATCGGCAAAATCGGCACCGCCGGCGGGACGGGCTGCGCCGTCGAGTTTGCCGGCGGCAGCATCCGCGCCTTGAGTATGGAAGGCCGCATGACCGTGTGCAACATGGCCATCGAGGCGGGCGCTCGCTCCGGCATGGTGGCGGTGGACGATATCACCATCGCTTATCTCGAGGGACGGCCGTTCGCCCCGACCGGCGAGAACTGGAACCGTGCCGTCGCCTATTGGCGCACGCTCGCATCCGACGCGGGCGCGCAGTTCGACCGCGTGCTGCGGCTGGACGCGCGCGACATCAGGCCGCAGGTCACCTGGGGCACTTCGCCGGAGATGGTGGTGGCGGTGGACGCTCGCGTACCCGATCCGGACAAGGAGAAGGATGCGACCCGGCGCGAGGGCATGGAACGCGCGCTCATCTACATGGACCTGAAACCCAACATGCGTATCGAGGACATACGCCTCGACAAGGTGTTCATCGGTTCCTGCACCAACTCGCGCATCGAGGATCTGCGCGCCGCGGCGGCGATGGTGCGCGGCAAGCGCGTCGCCTCCAATATCCGCCTTGCGCTGGTGGTGCCGGGCTCGGGCCTGGTGAAGGCGCAGGCCGAGCAGGAGGGGCTGGATCGCGTATTCACGGAGTCGGGTTTCCAGTGGCGCGAGCCGGGTTGCTCCATGTGCCTGGCGATGAACGCCGACCGGCTCGAACCGGGCGAGCGCTGCGCCTCGACCTCCAACCGCAATTTCGAGGGCCGCCAGGGCGCGGGCGGCCGCACCCATCTGGTCAGTCCGGAAATGGCGGCGGCGGCCGCGATTGCCGGGCATTTTGTCGACGTACGCAACTGGCGCTGAGACCATGGAAAAATTTACCGTATTGAACGGGATCGTAGCACCCGTCGACCGTGCTAATGTCGACACCGACGCCATTATCCCCAAGCAGTTCCTGAAGTCGATCAAGCGCTCCGGCTTTGGCCCCAACCTGTTCGACGCCTGGCGTTATAAGGACGTGGGCGAGCCAGGCATGGATAACGCAAGGCGTCCGCTCAACCCGGATTTCGTGCTGAACCAGCCGCGCTACAAGGGCGCGAGCATACTGCTCACGCGCAAGAATTTCGGCTGCGGCTCCAGCCGCGAGCACGCGCCTTGGGCTCTGGCCGATTACGGCTTTCGCGCGCTCATCGCGCCTTCGTTCGCCGATATCTTTTACAACAACTGCTTCAAGAACGGCGTACTGCCGATCGTGCTCACCGAGCTGAGTGTCGACCATCTGTTCAACCAGGTGAATGCCTTCCCCGGCTACAAGCTGACCATCGACCTGGAACGGCAGATAGTCATCACGCCCGATGGCGCCACGCAGAGCGCGTTCGACGTCGATGCGCACCGAAAGTACTGCTTGTTGAACGGCTTCGACGACATCGGCCTGTCACTGCGCCAGGCCGACAAAATCCGCGCGTTCGAGGCGCGCCGCCGTATCGAGCAGCCGTGGCTGTTCGGCTGATAAGCGTCTTTCCGAGTAAATAAATGAAAATAGCAGTGCTCCCCGGTGACGGCATCGGCCCGGAAATCGTCGCGCAGGCGCTGAAGGTGCTGCGCGCGCTCGTCAAGGATGGACTCAAGCTGGAGATGGAGCAAGCGCCGGTGGGCGGCGCCGCTTACGACGCCGCCGGCGATCCTCTGCCCGCGGCCACGCTGAAGCTCGCGCGCGAAGCCGACGCCATTCTGTTCGGCGCCGTCGGCGGCTGGCAGTACGACACGCTGCCGCGGGCCAAGCGCCCGGAGCAGGCGATTCTGGGCTTGCGCAAGGAGCTGGGCCTGTTCGCCAACCTGCGTCCGGCCAAGGTGTTTCCCGAACTGGTAGGCGCATCGACCCTGCGTCCCGAAGTGGTCTCGGGGATGGATATCCTGATCCTGCGCGAACTCACCGGCGACGTTTATTTCGGCCAGCCGCGCGGCGTGCGCACGCTCGAGAACGGCGAGCGCGAGGGTTTCGACACCATGCGCTACAGCGAATCCGAGATCCGGCGCATCGCTCACGCGGGCTTTCGCGCGGCGATGAAGCGCGCCAAAAAACTGTGCTCGGTGGACAAGAGCAATGTTCTCGAGACCTCGCAACTGTGGCGCGAGGTCGTCATCGAAGTGGCAAAGGATTATCCCGGCGTGGAGCTGTCGCACATGTATGT
>JACRAS010000260.1 GCA_016234705.1 Betaproteobacteria bacterium | reverse complement strand
TGGTGATGCCCGGGGACAACGTAAAGATGGTGGTGACGCTGATTGCGCCGATCGCGATGGAGCAGGGGCTGCGCTTTGCCATCCGCGAGGGCGGGCGCACCGTCGGCGCAGGCGTGGTGGCGAAAATATTCGAGTAGGGCGAACACTAGACGCGAGACCCGGGACCCGAGACGCGAAGATCGAGTCCCGCGTCCCGCGTCCCGCGTCCCGGGTCCGATTTAGTTTTAATTTAGGCCAATAGCTCAATTGGCAGAGCGTCGGTCTCCAAAACCGAAGGTTGGGGGTTCGAGGCCCTCTTGGCCTGCCACTTATAACAGTGCTCCGGACGTGCCTCGCACGGAGCCGAGATGGATTGATGGCTGACAAAATAAAGTTGGTACTGGCTGCGCTGCTGCTAGCTGCGGGCGTGGCCGGGTTTTATTACCTTGCGGACAGCGCCGCGATAGTGCGCCTCGCCGCTATCGCCGCCGGCGCCGCCGCGGCCGTTGCCGTCGCCTGGTTCACCGCGCCGGGGCAGCAGTTCCTGGTGTTTGCCAAGGACGCGGTGACGGAGGTGAAGAAGGTGGTGTGGCCGACCCGCAAGGAGTCGCTGCAGACAGCCGGAATCGTATTCGCGTTTGTCGTCGTCATGGCGCTGTTCCTGTGGGTGAGCGACAAGACCCTGGAATACCTCTTGTACGACTTGATACTTGGTTGGAAGAAATTATGAGCAAGCGCTGGTACGTGGTTCACGCCTACTCCGGCTTCGAGAAGTCGGTGCAGCGCGCGCTCGAGGAGCGCGTCCGGCGCGCCGGCATGCAGGAAAAATTCGGCAAGATCCTGGTCCCGACCGAAGAGGTAGTCGAGATGAAGGCCGGCCAGAAGAACATTTCCGAGCGCAAATTTTTTCCAGGCTACGTGCTGGTGGAAATGGAAATGGACGACGAGACCTGGCACCTGGTGAAGAGCACCAATAAGGTCACCGGGTTCGTCGGCGGCACGGCGAGCAAGCCGACCCCGATCTCGGTCAAGGAAGTCGCCAATATCATGCACCAGATGCAGGAGGGCGTGGAGAAACCCAAGCCCAAGGTGCTGTTCGAAGTGGGCGAAGCGGTGCGCGTCAAGGAAGGCCCGTTCACCGATTTCCACGGCATGGTGGAAGATGTCAATTACGACAAGTCGAAGTTGCGCGTGTCGGTAACCATCTTCGGCCGCGCGACGCCGGTAGAGTTGGAATTTGGGCAGGTAGAGAAGGCGTAAATTCGTTTTGCCGCAGGGGCGCTGAGGCAAACCGAAGCAGTTCAGTTGTTGATGGTTAACCGGGGAGGGCTCTAAGCCCGCCAGCACCCACGAGGAGTGACCTATGGCAAAGAAGATAGTCGGCTTTATCAAGCTGCAGGTGCCTGCAGGCAAAGCCAACCCGAGCCCCCCCATCGGGCCGGCGTTGGGCCAGCGCGGCCTCAATATCATGGAGTTCTGCAAGGCGTTCAACGCCCAGACGCAGAAGGTTGAACCGGGCCTCCCGCTGCCGGTGGTGATCACCGCGTTTGCGGACAAGAGCTTCACGTTCATCATCAAGACCCCGCCCGCGAGCGTGCTGATCAAGAAGGCTGCCGGCATCGACAAGGGCATCAAGGTTCCGCATACCGACAAGGTGGGCAAGCTGACGCGCGCCCAGGCCGAGGAGATCGCCAAGACCAAGATGCCGGACCTCACCGCATCGGATCTGGATGCCGCCGTGCGCACCATCGCCGGCAGCGCGCGCTCCATGGGCGTCATCGTGGAGGGCGTGAAATGAGCCAGCCAGCCGTGAAACTTTCCAAGCGCCAGAAACCTTTTGCCAAATTGGTCGAGCGCAACAAGCCCTATCCGGCGCTGGACGCGATGAAGCTGATGAAGCAGGCCGCCACCGCCAAATTCGACGAGTCGGTGGACGTTGCCGTCAACCTCGGCATCGACGCCAAGAAGTCCGACCAGACCGTGCGCGGCTCGGTGGTGCTGCCAGCCGGTACCGGAAAGAAAGTGCGCGTCGCGGTGTTCGCCCAGGGCGACAAGGCTGTTGCGGCGAAGGCCGCCGGGGCCGACATCGTCGGCATGGAAGACCTGGCCGAGCAGATCAAGGCCGGCAAGATGGACTTCGACGTGATTATCGCCAGCCCGGATACCATGCGCATCGTCGGCCAGTTGGGCCAGATCCTGGGGCCGCGCGGCCTCATGCCGAACCCGAAAGTGGGCACGGTGACGCCGGATGTGGCGACCGCCGTGAAAAACGCCAAGGCCGGCCAGGTGCAATACCGCGCCGACAAGGCGGGCATCGTGCAATGCACGATCGGCTTGGCCTCTTTCACGCCCGAGGCGCTGTGCGAAAACCTGAAATCGCTGGTGGAGGCGCTGAACAAGGCGAAGCCGGCCAGCAGCAAAGGGATTTATCTGCAGAAGCTGTCGGTGTCGAGCACCATGGGCCCGGGCATCCGCGTGGATATCGCGAGCGTCAACAGTTAACAGGCTGTTTCAGAATGACTGAAACAGCCTCTGAAATAGGGGAGTTTGGGGGGACGTTTCCCCTCAACGTGTACAGGCTCTGAGGAATTATCGGGTTGCGCCTAGGGCGCAACCGTAGGGACTTTGGGCCGTTGCGGCAGGGAATCGCCGCGGCGGGTTATCAAAGACCGTTGGGGTTCGAGGGTGATCGGTGACGGGTGGAGGGAAACCAGTATCCGCCATTGCGAATTGCCGGAAAACTTAATCGGTAGCTGGTGCTGGAAGATTGTGCGATGAACTCAGCCCTCATCACGCATCAACTGTCGCCGGCAGTGCCCAACGCAGATGGCGCGCCCCAATACAGGAAGCGTTTCCTGAATGTAAGGTCGCCGTAACCGTAACGCAGGGGAATGAATGCAGGGCGCAGAGAGAATACCAGCTGCGCTTCGCGTTCTGAACTCTGCATTTGACTGGAGGTAGACCTTGGGTCTCAATCTTGAGCAGAAGAAGGCGGTAGTCGCCGAAGTGTCCGCGCAGGTGGCCAATGCGCAGGCGATCATCGTCGCTGAGTACCGCGGTCTGGGAGTGGGCGTCATGACCGATTTGCGTGCCAAAGCGCGCAAGGCGGGCGTGTACCTGCGCGTGATGAAAAACTCCCTGGTGCGCCGTGCCGTGAAGGACACGCCGTTCGACCAGCTGGCCGAAAAGATGGTCGGTCCGCTGGTCTACGGCATTTCGTCCGACCCGGTCGCCGGCGCCAAGGTGCTGAACGATTTTGCCAGGGCAAACGAGCGCTTCGTGATCAAGGCCGGGGGCCTGCCGAACTCGGTGATTTCCGCGAAGGAAGTCACCGCGCTCGCCAACATGCCCAGCCGTGAGCAGTTGCTCGCTACCCTGCTAGGCACCATGCAGGCACCCGTGGCCAAATTCGTGCAGACGCTCAACGAGGTGCCGGGCAGGTTTGTGCGCACGCTCGCAGCGGTTCGCGATCAGAAAGAGAAAGCGCTCGCGTAGTTACATTTTCCAAACTTCCACACCAGTTATCAACGACTTAATCGACTTAACATTCAGGAGTAAAAAATGGCAATCGCAAGAGCAGAACTACTCGACGCAATTTCAAACATGAGTGTGCTGGAACTCTCCACCCTGATCAAGGAAATGGAAGAGAAATTCGGCGTATCCGCCGCCGCCGCCGTCGCCGTGGCCGCTCCGGCTGCCGCCGGCGCCGCCGCCCCGGCCGCGGAAGAGCAGACCGAATTCACCGTCATGCTTAGCGCATGGGGCGAGAGCAAGGTCAATGTCATCAAGGTAGTCCGCGCGATCACCGGCCTGGGCCTGAAAGAAGCCAAAGACCTGGTTGACGGCGCGCCCAAGGCGGTAAAGGAAGGCGTGTCCAAGAAAGATGCGGAAGACATTGTCAGGCAGCTGATCGAGGCCGGCGCCAAAGCCGAGATGAAGTAGGCGCTACGGTAAAACGGGCTGGCAGCCGCCGCGTTTGGGCTGCCGGCCTTTTGCCTTTATGAGAAGTACGGATTAATAGCGCAGAGGCTTGAAGAGAGTGATCGGACCGATGTTTTTTTCGTGGCCGATTCCTGTCTTGTGACCCCTGACTGCCGAATTCTGACTCCTGCATCCTGAACTGGAGCTGTTATGACCGCCGCTGCCATCAGTTACACCTCGACCGAGAAAAAGCGTATCCGCAAGAGCTTCGCCAAACGCGCAGCCGTGCTGAACGTGCCGTTCCTGCTGGCTACGCAGCTCGATTCCTTCACCGCGTTCCTGCAAGCCGCGGTGCCGCCGGAGAAGCGCAAGAACGAGGGACTGCAGGCGGCCTTCACCTCGATTTTCCCGATCGAGAGCCATTCGAAGAATGCGCGCCTGGAATTCGTCAGCTTCGCGCTGGGCGAGCCGCCGTTCGACGTCAAGGAGTGCCAGCAGCGCGGCCTCACTTTTGCCAGCCCGCTGCGCGCCAAAGTGCGCCTCACCATCATGGACAAGGAGGCGAGCAAGCCCACGATCAAGGAAGTGAAGGAGCAGGAGGTCTACATGGGCGAGATCCCGCTCATGACCACCACCGGCTCGTTCGTCATCAACGGCACCGAGCGCGTTATCGTCAGCCAGCTGCACCGCTCCCCGGGCGTGTTTTTCGAGCACGACCGCGACAAGACGCACAGCTCGGGCAAGCTATTGTTTTCGGCGCGCATCATTCCCTACCGCGGCTCCTGGCTCGACTTCGAGTTCGATCCCAAGGACTACCTCTATTTCCGCGTCGACCGCCGGCGCAAGATGCCGGTGACCATTCTGCTCAAGGCGATCGGCCTGACGCCGGAGCAGGTGCTGAAGGAATTCTTCGCCTTCGACACCTTCCATTTCAGCAAGAAGGGCGTCCAGTTCGAGCTGGTGCCGGAACGCCTGCGCGGCGAGACCAGCAAGTTCGATATCCTGGACAAGCACGACAAGGTGATCGTGCCCAAGGACAAACGCATCACCGTCAAGTACATCCGCGACATGGAGGCGGCGGGAATCAAGAAAATCGCCGTCCCCGACGATTTCCTGCTCGGACGCGTGCTGGCGCACAACGTTATCGATACGTCGACGGGCGAGATTCTGGCGAACGCCAACGACGAGATCACCGAGACCGTGCTGGCCAAGCTGAAGGAAGCCGAGGCCGCCAGCATTCATACCATTTACACCAACGACCTGGACCAGGGGCCGTACATTTCGCAGACCCTGCGTATCGACGAGACCGCCGACCAGTTCGCGGCGCGCGTCGCCATCTACCGCATGATGCGTCCGGGCGAACCGCCCACGGAAGAGGCGGTGGAGTCGCTGTTCAACGGCCTGTTCTACTCGGAAGAGCGCTACGACCTGTCGGCCGTGGGCCGGATGAAATTCAACCGCCGCGTCGGCAGGAGCGAGCTGACCGGCGCGGTGACGCTGTCGAACGAGGACATCCTCGCCGTGATCCGCATCCTGGTCGAACTGCGCAACGGCCGCGGCGAGATCGACGATATCGACCACCTCGGCAACCGCCGCGTGCGTTCGGTGGGCGAACTGGCCGAGAACCAGTTCAGGGCGGGGCTGGTGCGCGTCGAGCGCGCCGGCTTCGAGGTGCGCGACGTGCATCCGACGCACTATGGCCGCGTCTGCCCGATCGAGACGCCGGAAGGTCCGAACATCGGCCTGATCAACTCGCTCGCCTTGTTCGCGCGCACCAACCACTACGGTTTCATGGAGACGCCGTATCGCAAAGTCGAGAACGGCAAGGTCACCGACCAGATCGATTTTCTGTCCGCGATCGAGGAAGGCCACTTCGTCATCGCCCAGGCGAATGCCGACCTGGACAAAGGCAAGCTGAAGGAAGGCCTGGTGTCCTGCCGCAACCGCAACGAGTTCATGCTCGCCACCCCGGACCGCGTCGAATATATGGACGTGGCGCCCTCCCAAATTGTGTCGGTGGCGGCTTCGCTGATCCCGTT
>JACRAS010000258.1 GCA_016234705.1 Betaproteobacteria bacterium | reverse complement strand
CGGGAGGCCGCACAAGAGCTTGGGTCCCGGCGTACCTGATCCGCCGAGAGTGGCTTCGGTGGTTTCGAAGTCGGAATCCCGACACTGGATGGCGGCGGGTGCGGTCGTGCACGCGAAGTCGGTGTTGGGTGGGCTGCATCATGAGTATTCGCTAGCGCCGGACATCGCCTGATCGCCATGGTTCCGAGATGACATTTGCAAGCCCGCAACTATTTTCGCACCAAACCCCTCTCCCCGAGGCGCGACCGGTTCGTTCCGTCGCCGTTATTCGTCCGGGACGTCTTCGCCCGGAAACAGCGCCTGGATGAAGCCGAATTTGCTGAAGTCGCGGATGCGCATCGGGTACAAGATGCCCAGGAGGTGGTCGCATTCGTGTTGCACCACGCGGGCGTGGAAGCCGCTGACGCTGCGGTCGATGGGATAGCCCCGCTCGTCAAAGCCCTGGTAGCGCAGGCGGGCGTGGCGCGGCACCATGCCGCGCAGGCCCGGCACCGACAGACAACCTTCCCAGTCCTCTTCCAGTTCGTCCGAGAGCGGCGTCAGCACCGGATTGATGAGCACGGTGTCCGGGAGTTCCTCCGCCTGCGGGTAGCGCGGGTTTTGCGCGACGCCGAAGATCACCACCTGCAAACCGACGCCGATCTGCGGCGCGGCCAAACCCGCCCCGGCGAGATGCGCCATGGTATCGCGCAGGTCGGCCAGCAGGGCCCGAAGTTCGGGCGTATCGAATTGTTCCAGCGGCTGCGCTATTTGCAGCAGGCGCGGATCGCCCATCTTGAGCACCTCCCGGATCATGCCGCCGCCTCCCTCACTAGCACCAGATGTTCACATTCGCACGGTCGGCGTCCGGCGGCAATCGCGGCCGGTCGCATCCCCGCTTCGCGTGGCCCCTGCTCCCTGCTCATGCCGCCGCCACCAGTTTCTCGATGATGCGGCGCACCCGCGCGAGCGACCGCCGCAGCACCTGCTCGATGTCCTCCAGGCGTATTCCGTGCAAGCTGTCGGCACGGCCGGCGGCGTAATTGGCGACCACGGCAATCGCGGCGTAATCGAGGCCCGCCTCCCGCGCCAGCGCCGCTTCGGGCATGCCGGTCATGCCGACGATATCGACCCCCTCGCGCTCCAGCCGGTCGATCTCGGCCGCGGTCTCCAGTCGCGGGCCCTGGCTCGCAGCGTAAATTGCGTCCTCCACCAATGCTTCACCGCAGGCACGGGCCGCTTCGACGATGCGGCGGCGCAACGGCGCCGAGTACGGCTCGGTGAAATCGATATGGGTAACGGGCTGTTCTCCACCCTCGAAAAAGGTGTTCTTCCTGCCCCAGGTATAGTCGATGATCTGATGCGGCACGGCGATGACGCCGGGCCGCATGTCGGCGCGTATCCCGCCCACCGATGCGACCGACACCACGCCCTCCACCTTCTGCTGCTTCAGCGCCCAGATATTGGCGCGATAGTTTACTTCATGCGGCGGAATGGTATGGCCATAACCGTGCCGCGCCAGAAACACCAGGTCCTCGCCGGCGATGCGGCCGAAGGTGAGCGCGCCCGAAGGTTCCCCATAAGGGGTGCGCACCGCCAGACGATGAGTGACGTCGAGGTTGGACAGCTGGGTAAGGCCGCTGCCGCCGATGATGGCTAACATCAGAGTGCTGAGGAGTGAGCCGGGAGAAAGGAAGCGTAACCCTAACGTTGTTACGGCGGCGATATTATCACGCTCAGCCGTACGCGGGACTCAAGGCGCGGCAAAGCGAAAGGCTATCGTAATCGTGAGCCCCGTGGTATGGCTGATTCGGAGATCCAGATCATGGATTCTCGAGTGCTCAACTCAGGCCAACCACCGGTATGGCGGCGCCATGAATGGCCCGGGCCCGGTCTGAAGCGAGGAATACGATCACCTCAGCGAGCGCGTTCGGACTGACCCACCGGGCCGCATCGGCCAGAGGCATGTCGGTGCGGTTCTGCGGCGTGTCGATAATGCTGGGCATAACGCAGTTAACGTTGATGCCTTGCTCGCGCAGTTCGGCTGCCATGCTTTCGGTCAACCGAATGACGGCGCTCTTCGACGCAGAGTAGGCGCCCATGTAGGCTCGCCCGGACAACGCCGCTGTCGCCGCCACGTTGACGATTTTACCCGATCCGGCCGACAGCATGCCCGGCACTACCGCTCGAGCCGTGTTTAGGATTGACCCGACATTCAGATCCATCATCAGTTGCCAAAGCTTGTCGGGTGTTTCGTGGACGGCCGGCCCCATTCGAAACCCGCCGGCAATGTTGCACAGAACATGGATCGGCCCGAGCCTGGCGGAAGCTGCCTCAACGGCGGCACTGACCGAACCCGTATCCAGAAGGTCGGCGGCGAGCAACATCCGATCTTCGCCTTCCTTGTCATAGGCGGCACGCAACGCCTGTTGATTTATGTCAACCAGCGCCAAGGTTGCGCCCGCCGCGGCAAAAGCCGCGGTGACGGCGCGTCCGAGATTGCCGGCGGCTCCAGTGACCATGACCACTTGATTGCGGAATTGCATACGATCAGCTATTGATGATCCTGCCCGGCATAGCGCCAGTGTGCTTGCGGCCTTCGAACAGCACCTGGCCGTTGACGAGGACATATTCCATGCCGGTCGGCGGCGAATAAAGGCGCTTGCCGCCAGCCGGCAGGTCGTAAAGGGTCTGTTCGGCCAGTTGCGACGAATTGACCGTCTCCGGATCAAAAATCATGAGATCGGCCGCTTTGCCAACAGCGATGCGGCCGCGATCGCCAAAACCGAAAAAATCGGCCGGATCCGAGGTCATACGCTGAACCGCATGTTCTAACTCGATGGCCTTTTGCTTACGCACCCAGTGGCCGAGCATGTGGGTGGGGAAGCCGCCCATGAAGACCATGTCGACATGCGCGCCGGCGTCGTGTTGTCCCAACATCACCCGCGGATCCTTGATGTGGTGGCTCAAGTACTGCGGGTCCGCGTTCAGTACCGCACCGAGGATATGAAGTTCGAGATCGTCTTCCAGAGCGAGGTCGATCATGACGTCGAACGGATCGCCGCCGCGTTCCTGGGCGATCTCTGTGATGGTCCTATTCAGGAGCGGCTTTAGCTTCTCGCTTGCCACATGGTATACGATGCTTCCGGGCCAAGTGCTGCTGAAGAGCTTGCCTCCTCCATCCAATTCGGCGTGCGCCTGGGCACGCCACGCTGGATCCCGGTAGAGCGCTTTTTGTTCCTCTCGCGTACGGTTGAGAACCTTCTTGAACGCGTCGACGTCGGCGAACACCATCGGGTTGGTGAACCCGACCTCCATCGTGAACGGCATGGTCGTCGTCTGCGGCCGCGCACCGCGCAGACGCAGCGGTTCCACCTTCTGCAACATCTTCTCGACCGCATCCGGATCGTCGTTGCGCGAAAGCGCGCCGGAGTAGGCCACGGGCCGGCCGCCGCTCGCCTCGAGCAGCAGATCGATAATCGCAAGCTCCTCGTCGGTCGCCTTGCCAGGACTGGCTAACACGTTGAACTGCATCGCACCGCGTCCAAGATCGCGCAGCACGCGGGCGTAGGCGCGCATCTCGTCAGCGTCGGTAAGCTGGCCAGGCATCGGCTTGCCTTGATAACCCACCTGCCGCCGCACCATCGTCGCGCTAAAGCCCAAGGCCCCGGCCTCCACCGCTTGCCGAATGTGATCGGCGATCCGGGCGCGTTCCTCCGGGGTGGCGCCGCGCTCGATCGACGCTTCGCCGATGACGTAGCGACGCATCGGGGAGAGCGGCACAAACGCAGCGACGTTAACGCCGAGGCCGCGTCGGCGTAAGAACCCCAAATAATCGGCAAAGGTCTCGAATTGCCAATCGATGCCGGCATTCATAGTCTCGTAGGAGATACCTTCGAGCACGACCAGATCCTGTATCGCCGCTTCGTGGTCCTGCGGGCGGCATGGCGCGACACCGACGCCGCAATTGCCCTGGATTACCGTCGTGACTCCGTGTTCAGCCGAACTTGCCACAACCCCGTTCCAGCATACCTCCGCATCGTAGTGGGTGTGCACGTCGATGACGCCAGGCGCGACAACCAGGCCGTCGACATTGACGCGGCGGTCCGCAGCGCCGCTTACTTTGCCGATACCGGCGATGCGGCCATCCTTTATTGCGACATCGCCTCGAAATCGAGGCGCTCCCGTCCCATCGACCACGGTGCCACCTGTCAACACGATATCGTACGTCATTGTCAGCCTCCGTTAGTTAAATTACCCCCAGCAAAGCCGGGGGCTCACCTCTCTGAGTCACGCCGGGAAAATTACTTGCCTACCGCGATCCGTAGCTCCTCCAGCGCCTCCGGGTTGACCAGGGACGACAAATCCCCCGGCGGCGCGCCGACGTAGATGGCCCGCACCACCCGCCGCATGATCTTCATGCTGCGGGTCTTGGGCAGGTCCGAGACCAGGATGATCGCCTTGGGACGGAACCCCGGCCCCGCGCCATGCACCACCGCCTGGCGCAATTCGTCGGCCAACCCTTTCTCCGCCGCCGCGCCAGGGGCAGGGACGCAGACGCACACCAGGGTCTGGCCCTTGATGTCGTCGGGCACGCCGATGGCCGCCGCTTCCAGCACCTTGCCGGTGGCCACCAGCATGGATTCCACTTCGGCGGGTCCCAGCCGCTTGCCCGCCACCTTGATGGTATCGTCGGAGCGGCCGTGCAGATACCAGAGCCCGTCTTCGTCAATGGTGGCAAAATCGCCCTGCACCCACAGCCCCGGGATGATGTTCCAGTAGCTCTCCAGATAGCGGGCATCGTCCCGCCACAAGCTGCGGGTCAGGCCGATGGAGGGCAGGCGCATCACCAGTTCGCCGGTCTCGCCGGGCTGCACCGGCTCGGCCTTGGCATTGACCACCGCCGCCCCGGTGCCGGGGATGGGGCCGGTGAAGGAGCAGGGCTTGGCCCGGTGCAGTACGGTGCTCATGATGATGCCGCCGCCGATTTCGGTTCCGCCGGAGTAGTTGAGGATGGGCGCTTTGCGGCGGCAGACGCGGTTCAGGAACCAGACCCAGGCATCGGGATTCCAGGGCTCGCCGGTGGAGACGGTGATCCGCAGCTTGGACAGGTCGTATTGATCCACCACTTCGTCGCCGTAGCGCATGAAGTTGCGGACCACCGTGGGGGCGATACCCAGGAAGGTGGTGCCGTGTTCGGCGGCGAGCCGCCAGATGCGGCCGGAATCGGGATAATCGGGAGTACCTTCACCGATCACCATGGTGCCTCCCAGCATGGTGGCGGTAGTGATGAGCAGCGGTCCCACCAGCCAGCCCATGTCGCTCATCCACTGGATGCGGTCCCCCGGTTTGAAGTCGGCCATCAGCCCCATGTCCAAGGCGATGCGGCCGGTGAGGCTGCAATGGGAATGGACCGTGCCCTTGGGCTTGCCGGTGGTGCCGGAAGTGTGCATCAGCATGAAGGGCGCTTCGGCGTCCATTTCCTCGGTGGGTTCGCCGGCGCCTCCCGCCGCGGCCACCTCGCTCCACCAATGGTCCCGGCCGGAGCGCATTTGTACCTCTTGGCCGCTGCGCTGGAAAACCACCGCGTGGCGCAGCGTCGGAATCCGAGCCGCGGCCGCGTCGACGATTTCCTTCATGCCCACCAGCTTGCCCCGCCGCCAGGTGCCGTCCGCCGTGACGATGCCGGCGGCGCCGGCATCCACCATGCGGGTGACGATGGCGTCGGCGCCGAAGCCCGAGAACAAGGGCATGACGATGCAGCCGATCTTGATGATGGCCAGATAGGCGGCCGCCGCTTCGGGAAGAATAGGCATGTACAGGCCGATGACCTCGCCCTTTTTGAAACCCAGGCGGCGCAAGCCGTGGGCCAGCCGGCAGGTTTCCAGGTTGAGCTGGGCATAGCTCCACTGCCGCTTTTCGCCGTTCTCTCCCTCCCACAGGACCACCGGCTGGGGACCCAGGCCGGCGGCGATTTGCCGGTCCAGGCAGTTGAGCACCACGTTGGTAGTGCCACCCACGCACCAGCGGGTCCAGGGAATGCCGCGGGAGGTGTCCATGATCCGGGTATAGGGCTTGTAGAACTGGAGGTCGTAAAATTTGAGCACCGCGTCCCAGAACCATTCCGGATGCTCTTCGGAGCGGCCGAGCAGGGCGGCGTAGTCGGCAATGCCGTGCTGCTTCATGAAGCGCACGATATTGGAGCGTTCCACCAGCTCCGGGTAGGGCTCCCATGCTTGGGCTAGGCTGCTCATCTATTTTTCCTCTTTGGGATGTGTTGCTTACCTGGCAAGAGCGGCCCGATAGGCTTTGTACACCGCGTCGGCTGGCTTGCCAGCATTCAGGTAAGAAACGCGTTCCGGTAGACCCAGGGTCTTTGCGCGGCATCGCGGGCCTGGAACGCAGCGATTTGTGCCTCGTGCTTTAGCGTTATGCCGATCTCGTCGAGCCCCTCGAGCAGTGCCTCGCGCCGCTCCGGATCGATGTCGAAGGCGATAATCGGGCCGTCAGTGCCGGGGCCGTGCACCGTGCAGGCTTCCAAATCCACGATCACCGGGAGACTGTCCGGATTCGCATCCGCCTCGATGCGTACGGCTAGAGCGTCGACCACGTTGGCGGGCAGCTGCACCGGCAGCAGGCCGTTCTTGAAGCTGTTGTTGTAGAAAATGTCGCCGAAGCTCGGCGCGATGACGCAGCGGATACCGAAGCTTACCAGCGCCCAGACCGCATGCTCACGCGAGGAGCCGCAGCCGAAATTCTCGCCCGCAACCAAAATCTTGGCTTTGCGGTAGGGCGGGCGGTTGAGTAAGAAATCCGGATTGTCGGAGCCGTCCAAGCGATAGCGCTGATTGAAGAACAAGCATCTACCAAAGTCGGCATCGAGCGCTTTCATCTGCTCTACCGGAATGATCGCGTCGGTATCGATATTCGGCACCATCATCGGTGCGGCAATTCCTGCGAGTGTCGTGAATTTTTCCATGGCTTCAACCCATCATTGTTCGTACATCGGTGATCTTCCCAGTGATGGCGGCAGCTGCGGCCATCATCGGACTCGCGAGGTGGGTACGGCTGCCGGGGCCCTGCCGACCTTCAAAGTTACGGTTAGTCGTGGCGATGCAACGTTGGCCTGGGTCTACATGGTCGGCGTTCGCGCCGGCACACATCGAGCACCCGGCCTCGTGCCACTGGAAACCCGCATCTAGAAACACACGATCAAGACCCTCGGCCTCGGCCGCACGCTTCACGCTGCTTGAGCCTGGCACGACCAGAGCAATAACTCCCTTCGCCACTTTGCCGCCCTTGACGACCGCGGCAGCGGCACGCAAGTCGCTGAGACGTGAATTGGTGCACGAACCGATGAAGACCTTGTCGACCTTCAATCCCTCAATCGGCTGTCCAGGAGTTAGACCCATGTAGCGGATCGCCCGCTCCCAGGACTGACGGCGCTCCGGCGTACCTGCGTGGGACGGATCTGGGATGACGCCGGTGACCGCGATGACATCCTGCGGACTGTTGCCCCAGGTGATTTGCGGCGCGATCTCCTTCGCGTCGATTTTCACCTCTTTGTCGAAGACCGCAGCAGGGTCGCTGGGTAGGGTACGCCAATGGGCAAGCGCCCGGTCCCACATTTCGCCCTGGGGTGCATAGGGACTGCCGGCCAGGTATTCGTAGGTCGTATCGTCCGGCGCCACCATGCCAATGCGCGAGCCCAATTCGATCGACATATTGCAGAGTGTCAAGCGGCCCTCCATTCCCATGGCGCTGATAGCCGTGCCGGCGTACTCCGTGGCATGGCCAACGCCGCCGGCGGTGCCGATGCGTCCGATCAAATAAAGACTCAAATCCTTGGGCGTGACACCGGGGCGCGGCGTACCAACGAAGACAACGCGCATGCGTTTTGGTTTCTGCAGCACCAGAACCTGCGTCGAAAAGACATGCTCGACCTCACTGGTGCCGATGCCAAAGGCCACCGCGCCGAGTCCGCCAATCGTGCAAGTGTGGCTGTCACCGCACACCACAGTCATGCCCGGCAAGGCAATTCCGAGTTCCGGCGCCATGACGTGCACGATGCCCTGTTCACGGTCGTTGATGTCGAACAAACGGATGCCGAATTCCCGTGCGTTGTTGCGCAAGGCGCGGATAAAGGGAGTGCCCTTATCGTAACTGTCATCGCGCCGGCCGGATTGGGTGGCAAGAATATGATCTTGGACGCAGACGGTGAGTTCCGGGTTACGTACGCGCCGCTTACTCGCGCGCAGGCCGTCGAAGGCACGCGCGGAAGTCATCTCATGGGTGAGATGGCGGTCGATGTGCAGCAGCGCCACGCCGCCGGGCCGGGCGACCGCGACGTGCGCATCCCAGATATTGTCGAATAGCGTTTTTGCTTTGTTCATGTCCGATCTCCTCTCGCTTCCATTTCCATGCTTCTACGTTCCATCCGATGAGGTTGTCATGAAAAAAGGGCTCACTTCATCATGGTCATCGGCAACCACAGGATAATCTGTGGCCACGCCACCAGCACCGCCAACAGCAGGATGTGGGCGGCGATATGCGGCCACACGCCGATAAACCGGAGCACCCGCGCAAATGTAACATAAATAATAATCATTTTTGTCATTATTGGCCGACGTGCAAAGTCTCGCCGATGCCCTCCGCATTCCGATCCGGAAGGGGGGTGAAAGACATGCGCTTTGCGCTGCGCGTCATGGACCGCAGCGGGGGCGGGCAGCACACCGTTGCGCGCTTCACCATGACGACAAATCCGACGCGCGAGCGCAAGGGCGTGCACCGCATCTCTCAAATCGCTCCCGCTGATTACTTGATTTGAGATGCCATTTCTTCAGCGACTTTGAGCCGATTTGCGGCCGCAACCCGATTACTTCGCTATCTACTCGTTCAATGCATAGATCGCCGGCAAATTGCGCCAAATCCCGTGGGCATCCATGCCACACCCGAACACATAACGGTCAGGTAGGGAAAGGCCGACAAAATCGGCGTAGATGGGTTTGGCCTGGCCTTTCTTTTTGTCGGTAAGCACGGCGCTGTAAAATGCTTCTGCGCCCAGCCCGAGGATGCGTTGGCGTATGGCGAGCATGGTGTCGCCGATATCGAGAATGTCGTCCAGCACCAGCACCACCCTGCCCGAGACATTGCCCTTGGGTTCGACTTTCCAGTCGACCGGGCCGCCGCTGATGGCGGCAGCATAGCGCGAGGCGTGGATGTAGTCGAAATCGAGCGGGAAGTTCAGCAGCGGCAGGATGCGGCCGGTAAACACCACCGCACCGCCCATTACCGAGAGCACAAGCGGGTACTGGTTCTTCAGCTTGGCGGAGATTTCCGCGGCGACGCGCTCGATCGCGGCGTCGACGGCGGCGGCACTGTGGATCAGCTCTGCCGCTGCGAGGATCTGCCAGGCGCGCGCCGTTTGGTCCATTCGGTGCAGGTATTCTCGAGCCTACAGCGACTTCAAGTACGCGGTAAACGCGGCGCCGGTCTCGGGATGTTTCTTCCCGTACTCAACCATGGCCTGCAGATAGCCCAGCTTGGAGCCGCAATCGTAGCGCTTGCCCTTGAAGCGATAGGCCAGCACCTTCTCCTCCTCAAGCAACGCGGCGATGCCGTCGGTCAACTGGATTTCCCCGCCCGCCCCTGCCTGCACCTTGGCCAGATGATGAAAAATCCGCGGCTTGAGGATATAGCGCCCCACCACGGCCAGGGTGGAAGGCGCGTTTTCCGGTTGCGGTTTCTCGACGATGGCGCTGACCACGCCCGGTTCGCCGCCGTCGGTCTTGACGATGCCGTATTGGCGCGTGTGCTCGCGCGGCACTTCCTCCACTCCGAGCACCGAGCACCGATATTGCTCGTATACCTCGACCATCTGCCTGGCGACGGGCGGCTCGCCGTCGATCAGGTCATCGGCAAGGATGACCGCGAACGGCTCGCGGTTGACCACCGGCTCGGCGCACAGCACCGCGTGTCCCAGCCCCAACGCCTCCGCCTGGCGGATATAGATGCAGTTGATGTGCTTGGGGATGATGCCCCGCACCAGTTCGAGCAATTCTTTCTTGCCGCGTGCCGCGAGTTCGGCTTCGACCCCATAGGCCATGTCGAAATGGTCCTCGATGGCGCGCTTGTTACGGCCGGTGATGAATATCATGTCGGTGATGCCCGCCGCGACCGCCTCTTCGACCGCGTACTGGATCAGCGGTTTGTCGACGATCGGCATCATCTCCTTCGGACTGGCCTTGGTCGCCGGCAGGAAGCGGCTGCCCATGCCCGCCACCGGAAACACACATTTGCGCACACGCGTCATCGCTTTCCTTTCAGCAATTCGAGCAATCCTGCCTCATCGAGCACGCTTATGCCAAGCGCTTCCGCTTTGGCGAGCTTCGCGCCTGCCTCGGTTCCCGCCACCACGTAGTCGGTTTTCCTGGACACCGATCCGGCCACCTTGCCTCCCTGGGCCTCGATCAGTTCCTTCGCCCCGTCGCGGCTCAGCTTGGGCAAGGTACCGGTGAGCACGAAAGCCTTGCCGATGACGCTACCACCCTGGACGACGGATGGCGGTGATTCCTCGCGCACCGCGCCGCTATTACGCAATTGTTCGATCACGTCGCGATTGTGCTGCTGGCTAAGGAAATTTGCCACACTTTGCATGATCTCCGGGCCCACCCCGGGGAGGATCGGATCGAGCAAGGCGCCGCCCTGGGTGCGGCGGCGCGTGTTCTCCTTCTGCACGTGTTCCTTTTCAGCTATCAGCGCGTCCCAATCGGCATTCAGCAAGCCCTCAAGTGAGCCGAAATGGCGGGCGAGAATTTTCGCCACCTCCTCGCCCACGTGATAGATGCCAAGCGCGAAGAGGAATCGGGCAAGAGAACTGCCTTTGGTCTTTTCGATTGCCGCGATAACATTCGCCGCCGATTTTTCCGCCATGCGCTCCAGTTCGGCGAGGCTGGCGGCATTCAGCTTTTGCCGGTCGTACAGATCGGCTGGCGTATGGACTATGCCACCATCGACAAGCTGGTCAACCAGTTTTTCTCCCAAACCTTCGATGTCCATGGCGCGACGCGACGCGAAATGCAGCAGTGCCTGCTTGCGCTGAGCCGGGCAGTAGAGCCCGCCGGTACAGCGATATACCGCTTCGCTTTCCAGGCGCTCGACCTTGGATTTGCATTCCGGATCAGGACATTGTCCTGGCATCTGGAACTCGGTCGCGTCGGCAGGGCGCTTCTCCGGAACAACCCGTACAACTTCGGGAATCACGTCGCCGGCGCGGCGCACTATGACGGTATCCCCCACCCACACGTCCTTGTCTCGCACCTGGTCGAGGTTGTGCAGCGTGGCGTTTGTGACCGTTACGCCCCCTACAAACACCGGCTTTAGCCGGGCGACCGGCGTCAGTGCCCCAGTGCGACCCACCTGCACTTCAATGGCTAGCACCTCGGTGCTAGCCTCCTCCGCAGGAAACTTGTGCGCTATGGCGAAGCGGGGCGCGCGCGCAACGTAGCCCAGTTGCCGCTGCGCGGCAAGGCTGTCGACTTTGTACACAACACCATCGATTTCGTAGGCCAAGTTCGCGCGTTTCGTGCCCATTTGACTGTAGAACGTGAGCAATCCTTGCACTCCGCTGACCACACGCCGCTCCGGACAGACGGGCAGGCCCAGTCTCTCCAGCCAGCTTTCAAGCTGGCCATGCGTCTTGGGCACGGTCGCACCCTCGATCACCCCCACCGCATAGGCGAAGAAACGCAACGGTCTTTGTGCGGTAATGCGCGAATCGAGCTGGCGCAGGCTGCCGGCTGCAGCGTTGCGCGGATTGACGAATTCCTTCTCGCCGTTGGCGCGCTGGCGCTGGTTCATCCGGTCGAAGTCGCGCCGGTACATCAGCACCTCGCCGCGAACCTCCAGCAGTCTAGGTAGAACCTTCCCATGCAAGCGCAGCGGAACGCTCTTTACGGTGCGCAAATTTGGTGTCACGTCCTCGCCGGTATAGCCATCGCCGCGGGTCGCGCCCTGCACGAATACACCTTGTTCGTAGTTTAGACTGACCGCCAGGCCGTCGAACTTGGGTTCGGCCAAGTATTCGACGCTTCCTGAATTCAAGCCCTCGCGCACGCGCTTGTCGAACGCCAGCACCTCTTCCGCGGAAAAAGCGTTGTTGAGCGAGAGCATAGACGTGTGGTGAGTAACCTGCTCGAACTGGGGCAGAGGTGCGCCGCCGACACGCTGGGTCGGTGAATCGGGGCCCGCGAGTTCCGGATGCTCGCTTTCGAGCTGCTGCAGTTGGCGAAACAGCCGGTCGTACTCGGCGTCGCTTACCAGTGGCAGGTCGAGCACATAGTATTGATAGTTGTGGCGTTCGAGCGCCGCGCGCAGCTTGTGCGCCTCTGCGAGCACGGCTTTCGGCACAGCCATTACGAAAACAGGCGCAGCGCCAGCGGGCTGCCTGCCGCAATCCCCTGTTGCTCCATGCTCGCGTAGAGGGCCTGCAGTTGGGCGCGGATCTTCCCCAGCCCGGCGTCATCCAGCGGCTGGCGGTTGTCATCGACGATTCCGGCAGACAGAGCCTCGGCCAGGGCGCGCGTGAACTCGACAAAGCGGTCGAAGGCGACGATCCCACCGGGCACTCTGGCGACATCGAACAGCAGCGTCAGACCGCTGGTGGCAAGCTCCTTCATGCCCTCGGCGGAGAACGCCGCCAGCTCCTCGTTGCACAGGGTATAGAGTTCGAGGCCGGTTTCGTCGCGGCGGTGAAATCTGCCGTCTCGCTCCAGTACCAGTCCGTGAGCTTCGGCCAGCGCGCGTATCCTGGTGCCGGGAACCGCGCCGCCGCGGGAGATCAGGTTTAGGCCGATCTGCACGTCTACGTCGGCACACAGGGCGTCCAGTTGCTGCGCCCGCTGCAGCGCCGCTGCTGGCGCGCCTAGGGTGCAGCGGGCACCGATCGCGTCGGCCACCGCCTGCGCCATGGCGCTGAAGTCAGTCAAATCCTGTTGGTTCGCCGCACCCTTGCGATCGGCCAACTGCAGTCCGGCGCGCAGCATCCCGTATTCAGCGGTTGCCGCCAGTGGTTCCCAGCTCGCCGTCTGCGGGTTGTAGCATTCCCAACTGACGGCTTTGGCAGGTTTCGCCAGGCTATCCACGATCGCCATGGAAATCGCGTCACCTGCGACTGCTGCCTCGGCCTCCAGGGTCGCAATGAAATCGATGCACGGATCGAGCACGCCGTTTGCCATGGCGGCCCCGGCCGGCGCGACTGACAGGGTCGGCTCGATGCGCTCGGTCGAACCTGCCGACCGCTGGGAGCGCGAGTCGCCGGACTTCCCGCCCAAGAGCACGTCATCGTGTTTCGAACCAAAAACCTCCTCGGCTTGGCGCTTGAGCCTCGCTTCCTGCAGCTTGTTGTATGCCAGCACCCCGAGCACCACCAGGACGCCTATGCCCAGCAGGCCGAGCTGCAGCTCGCTCATTTGCGCCGCCTCAGTACGCACAACGTGATACATAGACCGATCTGTCGGCGTCCGACCGCATTCGCCTTGCTCGCATCCCCGGCCAAGGCCGGGATCCCTGCTCGGTGGCTCATGCGGCTAGTTCCTCCTTCATTCGCAACGCTTCCTCGATGTCGACGGCGACAACGCGCGACACGCCTGACTCCTGCATCGTCACTCCAACCAGTTGCGCCGCCATTTCCATGGTGATCTTGTTGTGGCTGATGTAGAGGAACTGGGTGTCGGCCGACATGCGCTTCACCAGATCGCAGAAACGCTCGGTGTTAGGATCGTCCAGCGGCGCGTCCACCTCGTCCAGCAGGCAGAACGGCGCCGGGTTGAGCTGGAACATGGAAAACACCAGCGCCAGCGCGGTGAGCGCCTTCTCGCCGCCGGAAAGCAGGTGGATGGTGGATGTTTTCTTGCCCGGCGGCTGGGCGATGACCTGTACGCCGGCGTCGAGGATTTCTTCGCCGGTCATGACTAGGTGCGCCTCACCGCCGCCGAACAGGCTGGGGAACATCTGTCCGAAATGCCCATTCACGGCGTCGAAGGTCTGCTGCAGCATTTCGCGCGTTTCGCGGTCGATGCGGCGGATTGCCGCTTCCAGCGTTTCCAGCGCCATATTGAGGTCGGCCGCCTGGGCATCGAGGAAGCCTTTGCGCTCGCGGCTGGCCTGTAGTTCCTCCAGCGCGGCCATGTTTACGGCACCCAGATCGGTGATGGACTGGACTAGGCGATTGATTTCAGCCTGCAGCGCGTTGGGCCGCATGCCCTTTTCCAGCATCGCCGCAAGCGCCTCTTCATCCGCACCAGCCTCGAACAACTGGCTGGCATACTGTTCCTTGTTGAGCCGCGCCGCCTGTTCCTTCAGACGCAACTCGTTGATGCGGTTTCTGAGCGGCTCGAGCTGTTGCTCGCATACCAGGCGCTCCTCTTCCGCGCTGCGCAGGCCCTGAGCCAGATCCTCCTGGCTGGAGCGGGCAACGCCGAGGCTCTGCTCGCGCTGTACCCGCAGTTCCAATTGCGTCTGCAAACGCTGCCTCAAGTCCGCGTCCTGCTGTCCCGCCAAGTCGGTCCTGAGTTGCTCCAGTTGTCCTGCCGCTGCGCTCGATTGCTCAAGTATTACTTTAATAGAATTATTTATTTCATTGATTTTAGACGAACATTCTTTATAATAAAATAGTGCTTCCTGGTCTTCGTGCTCGGCTTGCTGCAGGGCCTGTCGTTGCATATTCAGCGCCTGTTCAACCTTAGAATAGGCCTGCAAGGTGGCCGCGACCCGCCCGGTCGCCGCTTCCATGGCCTGCTGGTGCTGCGCGAGGCTGGCCTCGGCCGCCGCCTGACTGGCCCACTCGGTTTCCTGCTGGCGGGCGATTTCATCCAGTTCCAACTGGATCTGCCGGCTGCGCTCCTGGAAGCGCTCCAACCCCTGGGAGAGCCTGAGGCTTTCCAGTTGCTGCTCGTGCACCCGCTGTTTAAGTGCCGCCGTCTCCTGACGCAGAGTAGCCAGGCGCTGGTTATGGCCGCCGAGTGCCGCCTCGACCACGTGCTGTTCGGTGCGCGACTGGCGCAGCGCATCCTCGCGTTCGCGCAATTGGGCGCTCAGGTCCTCGACTTCGCGTTGCCGGGCGAGGATGCCGGTATCGCCCGGGTCGGGCGCATGAAAGCTGACCGCGCTGCGCGAGAACTGATGCCCCTCGCGACTGACCAGGATCACGCCCTGCGGCAGCGCTTGTCTGTCCCCGGCGCCAGGCGCATTCTCCACCGCGTACACCCGGTGCAGCCAATCCTGCATCACCCCGCGCACCGCCTCGTCGTGGATGCCAAGCAGGGATACCAGCGGTCGCCTGCTATCCAACGCCTGATCCGGCGCCGCTGCCGTGGCGGCATAGACGCTCAATTTCGCCGGCGGCGCATCCTCGAGCAAGCGCTGCAACAGTTCGGGCTGCGACACTTCCACGGCATGCAATTTCTCGCGCAGCACGGCCTCGAACGCGGTTTCCCATCCGGCCTCGACCCGTACTTGCTGCCACAGGCGCGGCAGCGACTCGAGCCGGTGCTTTATCAGCCATTCTTGGATCTGGGCATTGCCCTCGACCTGGTCCTGCACCTGCTTCAGTGTCGCCAGGCGCGCTTCCAGTCCGGCCTGCTCACGCTGCTGCGCATCGAGTTTTTCCTGGGCCGTCCTGCGCGCGTTCTCCAACTCCGGTAACTGCCGCAACTGCGAAGCGAACTGGGCGTCCTTGCGCGCGAGCTCTTCGGCCAGATCGGCAATCTGGCGCTGCTGCTCTTCGATCGCAGCGGCGTCCGGTTTGGCCAGACCCTCGTGTTCGGCAATCAAGCGCTCCTGCCGCAGCGTCAGCCCTTGCAGGGTCTTGTCTGCATGGCTGATATGAGTCTGCTCTATCCTTAAGGCCTGCTCGGCGTGGGCCAGGGCGGCACGCTCCTCGGCAAGCCTGGCCTGGAGCGCGCGGAAATCCTGATCGGCCTCGGGCAGTTTCGCAGCTTCCGCCGCGACGCGCTCGTGCGCCTGCTGCAACCTCTGTCCGGCGCCGCCTTGGCGCCCTTGCCATAAGGCGAGCGCGCCATGCAAATCGCCCGCCTGCTGCTGCCATTGCGCGCTGTGCGCGGCGAGCTGCGCAATCTGGTTTTCAATGCGCGTGCGGCTCTCACCGATGTAGCGGATCTCGGTTTCCAGGCGCTGCACTTCGGCGTTGACGGCGTAGAGCTCGCCTTGCGCGCTGCCGAGCGTGTCGCCTGCCTCGTAGTGCGCGCTGCGCACTTCCTCCAGGCGTTTCTCGATCTCGCGCAGGCGCGCGGTCTCGGCTTCCAGCTCGTTCCCCGCGCGCTCGATCTCGCGCGCATGCCGCTGCGCCTCGTTATCGGCTTCCGTCTTGCGCAGCAGCCACAGGAGGTTCTGCTTGCGCTGCATGTCGCCCTGCAGTTCCTTGAACTGCATCGCGACCTTGGCCTGCTGGTCTAGCTTGTCGATCTGCAGCGACAGTTCCTGACAGATGTCGGCTACCCGCGCCAGGTTCTCGCGCGTATCGTGCAAGCGATGCTCGGTCTCGCGGCGCCGCTCCTTGTACCTGGAGATGCCCGCGGCTTCCTCCAGGAACACGCGCAGATCTTCCGGCTTGGCCTCGATGATGCGCGAGATCATGCCTTGTTCGATGATGGCGTAGGCGCGCGGCCCCAGGCCGGTGCCCATGAAAATGTCCTGGATGTCACGCCGGCGCACGTGGCTGTTGTTGATGTAGTACAGCGACTCGCCCTCGCGCGTCAGCACGCGCTTTACCGCGATTTCGGCATACTGTGACCACTGACCGGCGGCCTTGCCCAGGCTGTTGTCGAACATCAACTCGACACTCGCGCGCGCGACCGGCTTTCTCTGCGCCGAGCCGTTGAATATCACGTCCTGCATGGAATCGCCGCGCAAGGCCGAAGCGCGCGACTCCCCGAGCACCCAGCGCACGGCATCGATTACGTTGGATTTGCCGCAGCCGTTTGGACCGACGATGCCGACGAGCTGGCCTGGGACTGCGATAGAGGTCGGATCGACGAAGGATTTGAATCCGGCAAGCTTTATCTGAGTAAGGCGCACTGGGGTTTCTTATCTTGGAAAACCGGTTTTCGACCGGATTTATTCGGTTTATTGGCAACCGATATAATAGCATCTTAACTTTGTTTTCCGAGCCCCACATGCCTGCCAAACCAAGCAAGGAACTGAGCACCTTCGACAATCCAAACCAAGGGCGGGACTATCTGATCCATATGGAGATTCCCGAGTTTACCTGCCTTTGCCCGGTTACCGGGCAGCCGGATTTCGCGCGCCTGGTGCTGGACTACGTTCCCGAACGCAAGTGCCTGGAACTGAAAAGTCTCAAGCTCTACATCTGGTCCTACCGCGACCAGGGCGCGTTTCACGAGGCCGTCACCAACCGCATCCTCGACGATTTGGCCGGCGCCACGCGTCCGCGATTCATGCGTCTTTGCGCGAAATTCTACGTGCGCGGCGGCATCTTCACCACCGTGGTGGCCGAACACCGCAAGAAAGGCTGGAAACCGCAAGCCATGGTGGATCTGCAGCGCATCGATCCGCCATCGGGCAACTTGTCCTGCAGCACCGTTTGATCAATTCCGAACAAGCCAGTCCGTGGACCCCAATCCGGCCAAACTGCAACCCTATCCACAGGTGGCGGAAAACCGCCGGCCGATGGAAAATACAGCCTGTACTGCGCGATTATCGTCAAGCGCGTCGATGCCAAGACCCGCGCCAAGACCGGCATCAACGATGCTGTTCAGGGGCGAATAGGCGCATGCGCGCGCGCAGAACTTGCGAAACTGATTGCTTCCGGCTGGTCCGGCTCAAGGGAGAACGACAATGTCAGCGATGAAGCGTTTGTTCCAACTGATGGCTGAAAAGAAAGCCTCCGACATCTTCCTGTCGGTCGGCTCGCCCATCAACATCAAGATCAACGGCACCGCCATGCCGATCAATCAGCAGGCAATGGATTCGACCAACATCATCAACTTGCTGTACGAAGTCCTCACGGACAAGCAGAAAAAAGAATACGAAGACACGCTCGAGCTCAATACCGCCTTTCCCATGCCCGGCGTCGGCAGCTTTCGCATCAGCGCCTTCCGCCAAAAGACCACGCCGGCCGTGGTGGTGCGCTACATCCCCGGCGAGGTGCCCAATATCGACGGTCTGGGCGTGCCGCCGGTGCTGAAGGAAGTGATCATGGAAAAGCGCGGCCTGATTCTGATGGTCGGCGCCACCGGCTCGGGCAAGTCGACCACGCTCGCCGCCATGCTCGATCTGAGGAACGCCGCCAAGTCCGGCCACATCCTCACGCTGGAAGATCCGGTGGAATTCATTTTCACCAACAAGAAATGCATCGTCAACCAGCGCGAAGTCGGGACCGACACCCTGGATTTCAAGATTGCGCTGAAAAACGCGCTGCGCCAGGCGCCGGACTGTATCCTGATCGGCGAGATCCGCGATAAGGACACCATGGCGGCGGCGATCGCCTACGCCCAGTCCGGCCATCTGTGCCTGGCGACGCTGCACGCCAACAACAGTTACCACGCGATGAACCGCATCATCAGTTTCTATCCGCTGGAAAACCGCCCTTCCCTGCTGCAGGATCTGGCAGCAACGCTCAAGGCCGTGATTTCGCAACGCCTGATTAAGAACCTCAAGGGCGGGCGCTCGGCGGCGGTCGAGGTTCTGCTCAACACGCGCTACACCGCCGAACTGATAGACAAAGGCGAAATCAGCGAAATCAAGGATGCAATGGAAAAGAGCATGACGCCCGGCTCGCAGACCTTCGAGCAGTCGCTGTTCAAGATGTACAGGGACGGCCTGATCAGCAAGGAGGAAGCACTGGGCAACGCCGATTCCGCCACCAACCTGATGTGGCTGATGAACCAGTCTGAAGGCGATCCCGGAGCCGCTCCCGCGACCGGGGCGGAGAAGAAGCCCGAACAGGCACCCAACCTCGAAAACACCGGATCGTTCAGCGAATTCAAGTTGCTCGTCGACGAGCCGGCCCCCCAATAGTGAAAGTCCTGGATCCAGGCGACAAGCTGGCAGTCGGCTTCGGCATGCCCCCTTATTCATATTCAAGCGCGAAACTATGAGCTCAGCCACCCTGGAACTCGCGCAACAGTTGATCCGGCTGCGCTCGATCACACCGGAAGACGCAGGTTGCCAAGAGCTTGTCGCCCGGCACCTCAAACCGCTCGGCTTCGCCCTGGAGAGCATGCGCTGCGGCGAAGTCGCCAATCTGTGGGCGCGCCGCGGCCAGGCCAAACCGCTAGTGTGTTTTGCCGGACATACCGACGTGGTGCCCACCGGCCCGCTGGACCAATGGGCCTCCGATCCCTTCGCGCCCAGCGTGCGCGAGGGCAAGCTGTACGGCCGCGGCGCGTCCGACATGAAGTCCTCCATCGCCGCCTTCGTCTGCGCGACCGAGGAATTCGTGGCCGCGCACCCGCGGCACCCCGGCTCGATCGCGCTGATCTTGACCTCCGACGAAGAAGGCGTGGCGGTGGACGGCACGCTCAGGGTGGTGGAAAAGCTCAAGGCGCGCGGCGAATTGCTCGATTACTGCATCGTCGGCGAGCCCACCGCCGTGGATAAACTCGGCGACACGATCAAAAACGGCCGGCGCGGCTCGCTTTCCGGCAAACTGATAGTCAAGGGCGTGCAGGGCCATATCGCATATCCGCACCTGGTAAAAAATCCCGTCCATCTGTTCGCGCCGGCGCTGG
Source organism: Betaproteobacteria bacterium (assembly GCA_016234705.1). Taxonomy (GTDB): domain Bacteria; phylum Pseudomonadota; class Gammaproteobacteria; order Burkholderiales; family SG8-39; genus 2-12-FULL-64-23. The sequence goes on along the minus strand of JACRAS010000258.1, from coordinate 22,043 downwards.
CCGAACTCGCGGCGACCGAATGGGATCGCGGCAATGCGTTTTTTCCGCCCACCAGTTGGCAGGTTTCCAACATCCACGGTGGTACCGGCGCCGACAACGTCACCCCCAACAGCCTCGAGGTGCAATTCAATTTCCGCTACTCGACCGCAAGCACGGTTGAAAGCCTGCAGCGCCGCGTGCTCGGCATCCTCGACCAGCATGGGCTCGATTACAAGCTCGACTGGTTGCACGGCGCGGCGCCATTCCTCACTCCCGAAGGCGCGCTGGTCGGCGCGGTGCGCGGCGCCGTGCGTGCGGTCACCGGCATCGAGCCGGACTTGTCCACCAGCGGCGGTACCTCCGACGGCCGGTTCATTATCGACATCTGCCCCCAGGTGCTGGAACTCGGCCCGGTCAACGCCTCCATCCACAAGCTGAACGAGCATATCGAGCTCGATGCACTCGATGCGCTCAAGTCCATCTACCGGCAGGTGCTCGAACGCCTGCTGCTGCCGACCTGAGCCCGGATCGCGACCGTCCGGTGACGCTGAGCGCGCTATTGCGCGAGGCGGTTACGCAATTCAAGCGCGCCGGTCTTGCCTTCGGTCACGGCACGCATAGCGCTCGCGATGAAGCCGTCTATCTTATATTGCATACGCTCAAACTGCCGCTGGGCGAGCTCGACCCCGTGCTCGACCGGCGTTTGAGCACCAGCGAACTCGATGCGGTGCGCGCCATCCTGCGGCGGCGGGTGCGGGAACGCGCGCCGGCGGCCTATCTCACCCGCGAAGCCTGGCTGGGAGAGTTCAAGTTCTACGTCGACGAGCGCGCCATCGTGCCGCGCTCTTTCATCGCCGAACTGCTGCGCGACGCTGTTTCGCCCTGGGTCGCCGATGCGCGCCGCGTGCGCGGCGTGCTCGACCTGTGCACCGGCTCTGGCTGTCTTGCCGTGCTTGCCGCGCACGCCTTCCCCAATGCGCGCATAGATGCTGCCGACCTCTCTGCCGAAGCGCTGCAGGTGGCGCGCAGGAACGTGAAGGACTACGCATTGGGGAAGCGCGTGCGGCTCGTCCAGACCGACTTGTTCGATCGCCTGGCTGCGCGTAGATATGACTTGATTCTGTCCAATCCGCCTTATGTCAACGCCGTGGCCATACGCGCGCTGCCGCGCGAATACCGGCGCGAGCCGCGCCTCGCGCTCGCCGGCGGGCGCGACGGCCTCGCTGTCGCGCGCCGCATTCTGGCGCAAGCGGCCGCCCATCTGAATCCCGGCGGTTTGCTCATCGTCGAGATCGGCCACAATCGCGCCGCGCTGGAAAAAACCTATCCGCGCCTGCCCTTCACCTGGCTAGACACCAGCGCGGGCGAGGACTATGTATTCATGCTGCGTAAGGAAGACCTGCTATGAAAACACTCAACGACTTGCTGAACCTCGACGCCCTGCCCTCCGACTGGCGCGAGGCCGCCCTGGTCGGCCGCGCCTGGCTGCCCGGCGAACCCGCCGGCCCCTCCCCTATTGCAGTACGGCCCAACGGCGATGTCGTCGATCTCGCCGCCGTCGAACCGACCATGAGCCAGTTGCTCGCGCGCCCCGACCGCGTCGCCCTTGCCCGGTCCGCGCCGGGCAAGGTCATAGCCACGGTCGCGACGCTGCTCGCAAATAGCGGCGACGGCAGGAACGCAGGCAGAGCTTCACTACTTGCGCCAATCGACTTGCAGGCGATCAAGGCGAGCGGCGTGACCTTCGTGCAAAGCCTGCTCGAACGCGTGATCGAGGAACAGGCGCGTGGCGATACCGGCAAAGCCGAGGCCATTCGGGCACAGGTGACGCGCATCATCGGCGACAATCTCGCTGCGGTGAAGCCGGGCTCGCGCGAGGCCGATGAAATCAAGCGCGTGCTGGTCGCGCAGGGTGCGTGGTCGCAATATCTGGAAGTGGGCATCGGACCGGACGCGGTAATCTTCACCAAAGCCCAAGTCATGTCTGCGGTCGGGCTGGGCGCGGAAGTCGGCCTGCATCCGAAATCCTCCTGGAACAACCCGGAGCCCGAGATCGTGCTCGCCGTCACCGCTGCGGGCGAGACCGTCGGCGCCACCCTCGGCAACGACGTCAATCTGCGCGACTTCGAAGGCCGCAGCGCGTTGCTGCTGGGCAAGTCCAAAGATAACAATGCATCGTGCGCGATCGGCCCGTTCATCCGCCTGTTCGACGAGAGTTTCGGCATCGATGACGTGCGCCAGGCCGAACTGGCGCTTGAAATCAGCGGCACTGACGGCTTCGTGCTCGATGGTGTGAGCCCGATGAACAAGATCAGCCGCGATCCGCTGGATATCGTCAACCATGCCTGGGGATCATTTCACCAGTATCCGGACGGCTTCATGCTGTTCCTCGGCACCATGTTCGCGCCGATCAAGGATAGAGGCGCGCCCGGCATGGGCTTCACGCACAAGGTCGGTGATCTGGTGAGCATTTCGACGCCGAAACTCGGCCGCCTGGCGAACCGCGTCACTACCTCGGACCAGGCGGCGCCCTGGACCTTCGGCATCAGCGCGCTGATGAAGAACTTGGCTGCGCGTGGCCTGCTGCGCTAGTTGGTGCGAGGGCGATACAATCCGCCGAATTGAGGAGACGACAAGATGACGGCGCATGAAACCAGCGTGCGCGCGGCCGTAATTCAGGCCGGCGCCGTACCCTTCGATACCGAAGCCTGTGTGGACAAGGCGGTGCGCCTGATTGCCGAGGCATCTGGCCTGGGTGCCAAGGTCATCGTCTTCCCCGAAGCCTTCATCCCCGGCTATCCCAAAGGCGTGAATTACGGCCTGGTCGTCGGTGCGCGCGACCCGGCCGGACGCGAGGAATTTCGCCTCTACCTGGAAGCCGCGATCGAGGTTCCGGGTCCGCAGACCCAACGCCTGTGCGAAGCGGCCGCTGCCCATGCCGCCTACGTGGTCATGGGTGTGATCGAGCGCGATGGCGGCACCTGCCATTGCACCGTGCTGTTCTTCGGCCCGGACGGATCGCTCCTGGGCAAGCATCGCAAGCTGATGCCCACCGTGATGGAGCGGGTGATCTGGGGTTTCGGCGACGGCTCGACGCTGACCGTGGTCGATAGTCCGTATGGCCGCATCGGCTCGGTCATCTGCTGGGAAAACTACATGCCGATGCTGCGCATGGCGATGTATTCGAAGAACGTCGCGCTGTATTGCGCCCCTACTGCCGACGACCGCGACACCTGGATCGCGTCGATGCAGCACGTGGCGCTCGAGGGGCGCTGCTTCGTCCTGACCGCCTGCCAGTTCGTCCGCAAGAAGGATTTCCCGGACACCGTGCGCGTGTCGCTCGGCGATTCACCCGAAGCCGTGCTGATGCGCGGCGGCAGCGCCATCATCAATCCCCTGGGCCAGATCCTGGCCGGTCCGCACTTCGGCGGCGAGACGATCCTGACCGCGGATCTGGATCTCAACGACATCGGCCGCGGCAAGTTCGACTTCGATGTCACCGGACACTACAGCCGGCCGGATGTTTTCCAGTTGAACGTCAACGAGGCGCCGATGAAGGCGGTGCAAACAAAAACGTAAATGCGCCTGCGAATACCTTGAGTACTATTCCCGGGCCGAATCCAGAGAGCGGCCTGTGGAAGGAAGGATGAAGGTGGCTGGTTTTCCATCGATGCATGATCATCATACTTCGAACGAAATCAGGAAGATGATCTCCGACAAGATCGGGGGCGTAGCGGAGCGATATTGACATAATGTGCATCTGCGCGATTCGGGGCGGGTTCAAGACGCAATTGCGGCGCGCCGGCAAGCGGCTCAGACTTCGGGACCAGATTGATTCGCCTTCGCTTGGCCATTGATTGCTTAGCCCTTGCTCAGGGCCAGATTCAGTTCTCGCAGCAGCGATGGAAGTCGCTCGCCAACTGTTGTCCACAAAATGTCGCTATCCACATCAAAGAACGCGTGCACCAGGCGGTTGCGCATGCCGACGATGGCTGGCTAGGCAATGCCCGGAATCTGCGTTCGTGTCTCGATTGAGACCTTGTTTGCAGCCTCGCCGACGATCTCCACCGCGCGCGTCAGCGCGAAGCGTAGCATGTCGTCGGTGTCGACATCGGCACGCGTGCGTCCTTGGCAGAAGCGCAATGCGGATTCGGCAGCTTCGGCCATATGCCGAAGCCGGATTACGTCATCCGGAGACATACTGCACCTGCGCCGTGCGCACGACTTCGTCCCGGAAGTAGCGGCTCAACTCAGCCGCCGTCCGCAAATCGACCCGCCGCCCGCCGAGCAACTCCGACAACTCGATCTCGATTTGCGCCATGTCGAACAAACTCGGTCTCGCACTTTCTTCGAATTCGACCAAAAGATCGATATCGCTGTTCGGCCTTGCGCTGCCCTTCAGCTCCGAGCCGAATAACGACAGCTTGCGAATACCGTGCCGCCGGCACAGCGTGGCCAGCGCTAAGGGCTCCAACGGCAATCGATCACCCATTTTGCATCTCCTCAGATCAAGCTCGCCTGCGCCGGCTCGGCGCCGCCCGCCGAGCAAGATCGGAAGTTCGCCTTCCGTCGCCATGATACCGAACAGGCTGGGTACCTTGCGCGTTTTCCATGGCCTACTCGATCAACTCAAGTTCGACGGGCTGTTCCGCCTACAGTTTGGAAAAATCCAAGGTCGCGAAGTAATCGTCTATTGTTTCCGCGCGCCGAATCTGCATGACGGAGCCGTCTTCGCGCAACAGCAGCTCGGCGCAACGGAGCTTGCCGTTGTATTGAAAGCCCATCGCGGAGCCGTGGGCGCCGGCGTCGTGGATGACGAGCAAGTCGCCGGCGTTAATTTCGGGGAGTTGCCTGTCAATCGCGAACTTGTCGTTGTTCTCGCACAGCGAACCCACCACGTCGTAAGTGTGGTCTTGGGGCGCGGTCTCTTTTCCGAGAACCGTGATGTAGTGGTACGCACCGTACATGCCAGGCCGCATCAGGTTGGACATGCAGGCATCAACGCCGATGTATTGTTTGTAAGTGCTCTTGTGATGAATCGCCTCGGTGACGAGGTAGCCATAGGGTCCGGTGATACAGCGGCCGTTTTCCATAAAGATCTTCAGCGGGTGCAAACCGGCCGGCACGACGATCTCCTGATACGTCTGCTGGATCCGGCGGCCGACAAAGTCGAGGTCGACCGCTTTCTGGCCGGGGCTGTAGGGAATGCCGATGCCGCCGCCGAGGTTGACGAATTCAATTCTCACGCCCGGGTCACGGGCGAGCTCCACGGCCAGTTCAAACAGCATTTTCGCCGTCTCGACGAAGAACTCGGGATTCAGCTCGTTTGACGCCACCATTGTGTGCAACCCGAAGCGGCGCACCCCCTTCGCCTTCAATTGCCGATAGCCGTCCACGAGCTGCTCGCGGGTGAAGCCGTACTTCGCTTCTTCCGGCTTGCCGATGATGGCGTTCCCCTCGCGCAGCCGGCCCGGGTTGTAGCGCAGGCAAATCACCTCCGGCAAGCCGGCGTGCCGTTCCAGATAAGGGATGTGGGTGATGTCATCGAGGTTGATGATCGCACCCAGATCTTTGGCCCGCAGGTACTCTTTCGCCGGAGTCTCGTTCGACGTGAACATGATGTTCTCGCCGGTGGTTCCGACCCGCTCGCACAGCACCAGTTCTGGCAGGCTCGAGCAGTCGCCGCCCAAATCTTCTTGCCTCAGGATCTTCAACAAGTGCGGATTCGGGGTCGCCTTGACGGCAAAATACTCCTTGAACGCGCCCCACGCGAATGCCTGGTTCAGTCTCCGGGCGCTGGCGCGGATCGCGGATTCATCATAAATGTAAAACGGCGTCGGGTAATTGCGGACGATCTCGCGGATGGTCCGCTCATCAAAGGGAAGTGGCTTATCGATCATGATGGCTCGTGTGTCCGGGATGCTTTTCTCTGAAAAACTAGCTGCGGGGCCGTGAGTGTACCTCGCTACGGCTAAGGGTGGCAATCCGCCTTCTACAAGCGCTTTTTGATCAAAACAACTCACTCGGTGCAGGGGCAACGGCTCGATTCGCCGGGCAGGTACAGTGCGCGTCCGAGCTGGCTCCCCAATCCGGTCAAATCTGAGAACTCGTAGCTGGTCAGGGTGCCGCTCGATTGACGGCCAAGCTCAGCGGAGGCCAAGAAACGTGGCTTCGCGGTGGCCCGCTGAGCGCAGTGTTAGGACTTTTCAAGTATGTACAGAAACTCATCAACATCCGCACCCGCTAGATCATTAAATGGATATGGACCGTCGAACCATTTTGTGTGGACGACGTTGACGAGTTCTTGGAGCGCTGAGAAATACTGATCGTCAAGTCCTTTCGGGAATGCACCTAATGTGGCTGAGTTCATGAGTGCTTCGAGATCGTTGTGAGCCAGCACCTTGTTGCGAGCAGATTTTAGGTTTTCAAACAATGCGTCCAATCGAGAAACTATTCGATGCATTTCTTCAGCATGCGGACCCCAGTCTCCGAATCGCACCATGTAATCAATGGTGATATTTAATGAGTTCTTCTGTGTTGCCGGATCGTGTAATTTGCATATTTGCAAGAGCGTGTATTCCTGGGTGATGATAGCCAACCTCTCGGTGAAGTATTTAGCCTTTCTGATCGTTCTCTCGGTCCGGTCGTTTTCATCAAACAGCCGTCTATGCGTCAGCCAGCACTCTTGCGCCCAATTGCAGAGCTCGCAGAATTTCAGCGCAACATCACCAGATATCGGGTTCATGCGGGCTGTTTGTCCTATGGCCTACTGAAGATCATTTCTCTTTAATGATTACCCGGTTGGACTCGCCTGCCGTCCCCGGCGCTTTGGGCAGAAGAAATACTCAAACCGACAGTTTCTCCTGTTCACTCCACGTAAAAAGTTCCCCATTCTTGATCTCATTAAGAACGGGCGATAGTGAGGTAAAGGATTTGATTACATAAGGCAGGAGTGCCTTGCCGTATCGGGGATGGTTAAGGACATGTTGCAAAATCATTGTCCCGGCCAATAACACGCGAACCCTTTCCTGATCATCACCAGTCGTCTCGGTGTAGTTGGTAGGAGCCCTTCGTATTTCCAGCAACAGGTTAAAAGCCAGCGAAGATCTTCTCGGATCGTCAATTTCCAAGTTGATCTTGGCATCACCGAGCATTCCGTTGGCTTTAACTTCCGCCGCCAAACCAAACTGGGCCATGTTTCCTTTCTCAAAGGCCTCGTTCAGCTTTTTCCATACGCCACAGCCGATGAAGCCAGGTTCACTTTTTAAAACCGCTGCCACAACGATGCAGTACGCGGCAATATTGGCATCGAAGGCAACCATGGCTTTCAGTATCGCATCGGGCACAACGTCCTTTGCGCCCACAACTCTTCTGAGTTCATAGTTGTCGATGGACAACTCCTGAAAGATCTGCATGATCCTCGGCGATAGCCCATTCATGACCTGGATCAGCTTGGGGTAAGGAACATACTTGAAGGGGTGTTCTTTCTGGCTCTGCTCACGATTGAATGGGGCGGGCGCCACCTTCGGCGCCTCTGGCTTGGTATCAGCGTTTGGCTTTTTCCTCGACAGGGCCTCCGCCAACAGAAGAAGAATTTCTTTCCTCGGCCCGGAAAGCCTCTCGAATCTTTCCTTGATCGCGCGTGACAGGCCAAGGGGCTCGGAGCTGGCGCTCAGTTGCAGGTCGGTAAATACCATCTTCCGCAGACCCACCCAGAAATCACGGAATACGCCCTCGTCAAAGGCACGGACTTGATCAAGGTCCTCGACGCTCTTGGTATTTGCCATGAGCACGAGTATCTGTGTTCGTGCTTCGTCAGGGTCAGATGAGTAGCCCGAGTGTTTGAGGTCATTCTGGACAGCGATCTGCTCCGCGTTTCTGAACTCACACATCGCCAGTATTCCTAGACAGCTTACGGCGCGGAAGGGTGGCAAATAAGACCATCGGATGGTTGAGAGTTCTTTGCCAATGCCCGTTGTCAGAATGGCCAGATGCATCTCGCGGGCCATAATCTGATCGGTCAGTACCTTACCCAGGATGCTAGAGACATTCGTATGGCTGGTATGCTGAGTGCGGAAAGTCCGGTGAATAGTGTTCGCTACGGCCGTCTTGATCAATGAATCCAAGGCGACGAGATAGGCGATGTCTTGCTGGACATCGGGCGGGTAGGCTTTTAACTTTTCCCACTCAGATTTTCGAAAGAGATCGAATAAAGCCATGATGCATTCCGCCGGTTGAATATGTATCCATGGTCGAGACAAACGGCTTTTGCTTGTCGAGTTCTTTTGGCATTAACAATGCGCCTGCCGCAAACCCGGCAGCCGTTTCCAGATTACGCGTCTCGGTAAACATGTAACTTGGATTGCTCTTCCACAACTCCCCCCTGAGAAGTGGATTGGCGTACTCGTGCAGTATGACTCTCGACCACACGAACTCCAGCTCTCCGGGGCTTTGGGCAACGTCAGGTTTGATTTCCATAACTTTGAGCGCGATTTCGTCGGCTTGAACCTTGATCGTACCTGAAAGCCAAGCTGCTTCAACAATCCAGATTGATTCGAGCTTGTCCAGCGAGTGTCGTGAAGCATAGGTCGCCAGTTCATAGGCCGCCCTGGAAAACTCACCCTGGTATAGAAGGTACCAGCCGACTTCCGAATACATGCCCGATCCGAGAAGCTCATTAGGCTTTGACTTGTCAGAATGGTTTCCGTACCACGCCAACACTTCCTTAACGATATCTGCCGCGTCTTGGAAACGGCCCGAACGAATGCGGCTGCGCGCCCAAGCTAACGCGGGTCGGGGAAGAAAATGCCCCTCGTAGACGCCGTGGGAAGCTCTCAAATTGTTGTAGGCAAGACCGTAGTGAAGCTCCGCCTCCTTGGTTTTCCCGATGGCTGAGTGAAGATTGGCCAACTCCTCGATGAGGATGACATCTTTGGGGCGCCGATTCAGGACCCATTCCAACGCTGCAAATGACTTCTTGACGTCACCTTTCGTTCTGAAAAACTGGGCGGTTCCTGCGATGATGTTCGATCGCTCTACGGACCATTCACTTGCGTCATGGGCAAAATCAAGCCAAGGCAAATCAGAAGTCATTTCTTGATACGTCTGGTACCTTTGCTTGGGATCAAGAGCCAAACACTTTTTCAGGAATGCCATGACTTGGCGGCCCTCGCCCGTCTTTTCCGAGACACTCGCCATCAGCGGATTCAATCGAAGCTCGTTTCGAATGACCCTAGACGCCATATCCTCAACGAAGGGATGTTCCTTCGTAAGGCTGTGATAGAAAGTCACCCCCAGAGAGAAGATGTCAGTCCGCACTGATGGTGGTACGCCGTCCCATAGCTCCGGAGCCATGAAATACGGCGTTCCAGAAAGCTCTTTGGAAGTGGACTTGGGGACACCCGTGATGCCCAGCTCAATGCGCTCTTTTACTGTCGGTGCCATACACCGGGCCAGGCCAAAATCACTTAACCTTGGTCGTCCTGACTTGTCGATCAGAACATTAGCCGGCTTGATATCCTGATGGATGAGCCCCTTTTCGGCGAAGGCGAAGTGCAAGGCGCCGATCGTTTCGCTAATCAGTTTCTTTATTTCCCCCACGGTCAGACCCTTCAGGTCCAGATCGTCAAGCGACTTTGGATACCATTCCATGACCACGCTTGGAAGGCTTTCCCACGTCCCGAATGCAATCGGTCGCGCTATGTTCGGATGATGCGCAACTGAGAACCATGCTTCGCACTCAATATCGAACGCTTGCACGCTGCTATCGCCGCGAATCGTTTTCATTGCGACAGTTGGTGATCCGCCGGCGACCGGGAACAGCTTGTAGACCGTACCCATGCCCCCATGAAACTCCTTCGCAACGACGTATCTGGAACCTCTCAGGTAATCGACTTTCAGGACTTCTGGCGGCATCATCTTGTTGGTCATTCTCCCAGATGACATTACTCGCTTAATTCGCAGGACGGTGTAGTTGTTAATGCAGCGGATAATGGGGCATCATACAATCAAACCTATTGGCAAAGCCTAATTACTCTATCGCTGAGACGGTTGAAGCGTCAACCTCGTGAAAATTCATCTCGTGAAAATTCGCTCAAGCCCCGCTGTTTTCCCCGGAATCTGCGCTTCGCAGCGTCCGATTTTCTCAACTCCGCGCGCCTGCACGAGCGCAAGCCGAGCCGTCCCATCGGCTCCAGCCAAAACCGATCCCGGTTTGCGAATCACGCCACTTGAAATAGTTCCACGCACCGCGCCGGCAATCCGTCATCGCCGTGTAAAATAAGGCCGACATGAGATTAGGCGACCTTTGGGCGAAGCACGGCGGCGGCACACTGCGGCCGGACTCTGCCGACACGGAAGATCTGTTCATCTTCGGTGTTACCGACGATTCCAGAGACGTTCGCTACGGCACCCTGTTCTGCGCCCTGCCGGGCACCACAGAGAATGGTCTTGCGTTCTGCGCGCAGGCCGCCTCGAAAGGCGCACAGGCCATCGCCGTAGCGGAAGGCACGCGCGACGAAGCTCTTGGCCTCAGCCAGTACGAGCGCGAAAAAATCGTCGTCCTGCGAGTCCGGGACATTCGAGGATTCTATGCGCGACTGGCGGCCGAATTCCATTCCGGCCGTCCAGTCACGGTTGCAGCCGTCACCGGCCCCAATGGCAAGACGTCTACAGTTTGCTTCCTGCGCGACCTGTGGGGCGAGGACGGCCGCAACGCGGTAAGCCTGGGAACCCTAGGCCTCCAGGCCCGCGACAAGAGCCACTCCAACCTTGAAGCGGGACTTACCACCTACGACGCGAAAACGCTGCATATCATGCTGGGCGAACTGGAGCGTGCGCACGGCATTACCCATCTTGCGCTGGAGGCGTCGAGCCACGCACTCGATCAGCAACGCCTGGCCGGCGTCACTTTTGACGCAGCAGGTTTTACCAATCTCACCCAGGACCATCTTGACTACCACTCGACGATGGAGGCCTACTTCCAGGCCAAGATGAGGCTCTTCACTGAGCGGCTCAAAACGGATGGCGTGGCTGTCATCAATACCCGCGACATCTCGGGCATTCAGATCGCAGCGGCGATGAGGTCGAGACCTACTCGCGTCATCTCCTATGGCGAAGCCGGCAGCGGCGCTGACCTTATGGTGCTCAAACGAATCCCGCATGCGCAGGGACAAACCCTGAAGTTATCGGTCTTCGGAGCCGCATATGAAGTGGAGGCGCCGGTGGCCGGTGCTTTTCAAGCGGAGAACATTCTATGCGCGCTCGGTTTGGCCGTAGGCACAGGCGTGCCAGTCGAGCGTGCGATTAGCGGCATCGCTCGCCTCGCGCCCGTTCCAGGGCGCCTTGAGCTCGCCGCCGTTCTTGCCAATGGCGCGGCAGTCTACGTGGACTACGCGCATACGCCCGATGCTCTGCACAACGTTCTTCGCAGTGTGCGCCCGCACGTCGGCGCAAAAGATAAACTCCACGTGCTCTTCGGCTGCGGAGGCGACCGCGATTCGGGCAAGCGACCCATCATGGGCCGCATTGCTGCAGAACGCAGCGATTGCGTTTGGGTGACGGACGACAATCCACGCAGCGAAGACCCGGACACCATCCGCAGACAAGTCCTTTCGGGTGCCGCGGGTGCAACGCCCGCGACGAACGCCGGCCCGCGTCGTCAAGCCTTGCAACTTGCGCTTTGCGCATTGCGCTCGGGAGATGTCCTTGTCGTCGCCGGCAAGGGCCATGAAGACTATCAGATCGTACTTGAACGCGACTCCGGGGGTCTGCCCTTGCATGATTCCCGGGGACGCCCCATGACGAAGAAAATTCCGTTCTCCGACGCCAAAGTCATCCGTGAGATCATCGCGTCGATGTAGCGCAGGTCCGCCAGGAAGTGAACATGGCCGCATTCTATGATGCCCGTGGCAATACCTATTTTGTAGCCTCACCCGAGGAGATTTCCGGCTTCGCCGATCTTCCGCGTACTGCTGCCGAAGCTGCCAGGACACGCGAGCGCTGGGCACGACGCGCCATCGAACGCATTTGCGGCCGCCTGGACGTTTCTGCAGGGATCGAAACCGGCGCCGCCAAGAGGTACCGCTCGGACGGTTTGTTGGTGGGACCGTTCCCGGACGAACACGCTTTCGCGTTGTTGATCGTAAACACCGACGGAACGCTGGCGGAGCGCAGCGGAAACGGCCTGACGATCTTCTCGCAGTGCCTCATCGACAGCGGACGCGCCAATCGCTCGGATGCATTCTTTTTGCGCGTCTATCACGACAGGCCTGAGTCGCCCTTGGTCGAAGCTCGGATAGAAGCAGATGAACGAGAGGGGCGTAAGGGGTTCTGGATCGACATGGGTATCCCAACCTATGGACTTTCAGCAGTCGGGGCAGCGCCCGAACACGTTGGCGTATCTGAATTCAACGACCGCATGGTTCATCGCGTTTTCGATCTCGAAAAGATTGAGCCATCGTGGGCATGCAGCGAGTTTGTGAATGTTGGCAATCCGCATTGCGTGACTTTCCTGAAAAGCCCGGACCTGTTGCCGTCGATGGAGCAACTCGGATCCGAGAAGTGGATGCCCAGGCTGAGCGCAATTGCGAACAGCACCGAGAGCAGTGGCATGCGCGGCGCGGGGCGTCCGTGCAAGAACGGAATTAATCTGCAGTGGGCCTGCGTCATGGGTCCGGACAGTATCGAGGCACGAGTTTTTGAGCGCGGCGAAGGGCCGACCTTGTCTTCCGGGTCGAGCGCAACGGCCGTCGCAGCCGCGGCACGGAAGCTCGCGCTTCTCGATGCAAAGACCGTAACTGTTAGAATGCCGGGCGGCGCTGCACCGGTGCGATTCGATGAACGCAATGGGAGCCTCGCGCGAGTGATGTTGTTTGGCGAAGCGCAGCAAGCGAATCCACCTAAGGGTTTTAATGATCGATCATGGAATAGGTTTGATTGACGTCGAGGCGCTTATGTAGTAACGTAACTACATTATGACTGGAGGTGCATCATGTCGGTAACCACACTCTCAAGCCGCGAGTTTAACCAAGACACCAGCGGCGCCAAAAAAGCGGCGAAGCGCGGTCCGGTAATTATTACGGATCGCGGTAGGCCTGCGCATGTATTGCTGAGCATTGAGCAATATCAGCGCTTGGCGGGCGGCCAGAAATCCTTGCTGGATGCGCTGGCGCAAACCAAGGGTGGCGATTTTGATTTTAAGCCGCCTCGCTTGCGTGGCGGGCTGTTCAAGCCGGCTGATCTTTCTTGATGTTTATTATCGATACCAACGTCGTTTCCGAGCTGCGGCGTCCCGGTAAGGCAAATCCAAGCGTCTTGGCGTGGGCTCGTAACACTGCTGTTGCTGGTCTTTTTCTTTCGGCTATCACCGTGCTGGAGCTTGAGCTCGGCGCGTTGCAGACCGCACGGAAAGATGCGAAGCAGGGAGCCGCCTTACGTGCTTGGATAGACGAGCAGGTGTTCTTGCAGTTTGATGGACGCATACTGCCGGTGGATACCGTTGTCGCCCAGCGTTGTGCGCGACTGCATGTGCCCGATCCGCGATCCGAACGGGATGCGTTGATTGCTGCGACCGCGTTGGTGCATGGGATGACGGTTGTAACGCGCAATGTGCGCGATTTTGAGCGCACGGGCGTGGTGACGTTCAATCCGTGGATCGCGTGACGCAAACGGCGGGCTTGAGCACCACCTGCCCCGCGCGGTTCACACTCAGCCGCTCGTTCGCGATGGCCAGGCGAGCCTGACCCCACTCCTTCTTTCCTGCATCACCAACTACCTCGCCTGGCATCGCTGTGCTCGGCCCATCTACGCCGAGAGCGTGTTGCCGCAACACAGGCGTTACATTAAACTCCAGACTTGGAGTAGGATTCACGCATGGAATTTCAAATCGTCGGTCAGATTGACAATGTTGAAATCATAGCATTGGTATGAAGCGCATGGCATCGGCAAAGTGAAGCTCAAGATAAAGGAATGGCTATGAAATTCGTGGTTTGTGTATCCAGGGAAGGCTTGGGCGAATTCTCCGCCGATGATCTCACGCTCGGCAGACTTTACGAGGTGCTATCCCCGACCGACAGCCATGGGATGCTAAGAATTATTGATGATTCGGGCGAGGATTTTCTGTACCCAGAGTCACTATTTGAAACGGTTGAGGTGCAACAAAAAACGGCAGCACGCCTGCATACCCTGCTGGCGGATTGAAGCTGGATATTCACGCCGAGGCGGCTTGGGGATGGAGGCTTTCATCATTACATCCCGCTCTACCGCATCGATTCACGAGTCTCCACCAGGTCATAAGTCCGACAAACTCCAAGCGGTTTTAATAATCGATCATGACCTACATTAATGAGCATTATCTCAAGTTGACCGCCGGTTACCTGTTTCCTGAAATCGGCCGGCGGGTAACGGCCTTCTGCGACGCGAACCCTTCCGCGAGCGTCATTCGCCTGGGCATCGGCGACGTCACCGAGCCTCTTGCCCCCGCCGTGATTCAGGCGATGCATGCGGCCGTCGATGAGTTGACCGAGCGATCGTCGTTCCGCGGCTATGGGCCTGAACAGGGCTACGATTTCCTGCGTGCAGCCATTGCCAAACACGATTATCAAGCGCGCGGAGCCGAGGTCGACGCGGACGAGATCTTCGTCTCGGACGGTTCGAAGTGTGATTCGGGGAATATCCTCGATGTCTTCGGGGAAGATAACGTCATCGCGGTGCTGGATCCTGTCTACCCGGTGTATGTGGATACCAACGTCATGGCCGGACGCACAGGTCCGGCGGATGCCAGTGGCCGCTACGGCGGCCTGGTTTACCTTCCGGTTACCGCCGACAACGATTTCGTTCCTGAACTTCCCAGGCAGCGGGTCGACTTGATTTATTTGTGCTATCCGAATAACCCGACCGGCGTGGTTGCCACCAAGGAGATGCTGAAGCGCTGGGTCGAATACGCGCAGCGGAACAGTTCGGTGATTTTGTATGACGCCGCCTATGAAGCGTACATCACCGACCCGGCCATTCCGCACTCGATCTATGAAATTGACGGCGCCAGGGAAGTCGCGATCGAATTCCGCAGTTTCAGCAAGACGGCCGGCTTCACCGGCGTGCGCTGTGCCTTCACCGTGATTCCGAAGGGCCTCAAGGGAAAGACGCGGGATGGCCGCGAAGTCCCGATTCATCCGCTCTGGAATCGACGGCACTGCACCAAGTTCAATGGTGTCTCGTATCCCGTGCAACGAGGCGCCGCGGCGATCTACTCGCCGGAAGGCAAGCAGCAGGTACGGGAAACCATCGAGTTTTACCTAGCCAACGCCAGGCTGGTGCGTGAAGCGCTGACACGACTGGGGATACGCGTCTACGGCGGGGTGAACGCACCTTACGTGTGGCTGAAGACTCCCGGCAATTTGAGCAGTTGGGACTTTTTCGACAAGCTGCTGCGGGAAGCCCATTTGGTGGGAACGCCGGGGAGCGGTTTTGGAGCCTGTGGGGAGGGCTATTTCCGTCTGAGTGCCTTCAACAGCCGCGCCAACGTCGAAGAAGCCGGACAGCGCTTCGCGAAAATCCTGTAGGGCTAGGGTCTGAAACGAAAATCATCGGAAGCGGCGAGCTTAGCCGGCTCAGCGTCTCGCTTCCAGCTGCTCCCAGCGCAACATGGCCGATGCGAGTTCTGCCTCGATCGCGGCAAAGCGCTGGTTCAACTGTTTCACCTGCTCCGGCTGCTCCCGGTACAGCGCGGGATCCGCAAGCGCTGCGGTGATCTGCCTTTGCTCCTTTTCCAACGCATCAATTTTATGTTGTAATTCATTAAGTTCTCGTGTTTCATTAAAGTTTAATCTCAATGTAACGGGTGCCGCTGCAGCCGGGGTCCGCCTGGCCCGGCCGCCGGCCTTTTGCTCCGACCGCGCCGCTGCCGCGTCCGAATTGACTGCAGACTTCACCGGCTGCCAGTCGCTGTAGCCGCCGGCGTATTCCTTCCACACACCCTCGCCCTCGCTGGCGATGGTCTGCGTGACGACGTTGTCGAGAAACGCCCGGTCGTGGCTCACCAGAAACAACGTCCCGGTATAGTCCTGCAGCAATTCCTCCAGCAGTTCCAGCGTTTCGATATCGAGATCGTTGGTCGGCTCGTCCAGGACCAGCACATTAACGGGCCGGCTGAACAGGCGCGCCAGCAGCAGGCGGTTGCGCTCGCCGCCGGAAAGCGATTTAACCGGGGCGCGCGCGCGTTCCGGCGGGAACAGAAAATCGCCGAGATAGCTGATCACATGCTTGCGCGCGCCGTTGATTTCAACGAAATCGCCGCCCATGCTGATGGTGTCGGCAAGCGTCGCTTCTTCGTCCAGAACCGCGCGGAACTGGTCGAAATAGGCGAAATCGAGCTTGGTGCCGAGCCGCACCTGGCCCGCGTCGGGCTGCAGTTCGCCCAGAATCAATTTCAGCAAAGTGGTCTTGCCGCTGCCGTTGCGTCCAATGAGGCCCACTTTGTCGCCGCGCAGGATGCGGCAGGAAAAATTCTGCACCACAGGCTTGCTGTCGTAATGCTTACCGACCTCGCGCAATTCCACCACCAGCTTGCCGGAACGCTCGCCCTCGTCCACTGCCAGAGCGACCTTGCCGACGCGCGCCCGGCGCGCGCTGCGCGCAAGGCGCAGGGCCTCCAGGCGCCGCACCCGGCCTTCGTTGCGGGTCCGGCGCGCTTCGATACCCTTGCGGATCCAGACCTCTTCCTGCGCCAGGAACTTGTCGAACTTGCGGCTATGCACGGTTTCGGTTTCCAACGCCGCCGCTTTCTGCTGCTGGTAGGCGCTGAAGTTGCCCTCGTAATTGCCCAAGTCACCGCGGTCGAGCTCAATGATCCGGTTGGCGACATTGTCGAGAAAGCGCCGGTCGTGGGTGACAAAGAGTACGCTGCCGGAAAACGACAGCAGCATCTGTTCCAGCCATTCGATGCCCGCTACGTCCAGATGATTGGTTGGTTCGTCAAGCAGCAGAAGATCCGGCGCGAGTACCAGTGCCCGCGCCAGGGCGACGCGCTTTTTCAGGCCGCCGGAGAGGTCCGATACCAGCCGGTCTGCATCGAGCTCGAGGCGCGAGAGTGTGCTTGCGACCTTGTGCTCGAGGCTCCAGCCGTCGCTCGCGTCGAGGGCTTCCTGCAACTGGTGCAGCCGTTCCATCAGGGCGGGATCGGCCGCGGCGCCGGCGTCATGCGCTTCGGCGAGGGCGTGCGCGGCGGCGTGATAGTCGATGAGCAGCCGGGTGCCTTTCCCCAGCCCTTCAGCCACCGCGTCGAACACGCTCAAGCCCGGCTGAAATACGGGTTCCTGGGGTACGCTCGCCAGCTTCAGTTCCGGCGCGCGCCAGATCTTGCCGTCATCTGCGGCGGCGACGCCCCCTATCAGCTTCAGCAGACTCGACTTGCCGCTGCCGTTGCGGCCGATCAGGCCGATGCGCTCGCCCGGCTCGATGACCAGATCGACATGATCGAGCAAGGGCACGTGGCCATAGGCCAGTGAAACCTGGGCAAGCTGGATCAGGGGCATCGAGAGGCGGAGGCGCAGGCAAGAATTTACCCGAAGGATAACCTATCGCAACACTTTACCTCCCGGCAAGTGTTGCACCTCATATATTTGAGGCCGGCCAAAAGTTAGCTGCCGCGAAGACCTGCGACGCATTGAGCAGCGCCATCGCGCCGATGGTTGTTTTTGTCGGCGGCCACGGATATACTCTAACGAGCGTTAGGTCGAGTGTCTGCTTGCGTCAACGCCAACTGGGCCGCCCGCCGCTCGGCCCGATCAATAAGGCCATCAAAGTCCATGATCCCGCGCGCGCTCCTCACCGACGAACACGCACTGTTCCGCGACCAGGCCCGCCGCGTCATCGATCATGAGGTCCTGCCCCAGCACGCAAAGTGGGGGGTCGATAGCGTGGCGCCGCGCGAGATCTGGCGCAAGCCGGGCGCTGCCGACCTGCTGTACCCCGCCATAGCGGAGCACTACGGCGGCGGCGCCGAAGAAGTGATGCGCGAGCTGGCGGCGCGTCAGCTTGGATTTCATGCTTTGGGGACGCCAGGATGAAGCCCGCCTCCTCGCCCGCGCGGGGCCTGCCGCACTCGGCGCTGGCCGAGGCCATGCGCCGGGCGCTGCAAGACGCTCCGCATCCAGGCTGCACTAGCGGCTTCCCGCGCGCCTGGTGGCGCCATCTCGGCGCCAGCGGCTTGCTCGGTGTGGGGTTCGACGGCGACGGCAAACCATCCGTCGCGAACGCATCTCAGGTCGGCGAGTTGGCCGGGCTCATTGCGCGCGAGACCGCGAGCCTCGGACTCGGCATGGCCTGGATGATGAACGAGATGCTGGGACGCTTCGTTCTGGCAGCGCAGATGCGCAGCGATCCGCATCGCGCGCTGCTGCGATCGATGTCGCGCGGCGACGCGCTGCTGGCGCTCGCGATCTCCGAACCCGGCGCGGGCGCGCACCCGAAACATCTGGGCTGTCGCGCGCTCCGGGACGGCGACAATTGGACCATCGACGGCCGCAAGGCATTCGTCAGCAACGGTGCGGCCGCCGATGCCTTCGTTGTGCTAGCCGTCAGCGGCGAAGTTGACGGGCGCAAGCGCTTCGATGCCTTCGTCATCGACGCCGACGCAGCGGGCTTGACGCGCGAGCCGGACGACAAGGTGAGCGGGCTGGAACCGCTCGGCCATTGCGGTCTTGTTCTTGCGGGCTGCCGGGTGCGCGAAATCCAGCGCCTGGGCGAGCCGGGACTGGCGTTCGACACGATCGCGCGGCCGCTGCGCACGATAGAAGACGCGCTGCTGATGGGCTCGATGCTCGGCGCCATGCAGGCCGAACTGGACGCACTGGCGCTGCGGCTGCGAAGCGGGTCGCGAACCCCGGCACTGACTCGCGGTTTGGGTGCCTTGCAGCTCGAGCTCGATGCCCTGTCGCCTTTGGCCACGCATGCCGCACGGCATTTGGACGAGCACGGGCCCGACGAACGGCTGGCGGCGTTCAACGTGGGCGTGCGCCGCCTGCTCGAGCGCTGGCAAGGCGCATTTGAATCCTTCACCGCGGCACTCGACGAGCATGAACCGGCACTGCTTGCGCTGGCGCGCGACCTGCGCCTGGTGCAGGGCATCGCGCGCGGAGTCGCCGATTTTCGACAACTCCAAGCCGGCGAGAAACTGCTGCGCGCCAAGGAAACTCATGAAGTCATTTCACCAGCCGCACTTTGATTCCGTCGATGTGCTGGCACGGCGTTTCGCTGAGGCCGACTACATCGCAAGCCGCGAGATCGCGACCGCCGTCTACCTCGGCTTCAACCTGGAAAAGCCGATCCTCGTCGAAGGTCCGGCCGGCGTCGGCAAGACCGAGCTGGCCAAGGGCATGGCACAGTCCCCTTGAACGCGCAGGTGGATGCGGCTTGAAGCGCCGCAGTGCGCGCTGGCGATGCGCTAGCAGCCCATGCGCCCGTTGCACGCCCGCGCGATAGACGCGCGATGATGTGCCGACAGCACCTGCTCGTTTAGCAGACCGGCGATCACTCGCACTTCGATCAGGCGGCGGTGACTTCGGCCAGCACCTGGTGGCGCTCGACCATGTCACCCACCTTGCAGCGCAGGTTGGTCAGCGTACCCTCGAACGGCGCACTGACATGCAGCTCCATCTTCATCGACTCGAGCACGATTACCGTCTGGCCGAGGGCGACCCGCGCGCCAGTCTGCGCCTTGACCGCCACCACCTTGCCCATCATCGGCGCGCCCAACTGCCCATCGGCGGCCGCGTCGCCCGAAGCGCCACCCAGGTAGGGTGTACACGCGAACACGCTGCTGCCGAGCGCACTGGACAGCTCGATGCGGTGCGCATCGCCGATGATCGTCAGTTCAAGCGCACGCCCGCCGCACTGCAGCAAGTAACGCCCACCCGCCAGCGCCCGGAGCGTGGCCTGCTTCAAGGCCTCGCCGAACACCAGAGTGATGCTGCCATCGACGCTACGGGCCGAAAACCGCACCGGCCACTCGGTCCCGCCCGCCTTCAGCACCAAGGCCGGCAATGGCGCCGGCTGTACCGGCCCGCTCGGCAGGCGCCAGCCCGTGAAGCCGTCCCACAGCGTCCAGCAGCCCAGCGCGGGCGACTCGGCGCGCCGCTGCGCCAGCCAGTGCAGCGCTGCCGCGCTCAGGTGCTCGATCGGCGCCGTGGCCGACGCGGCCACGCCGCGCCGGGCATGCCGCTCGTCGATCAGGCGGGTGTGGAAACTCGCGTCGCGGGTCTCCGGCCATTCAAGCAGTTCATGCAGAAAGCGCAGGTTGGTGACTAGCCCGATCACCGTGCTTTCGCGCAATCCCGCCACCAGCGCCCGGCGTGCCGACTCGCGGTCACTGCCATGGGCAATGAGCTTGGCAATCATCGAGTCGTAGTGCGGCGAGATCTCGTCACCGCTGTTCACCCCGGATTCGATGCGCACGCCCGAGCGCGAAAAATCGACGACATCCAGCCGGCCCGTGGCAGGCAGGAAGCCGGCGTCGGCGTCTTCCGCGCACAGCCGCGCCTCGAAGGCGTGGCCCCGGCACACCACGTCAGCTTGAGCCAGCGGCAAACACCCGGTGTCTGCAATGCGCAGTTGCAGTTCCACCAGATCGAGTCCGGTGACTTCTTCGGTCACCGGGTGCTCGACCTGCAGCCGCGGGTTGACTTCGAGGAAGTAATGCTGGTCGCCGGCGACAACGAACTCCACCGTGCCGAGCCCGCGGTAGTTCACTCCGCCGGCCAGCTTCACCGCATCGGCCAGGATGGCCTCGCGCAGGCGCGTTTTGAGCCCGGCCGAAGGCGCCTCCTCGATGATCTTCTGGTGGCGCCGCTGCAAAGTGCATTCGCGCTCGAACAGGTGGATCGCGTGGCCCTGGCCGTCACCGGCCACCTGCACCTCGAGGTGGCGCACACGCGGCAGGTAGCGCTCGACGATAAGCTCGCCATTGTCGAAGGCCTTGTCGGACTCGCGCATCGCACTCTCGATGCGCGCATCCAGTCCCTCCAGCGTCTCGATCACTGCCATGCCGCGGCCGCCGCCGCCGGCCACCGCCTTGAGCAGGACCGGCAGCTTCATGCCGCGCACCAGGCGGGCCACCTCGGCGGGGTCGGTCATGCCGCCCTCGCCGCCGGGAATGACCGGCACGCCGAGCCGGGCCGCCTCGATCTTGGCGCTGGCCTTGCCGCCGATGCGCTCCATCGTGTCGGCCGTGGGGCCGATGAAGGTCAGACCGGCCGCGTCGAGCGCGCGCACGAAGGCCGCGTTTTCCGAGACGAAGCCGTAGCCCGGGTGCACGGCGTCGGCGCCCACGCGTTTTGCCGCCGCGACGAGAGCGTCGATGTTGAGGTAGCTCTCGCTCGGCGCCGCGGCGCCCAACTCGACCGACTCGCCGATCTCGCGCACGTGGCGAGCGAGCCGGTCGGCGCTCGAGTGCACGGTCGCCACCGCCAGACCGAGCTTGCGGCAAGTGCGCGCGATGCGGCAGGCGATCTCGCCGCGGTTGGCAATCAAGACCTTGCGGATCCGCTGCACGTCATGCGTCCCGAACTGCCGAACGGCGTCGGCCTGACTCATCGCTTGCTCTCCGTGGCGTATTGCACGGCCACGCGACCGACCCTCTCGCGGGCGATGATCAGCTTCATGATCTGCGCCGTGCCGTCGCCGATTTCCAAGCCCATCACGTCACGCAAGCGCTGCTGGTGCGCGAGGTCCATCGACCAGCCGTAGTGGCCGAAGCTCAGGATGCATTGGTGGATCGCGTCGAAGGCGGTCTTCGGTCCCATCCACTTCACCATCGCCGACTCGGCGGTGTGCGGCAGGCCCGCGTCGCGCAACGCCAGGCCGTGATAGCAGAGCTGGCGGCAGGCGGCAATCTGGGTCTCGAACTCGACCACGGGGAAGGTCACGCCCTGATACTGCGCCAGCGGTGCGCCGAAAGCCTGACGTTCCTTCACGTATTCCCAGGTCTCGTCGATCGACGCCTGCGCCGCGGCAATACACTGCAGCGCGATCAGGATGCGGCTGAAGTCGAAGCCCTGCATCACCTGGGT
>JACRAS010000257.1 GCA_016234705.1 Betaproteobacteria bacterium | reverse complement strand
AGGCGAACCCAACCTTTCGCACCTGCTCGACCGATGCCTTCACGCTGGCCATGTCGAGGCCACTTTGCGTTCCGAATTCCGCGATCGACCTCTTGACCAGGCTTTCAATCTCTTCGTCCAGCAGACGGCTCATCAAGCACCAGCCTGTCGGCGTCTGCCAAAGTGGTCTCATCGCGCCGATCTGAGGCACGAATTGGAGCGCCTCGCGCGAACTTGCCACATGGACATACTGGACATGCAAGCTGTTGCGCACGGCGACGATGATCGTCTCGCCGCTCTTGTCTTGCAGTTGGGCCACCAAGGCGGCGATGTCAGCATCTCCCTCGAGGAAATAGTCGCCTACCCAGCTCGCCAGCCGTGCGACCTTGAGCGAAGGTATGTAGGTGCGTGCAGCGCGGTCGTGATGCAAATAGCCCAGTGTGACCAGGGAACGCAACAGAACGGCGGCGCTCGATACCGGGTAACCGAGGGCCGCGACAATCTGATTCAATGGCAACGGTCTTCGCACTTGGTCGAAGTGAGCCAGCAATTCCAGCGCCCTGCTTGCGCTCTTGACCGTGCTCTGCATCTTCGAGGCAGTCGTCTTCATGGCTAGCGGGATTCGGGGCGTGTTCAGGGTGGCCATGCCGCGGCCGCCCTACTTGGTTTCGCCGTCATCCTTCTTTTCCGAGCGCAGCCAGGTCCACCAGAGACGAACAGGAGCAACCCTAATCCGGAAAAGCCGGAACCAAACGAAGTATCTCCGGCAGGGGAAAAACCTTTATCCCACGAACAAGGGGGCGCGCGCCCCCCCTTGTCCCCCAAGGGGACTTCCTTCGGGGCGTAAATCCCCCCGCAAATACGCTGTCTCCGTTTATCGAAGTCTTCGCCATTTTTGTCAATTCCTGACTTATAAGAGACTAAGGCCACGCCTGCTTCGAGCAAGAAAATCCACATGCCTTGCTATACTCCTTGCACCATGACTTGCATCATAAACCAGTGGCGCGCGCTCTGCGCGACGGCGCTGCTGACGCTCCTTTCCGGCTGCGCCAGCGAGCCGCCGGCTGCCCCGGCGGCGGCCCAGGCCTGCCCTGCCGCCGTGCCCTGTCCCCTCTCTCCTCTCTGTCCGGTATGCCCGGCGGTCACGCCCGAGCCGCCGAAGGCGAAGGCCCTGGAAGCGGTGAACTGGTCCGAGGTGTCGGGCTGGATGGATGACGATCCGGGCGCGGCGTGGGAGGCTTTTCTGCGCAGTTGCATCCGGCTGAAGATGCAAACCGCCTGGCGCGAGAGCTGCGCGCTGGCCGAGCAGCTTCCCGCCGGGACCCCGGTGCGCGACTTCTTCGAAACCCAATTCCTGCCATATCGGGTGGCCAATGCCGACGGCAGCGTGCAGGGCCTCGCCACCGGCTACTACGAACCGCTGCTGCGCGGCAGCCGTAGCAAAGAGGGGCCCTACCGTTATCCGCTCTACGCCGCGCCCGAGGATCTGCTGATCGTCGATCTGGCCGAGATCAACCCAGAGCTGAAGCACCTGCGCCTGCGCGGACGGCTGGATGGCCGGCGCGTGGTGCCGTATTACCCGCGCGCCGAAATCGAGCACGGATTGCCGGCTCTCGCCGGCAAGGAATTGCTCTGGGTGGATGATCCGGTGGATCTATTCTTTCTGCAGATCCAGGGCTCCGGCCGGGTGCTGCTGGCCACGGGCGAACTGGTGCGCGTGGGCTACGCCGACCAGAACGGCCAGCCCTACAGGTCGATCGGGCGCTACCTGGTCGAGCAGGGCGAATTGAAGCTCGAGCAAGCCTCGATGCAGGGCATCAAGGCCTGGGGCGCGGCCAATCCGGGAAAACTGGATGCACTGCTCGCCCAGAATCCGAGTTATGTTTTTTTCCGCGAGCTGCCCAAGGCCGAGGGCGTCCAGGGTACCGCGAAGGCTGGCGCCATGACGACGGGTGGCCCCGTGGCGACGAGCGGCCCCGTGGGCGCCCTGGGAGTGGCCCTCACGCCGGAGCGCTCCATTGCCGTCGACCCGCGTTACATTCCGCTGGGCGCGCCGGTGTTTCTTGCGACCACCTGGCCAGGCAGCGCGCAACCGCTTGCGCGTCTGATGCTGGCGCAGGACAGCGGCGGCGCCGTCCGCGGCGCAGTGCGCGCCGATTATTTCTGGGGCTTCGGCGAGGCCGCCGGCGCGCAGGCGGGGCGCATGCGCCAAAGCGCCAGAATGTGGGTGTTGCTGCCGCGGGACTATCCGCTACCCAAATAAGCGCCGAAGATTTTCAGCCCTTATTTTCCGTTTTGAGTGAGCAGCTTTTCCAGTTGCTCCGCCGGAATCGCGCCGGGCACGCGCTCGCCGTTGGCGAAAACGAGGGTCGGCGTGCCGGTGACGCGGTACTTGCGGCCGAGTTCCATGTTCTTATCGATCGGCGTGTCGCAGCGCGCCGCCGCCGGCACCGTGCCGTTCAGCATCAGCTCGCTCCAGGCCTTGGACTTGTCGGCGGCACACCAGACTGCCTTCGATTTCTCGTGCGAATCCTGCGACAAAATGGGATAAAGGAAAGTGTAGATGGTGACGTCGTCCACCTTGGCCAGGTCTTTCTCGAAACGCTTGCAGTAAGGGCAGTTGGGATCGGAGAATACCGCCAGCACCCGCTTGCCGCTGCCCCGCACCGTTTTGAAGGCGGAAGCCAGGGGCAGATCCCCCCACTTGATGGCGGATAAATCCTGCAAGCGCTTCTCCGTCAGGTTCTGCATGCTCTTGGCGTCGATGATATTGCCGCTGAAGATATAGGCCATCTTCTCATCGGTGTAGAGAATCTCGCTGCCCATGCGCACTTCGAACAATCCCAAGTAAGGAGTCTTCGCCACTCCATCGATCTTGACCCCGCCCAGACGGCCTTCGAGGGTGCGTTTGATGATGGTCTCGGCGGTAAGCTTGCCCGCGGGTTCGGCGACCTGCGCCTGTGCCAACGCCAGCACCGGGCAGAGTAGGACCAGAACCAATATACGTTTCAACATGATTTTCCTTTGACAATTTCAAAACGAAGGGACACGTCCCCTCGTGTTCCCCTAGATCGGCCCGTTGCAAAATTCATTTTGCAACGGGTTATTACTTGCGCTGCTTCAACCCAGGGCGCGGCGGATAAGCAAATTCTTTACGACCGGCAAGGCGTTGGTTAAGTTCAATCCGGCATTGCGCAATTTCGCCGCGATGCCGCCGGGTGCGGAGAACAACTGTTGCAGCCCGTCGGTCACCCAGGCAAGCGCGAGTATATCTTCGGCGCGGGCGCGCTCATAGCGGCGCAGCAGGCGAATTTCACCCGGATCGCGAAATAGTTCACGCTGCAGCAGCACCCGGGCCAAAATAGCGGCGTCGCCAAAACCCAGATTGACGCCCTGCCCCGCCAGAGGATGCAGCACGTGGCCGGCGTCGCCGATGAGGGCGATGCGTGGCGCGGCAAGACGCGCCGCGCGCAGCCTGGCAAGCGGGAACTGCATCGGCGCGGACAGCAGCTCGAGTTTCCCCAGCGCGTCCTTGCCGGCCTCTGCTACCCGGGCGCAGAGCGTATCGGCCGGCAGGGAGAGGAGCAGGGCGGCGTGAGCATCGGGCGTGGACCAGACCATGGACATGCGCTGCCCCGGCAACGGCAGGTAAGCGAGCACGCCATCTTCGCGGAACCACTGGTAGGCCGTGTTGTGGTGCGCTCCGGCGCAAGCGAAATTCGCCACCACGCCCATCTGCCCGTAGGATTTTTGCTCAACGGCTATTGCCGCAGCCTGGCGCGCCCAGGAATGCATGCCGTCCGCTGCGACCACCAGCCTGGCCTGCAGGGTCTTGCCGCTCGCCAGGGTGAGTTCCGCCGCCTCATCGCGCAGTTGCAGCGCCTCGCACCGGTCCGGACAGATGAGTTCGAGCTTGTGCTGGTGCTCCAGCCCCTGCCAAAGCACGGACTGCAGCCGGCTGCTCTCGACGATCCAGGCGAGTTCGGGCACACCCGACGCGTAAGCGGAAAACTGCAATAGCGCATCCGCGCGATCGCCGCTGACCACCATCTCGTGCACGGCGCCGATGCGCTCGCGCTCGAGCCGTTTCCATACGCCCAGGCCGTCCAGGAATGCGGCGCTGCCCGGACTGATGGCATAGACGCGGCTATCCCAGGAATCGGCGGTGGTAGGCGCCTGCGCCTCCACTAGGGCCAGTTTGAGCCCGGTGCCGCGTAACGCCATGGCGAAGCTCGCGCCGACCAAGCCTGCGCCGACAATGACGATATCGAAGTCCATGGGGGAATTTTAGACGCAAAAGCGGCATTCAAACGCAACCACGATAAAGATGAAACGCCTGGCCCGAGGGCGCCACGACACCCAAGACCGGCCGCGCGAGCGCGCCTGCAGAAATTTTTCCTTTCTGAATTCAGTCGGATAGCGCGCGAGCGCGCTTGACAGCTCTACTGTGGCGCGAGGATAATCCGCGCCTTCGCCTGGCGAATTAGCTCAGCCGGTTAGAGCGACGGAATCATAATCCGCAGGTCCCGTGTTCGAATCACGGATTCGCCACCATCATTGATGCGGCTCCTAGCGATAGGGCCGCCTGCATTTCCAGCTTCTGGCATCACGAAAAGCCAATAAAAAAGGCGACACTTGCTGTCGCCTTTTTTCCTTGCCTCTTGGTATTACTTCTTATGGCATTTCACGCAATCGGCTGGAGCCTTGACGCTGAACGCCTTCTTGCCGTCGTGGCAAGCGCCGCAGAACTTGCCTTCGTTCATGTCTTTCATGGTCAGTTTGTCCTTGCCTTTCTTCATTTCGAACAGCTTGGGACTCGTGTGGCAATCCGCGCATTTCAAACCTTTGTCCGCATGCACCTTGGCATCGAAAGTCACTTTACCCATAGGCCCGCCGGGAAACTCCACCTTCCCCGCCGGAACCGCCAGGGCGTTCCCGATCGACAGCGTCAGCGCCAAGAATACAGCCAATATTCCCGTGAACTTCATTTAGTTACCCCCCTTGCATTGTTAAGATTAAGAATGAAGAACTACCCACCTCAACGCAACATCATGACAAATCGTTGACCGGCATGCGCACCGATATCCATAATGCTATTGTGGCTTTTCTATTGCTCGATGTCTACCGGTAAAAATCGGCCAGAGCCCCGGGTCGCGCATTCACGCCTTCAGCCGCCTTCTGAGTTCCTTTGCCAGCAACTCGATCTCCAAGGCCGCCACCGAACCGGCCGGAGGAAACCCGACAATGGGGGTCTCGACGAAGGCAACGCGCTGACCGATCTGAGCCGACATGAACGGCACGCCGGAATGCTCCAATTCCTCCCGGATCTGGGCCGATACGGCGGTACGCTGAGCCATGGTCAGGACGATTGCATAACGCAATGGCGCGCGCTTGCGCTGTTTCGCCTCGGCGATCTCGCGCAGCAACGCCACCGCTTCCATTGCCTCCCTCACGTCGAACGGCGAAGGCTTGCAGGGAATAAGCACGAAGTCGGAGTGAGCCAGAGCCTCGATGTTCTTGCGCCGCCTGTAGCCTGCGGTGTCGATCACGACCCGTTCATACTCGCCAGCCAGTTTCGCTATGGTCCTGCCGATTCCCTTGCCGGTGTCCTCGAAAACGGGAACGTGCAGAATCTCCTGCCGGCAGAGGGACAACGATGCCTGCGGATCCGCGTCGAGGAGCACGGTTTTCTTGGTCTGCGACCAATAGGCCGCGAGGCAGACGGCGAGGGTGGATTTTCCGCAGCCGCCCTTGGTCGAGTACAGGGAGACGATCATTTCCTAATTCTGCCGAAGGTCGAGGCGCGGCGGTCTTTCCGGGGAAGCGGATGCGCCAAGCACAAGTCCTTGCACCGAAACGCCGCCGGATAAAGCGTACTACGAAGCAGTCCCGGATGAAAGCATCGGCAAGGCGCGCGCCCGCGCGCCGCTCATGGCTATACACGGGTCCCTCGTTTATAATCCCCTGCCTCGATTCACCAGTCTGGTGTCCCCCCATGCGAAGAAAACTGCTCGCCCTGCTGATCTGCGCCCTGCTCGTGCCGGCGGCCGCCCTGGCCCAGCTGCGGCCGATCCCGGATTTCGCCAAGCGCGGCAGCATCGTCCACATTCAGGGCACTATCGTCGAAGTCGACGGCCAGCCGATGCGCCTGTCCGCCGGCGCGCAGATCCGCAGCCGCGACAATCTGTTCATCGTGCCGATGAGCCTGCCGCGCGGCGCGCCGGTGAAATACACTCTCGACGGCTCGGGCCAGATACACCGGGTATGGGTGCTCACCGCCGAAGAAGCCGCCGCGCCCGACAAGAAGCCAGAGTGACGATGGCGCAGAAGCTCTACATCAAGACTTTCGGCTGCCAGATGAACGAGTACGACTCGGCCAAGATGGCCGACGTGCTCGCCGCGGCCGAGGGCATGGAGACCACCACCGATCCGGCCGAGGCCGACGTGATCGTATTCAACACCTGCTCGGTGCGCGAAAAAGCGCAGGAAAGAGTATTCCACGACCTGGGCCGGGTGAAACACCTCAAGCGCGAGCGCCCCGGCCTGGTGATCGGCGTCGGCGGCTGTGTCGCCAGCCAGGAGGGAGCGGCCATCGTGGCGCGCGCGCCTTACGTCGATGTGGTATTCGGCCCGCAGACCCTGCACCGCCTGCCGGCGCTGATCGCGGCGCGCCGGCGCACGGGCAAGCCGCAGGTGGACATCTCTTTTCCCGAGATCGAGAAATTCGACCGCCTGCCGCCGGTGCGGGTCGCGGGCGTCTCGGCCTTCGTCTCCATCATGGAGGGCTGCAGCAAGTACTGCAGCTTCTGCGTCGTCCCCTACACCCGCGGCGACGAAGTTTCGCGGCCGTTCGAAGACGTGCTCACCGAGGTGGCGGAACTGGCACTGGCAGGCGTGAAGGAAGTCACCCTGCTCGGCCAGAACGTGAACGCGTATCGCGGCGAAAGCGGCGGCGACAGCAAGGATGGCTCACGCGACAGCGCCGACTTCGCGCTGCTGCTGGAATACGTCGCCGAAATTCCCGGCATCGAACGCGTCCGCTACACCACCTCGCATCCCAAGGAATTCACCCAGCGCCTGATCGACGCCTATGTTCGCATCCCCAATCTGGCGGGCCACGTACACCTGCCGCTGCAGTCGGGCTCGGACCGGGTGCTCGCGGCGATGAAGCGCGGCTACACCGCGCTGGAATACAAGTCCATCATCCGGCGGCTGCGCGCCGCGCGCCCCGATATTGCGATTTCGTCCGACTTCATCGTCGGTTTCCCCGGCGAAAGCGAACGCGACTTCGAAGCGACCATGAAGCTCATCGCCGAAATCGGCTTCGGCGATTCCTACTCATTCCTCTACAGCCCGCGGCCGGGCACGCCGGCGGCGGAACTCGCCGACGATACGCCGCAGCAGGTGAAGCAGGAACGCCTGGCGCGATTGCAGGCGCTGATCGAGCGGCAGGCGAGCGCGATCAGCAATGCCATGGTCGGCAGCACCCAGCGCGTTCTGGTCGAGGGCGCGGCGAAAAAAAATCCGGGCGAGCTTTGCGGTCGCAGCAGCAGCAACCGCATGGTGAATTTCGCCGGTCCGGCCGAGCTCGTCGGCCGCCTGGTCGACATCACCATCACCGCGGCGCTGTCGCACTCCCTACGCGGCGAATGCCGCGTTCCACCATCGGATGGCGAATGCCACGCTCCACCATCGGACGGCGAATACCGCGTTCCACAAACGGCCGGGGAAGTCCGCGTTACCGAAGCCGACGGCGAAGCACGCGTCAGGCAATGAAGCCCAAACCGGTAGAAGTCACGCTGTCCCCGGTCGACAACCAGCGCCTCGCCACTTTGTGCGGCGCGTTCGATGAGAACTTGCGCCAGATCGAAATCGCGCTCGACATCACCATCTCGCGCCGCGGCGAGCGCTTCGTGCTGAAAGGACATCCGCGGCAGACCGCGCGCGCGGCCGAAGTGCTGGAGCGCTTCTACAACCAGGCCAAACGCAGCCTCACCATTGACGACGTGCAGCTTGGCCTGGTGGAAGTCCGCCAACCCAGCGCGGATGCGGAAGCCCCGGCCCTGCTCACGCGCAAGCCCGACCTGCACGGGCGCACCCCGCGCCAGGTCGAGTACATGAAAAACATCCTAGAGCATGACATTAGCTTCGGCATCGGCCCGGCCGGCACCGGCAAGACCTATCTGGCGGTGGCCT
>JACRAS010000259.1 GCA_016234705.1 Betaproteobacteria bacterium | reverse complement strand
GCGTCGGCGGAAAAGACGCTCATCGCCGGCTTCCACTTCCCGTTCCCCTCGCTCGGCTATGTCGAGAAGGACGGCACAAACTATCGGTTGGTTCCAGCTCCTTGGATGCCAGTTCTGTAGAGCGCATTGCACGGTTCCGGAGAAGGCCGCCCTGCGCGGCCTTCTTCTTTTGTGGCGGTCGCTGGCCGGAGCGGGCGCATCCAGCTAGGATACGCCGATGCGGAATCGAACGATGCCGGAAACTGCCTTTGAAATGGCCTTGGCCGCGCGCACGGGCGACATGCTCGACGCCTGCACGCGTTGCGGCAAGTGCGTGGAGATCTGCCCGGTCATCGCGCCGGCCGGTGTCGGCAATGCCGCGCCAAAAGACGTGATCTCCGGTGTAATCGACATTCTGCGCGGGGGCGCGGCTGCGCCGGCGGCGAAAGCCTGGGCGACCGGCTGCGCGCTCACCGGCGACTGCATCGCGGCCTGTCCCGAGGGCATCAATCCGCGCTTTCTACTGGCGATGACGCGTGTGACGCTGGCGCAGCGGTCATCCGACTTGCGCGAGCGACGCAGGAAAGGCATCGAAAACTTCCACGCCGTCGCCGACGGCGTCAATGTGCTGGCGCGCATGCAGCTTTCCGACGCCGAACTGACGCGGCTCGGCCAGCAGGTGAACGACCGGCTCGATCATGGTGCTACCGCCAAGCCGGGCGAGCGCCCGGATTTCGTGTTCTACACCGGCTGCAACGTGCTCAAGACCCCGCACATGGCGCTCACCGCGCTCGACATCATGGACGCGCTCGGCGTTACCTACAAAGTCATGGGCGGGCCGACGCATTGCTGCGGCGTCGTGCAATTGCGCACCGGCGATACCGAAGTCTCCGGCCGCGCCGCCACCAGCTCGCTCGACAAACTAGCCGAGGGCAAGACCGGCGTGATCTCCTGGTGCGCGAGCTGCCATGTGCAGTTCACCGAGACGACGATTCCGACCATCGAGAAAATTCGCGGCGCGCGGCCGTTCGAGATGACGCCGTTCATGCTATTCCTCAAGACGCGCTTCGACGATTTGCGGCCCATGTTGAAAACGCCGGTGCCGATGCGCATCGCGCTGCACAAGCATCCGGGCGTCAAGGGCGTGGTGGAAGCCGGCATCGAACTGCTGCGCATGGTGCCGGGCATCGAGATCGTCGATCTCAATCAGCCGGCGGTCGGGCTGATGAGCAATGCGCTCAACGCGCTGCCCGACTACAAGCGTGGGCTCCAGCTTGCCGAGCTGGAAGCGGCGGCAGCCGCCGGCATCGACGCGCTGGTCGCGATCTATCACGTCGATCATCGCGAACTGTGCGCGCATGAGCGCGATTGGCCGTTCCGCGTCGTCAATATTCTCGACATCGTCGGCGCCAGTATGGGCCTGCATCACGCCGACCACTTCAAGCGGCTGAAAATCATGCAGGACGCCGACGCCATCGTGGCCGACTGCAAGGATATGCTCGCCGTCCACGGGATCGATCCGGCGCTGGCGCGCGCGGTGGTGGCCAAGGCGATGCTGGCCGAGCAGCCGCTGCCGCTCCGCACATGACCATGCAGCGTGGCCGTCAGCAAAGCGCCACGGCACGGGCTTAGCTTCCGCAGTACCACCGGATTACAGACGCGCACATTCTTCATCCTCGTCATCACGAATCCGTTCATAATGCCGCTTCGATCAAGTCGGCAGGAGCCGTCTTTTGGCAAAACTCGCGTTGATAACGGGCGCTTCGGGTCAGGATGGATACTACCTGATCGATCTGCTGCGCACGCATGGTTATGCAGTGCACGCACAGTCGCGCCGCCCTGGGGCTCCGGATCGGCAGGGCGATGGCGTTCATTGGCATATTGGGAATCCGACCGATACGAAGTTTCTCGAGCGGCTGATTCTGGGCCTCGCCCCCGATGAAATCTACAATCTAGCGTCCATCTCGCGACCGACGCAGTCCTGGAATGTTCCACGGGAGACGGCCGAGGTGAACGCTCTGGTGCCCGCGCAGATTTGTGAATTGCTGGTCACGCACCTGCCGCGTTGCCGTCTTTTTCAAGCGACATCCTCGGAAATATTCGACAACAGCTTGCCCCTTTGTCAGAACGAACAAACCCAATGCATGCCGAAAACGCCTTATGGGATTGCGAAACTTTATGCGCATCGCATTGTCGGGGCATATCGAGAGCGGTTTGGCCTGTACGCATGTTCCGGCATCATGTTCAATCACGAAAGCCCGCGCCGGCCACTGGAATACGTATCGCAGAAAATCGCATACGCCGCCGCCGCCATAGCCCTCGGTATGACAGAAACGCCCGCACGGGAGGAAGGCGGGCGGCCGATCGTCTCGGACGGCAAGCTTTATCTGGGTGACCTCGGCGTGAAACGGGACTTCGGCTTTGCCGGCGATTATGTCGAAGCGATGCACATGCTTCTGCAACATTCGACGCCCGACGACTACGTCATAGGGACCGGTCAAAGCCACTCCATCCAGGAGTTTTGCGAGATCGCTTTCCGAGCCGTCGGCTGCAATTGGACCGAGCATGTCCAAATCGATCCGGAATTGTTCCGTAAAATCGACAACCGCTATACCTGCGCCGACACGACGAAGCTACGAAATGTATTCGGTTGGGCTGCTAAAACCAGTTTCGAGCAACTTGTCACTCAAATGGTGTCGGCGCAAATCCGAGCCCTCGGCGGCGACGATTCCGTGTATGCAGTTTAACGTTACCAACGACGAAGCCGCGATGCGCTGAAGGGACTCGTCCTCCGAATTGGATGGCTTGCATGCGTTATAGGGAAATCCAGCATGGACGGGTTACGGGTCGCCATGGTCGCTCGGCCGCAGGAGCACTACAGTCTGCTGCTGTATCGCAATGCCATGGTGCGGTGCCGCGCGGGCGATTTCGATTGGGACAAGACAGCCGCGCAGCATGCCGAGCTTTTCAGGGCTATCGCCCGGCGCTGGCGGCGCCACTCGGCACGGGAATCTTGACCATTGCCGGCGGCGGGCCTATATCGCGCCCATGACGACGCTTTTCGCACCAGCGCTTTGCCGCCGCCGTATCGCCACGGCACGGACACGCTTGCGCGTCTAGAACTCCCCGTGCCGCCGGACCAGAGGCCGCGGCACTTTTCCCCCTATATCCCCCGCGCTGTTGGCCTTGTTCCGGTAGTCCTTTAAGACTCTGGATGAGGATCGATTCATGGCCACAAAAGCGAAAGTCGGCGTGTTGGGCGCCTCCGGCTATACCGGCTCCGAGCTGGTGCGCATGCTGTTGCGGCATCCGCGCGCGGAGATCGTG
The DNA here is from genome assembly GCA_016234705.1 of Betaproteobacteria bacterium. Taxonomy (GTDB): domain Bacteria; phylum Pseudomonadota; class Gammaproteobacteria; order Burkholderiales; family SG8-39; genus 2-12-FULL-64-23. The sequence continues at coordinate 768 of JACRAS010000259.1, read as the reverse complement.
CTGCTCACCGCCGAGCGCAGCGCCGGCAAGGCGATGCGCGACGTGTTCCCGCAGTTCTCGCCGTTCGTACTGCCGCAACTGGTCGCCATCGAGGGGCTTGACTGGGCCAAGGCCGTGCTTGACGTCGCGTTCTGCGCGCTGCCGCACGCCACCACGCAGAAGGTGCTCAAGGAACTGCTGGCGCAGGCCCCTAGCACCAAGGTCGTCGATTTGTCGGCCGATTTCCGGCTGCACGACACCGCCGCTTACGCCAAATGGTATGGCCACGAGCATCACGCACCCGAACTGCAAAAGGAGGCGGTCTACGGCCTTTGCGAAATCCATCGGCGTGAGATCAAGAAGGCGCGGCTGGTCGCCAACCCCGGCTGCTATACGAGCTGCGCGCAATTGCCGCTCACGCCGCTGATCAAGGCCAAGGCCATCGACCTCGACGAGATCGTGGTCGACGCCAAGTCGGGCATGACCGGGGCCGGACGGGCGGCCAAGGAGGCCATGCTGTTCTCGGAAGTGTCGGAAGGCTTCCACGCCTATGGGGTGGGGCATCACCGGCACATGGCCGAGCTCGACCAGGAGTTTTCGCTGGCCGCCGGGCGGGAAGTGATCGTCACCTTCACCCCGCATCTGGTGCCGATGAACCGGGGGATTCTCTCGACCATCTAGGTGCGGGGCAAGCGCGGCCGTACGGAGGAGGACCTTCACGCGATACTTTTAAAGTACTACGCGAAGGAACCCTTCGTGCACGTGCGGCCGTTCGGCGAAACGCCGCAG
>JACRAS010000256.1 GCA_016234705.1 Betaproteobacteria bacterium | reverse complement strand
TACATAGGGAGCGGGTTCGTAATAAATGAAAACCAACGCACTGCCAAGGGTGGTCTGCATTGCATCGATAGTACCGCGCACCACCGCCCTATAGGCCACCTCAAGTAGCATTGGCGTCGACACAGCCCCCCCGTCCTTGGCGATCTGCACCCAGCCTTTCCCAGCCGCGCGTAGTTTCATGCCTTTTAGATCCTCGATCCGCCGGATCGGCTTGGCGCTCATCAGCACATAGGGATCGCTGGAAAAAACCCCCACATTCTTGATGTTGAGCTTGTCGAAAACATCCTTGGCGTGCTTATCCACAAACTCGGTCATCACCTTAGTGCCAACCATGGAACCGGAAATGGCAAAGGGAAGTTCGCCGACGGTGAGCTTGAAAAGCGGCGTATCGTAGTAATACGCCGTACACATTAAACCTACCTGGTAAACGCCGCCCTTGACATCGTCCAGCGCCGCCTTGGATGTCCCCAGCACGCCGCCGTGATGGACGTTCACCTTCACACGGCCCTGGGTTTTTTGCTCCACCATTTTTTTCCAGGGTTCGAAGGCATTGACCGACAGGTGATGGGTACTAGGCACCCAATTGCCAAAATCCAATTGAATCGGCTCGGCCGCCCGGACCCCAGGAGCAGCCCCCAGAATCAAGGTCGTCACCAGTGCCGCAAGAGTGCGTAACGCAGCTCTTAGCATGAGATTCTCCTCTCTATAAATCGTAATAGGCCGGGATTTCTTCCCGCAATGCGCCGCCCGCGGCCTCCGGACAGACGAGCACCACGATACACCCATATTTCCGGCGCGTGCAAACGACCGGCCCCAATGGATCCAGGCGGCGCGCCCGGCCCTTCAAAAGGTCTTGAAGGTTTCGCGCGCCACCGATTCAAGGTGTGTTTCGGAGACCTGGCGCAGTCCCTGCAACCGGTTGAGGCATTGCTGAACCAGGACCTGACCCATGCCGTCGGCGTCAGAAAGCGCGCAGCGCGCGCCACAGCTTCTCGTGCGTTGCCGGCATGTCGATGTGCTTCATCCCGGTGAGCGCATAGAGCGCGTCGACCACGGCGTTGATCACCGCCGGCGGCGCGCCGACCGCGCCGGCCTCGCCCGCGCCCTTCACGCCGAGCGGATTGCTGGCGCAGGGAATGTGATGGAAACCGCAGTCGAACGCCGGCACGTCGTCGGCGCGCGGCATTGCATAGTCCATGAACGAACCGGTGAGCAGTTGCCCCGACTCCGCGTCGTACAACCCGAGTTCGAGCAGCGCCTGGCCTATGCCCTGCACCGTGCCGCCGTGCACCTGGCCTTCGAGCAGCAGCGGATTGATGGCGCGGCCGAAATCATCGACGATGCTGTAGCGCGCGATGCGCACGACGCCCGTATCGGCATCGACTTCAAGCTCGCAGATGTGGCAGCCGTTGGGATAGGTGAACGCTTCGGGGGTGCGCGTGTGCGTGGCTTGCAGCCCCTGGGTGGCCCGCGCCACCTCGAACAGCGACACCGCGCGGTCGGTGCCGGCGATGCGGTATTCGCCGTCCCCGTACTCGACGTCGGCCGCGGCCGCCTCCAGCAGGCCCGCCGCCGCGTTCTTGCCCTGCGCTATCACCTCGTCCGCGGCGCTCATGGCGGCGACGCCGCCGATGGCGAGGAAGCGGGAGCCGCCGGTAAAGCCCGACGGCACGACATCGGTGTCGCCCTGCACCACGCGGATATGGCTCGCGTCCAGCCCGAGCTTGTCCGACAGCAATTGCACGAAAGTGGTGACGTGCCCCTGGCCGTTGTCCTGCATGCCGGAAATCAGCGTCACGCTGCCCTCCGGATCGACCTTGAGGATGACGGTGTCGCCGAAGCTCCCGCCGCAGCGCTCGATGTACATGGCCATGCCGATGCCGCGCAGCTTGCCGCGTCGCCTGGCCTCATCGCGACGCGCGGCGAAACCCGCCCAGTCGGCCTTTTCCATGGCGCGTGCCATCACCGCGGCAAAATCGCCCGAGTCGTAGCGGCTCTCGACCGGAGTCTGGTAGGGCATGTCGGCGGGTTTGATGAAATTGCGCCGGCGCAACTCATCCGGCGCAAGTCCCAGCTCGCGCGCCGCCACATCGACGATGCGCTCGACCAGATAGATCGCTTCGGGGCGACCGGCGCCGCGGTACGCGTCCACCGGCACGGTGTTGGTGACCACGCCGCGGATGTTGGCGTAGATCGCCGGGATGCGGTACACGCCCGAGAGCACGGACACCGCCCCTTGCGGAATGTAGGGCGCGTAGTTCGACAGATAGGCGCCCATGTTGGCCCAGGTGGTCACGCGCAGCGCGAGAAAGTGCCCATCGGCGTCCAGCGCGAGCTCGGCGATGGAGAAATTGTCGCGGCCCTGCACATCGGAGACGAAGCCCTCGCCGCGATCGCCGGTCCAGCGCACCGCGCGCTTCAGCCGGCGCGAGGCCCAGACCACCAGCGGCTGCTCCGGATGCAGGAAGATTTTCATGCCGAAGGCGCCACCGACCTTGCCCGAAATCACGCGCAACTGCTCCTTGCCGATCTTGAGCACGGCCTCAGTAAGTTGGCCGTGAATGAAGTGCGGTCCCTGGCTCGGGGTGTACAGGGTCGAGCGCCCGCTAACGGAATCGAAATCCGCCAGCGCCGCGCGCGGCTCGATCGGATTGGCGATGACGCGGTTGTTGATGAGCTCGATCCGGGTGACGTGGGCAGCGCCCAAAAATGCAGCGTCGACTGCGGCCTTGCTCTTACCTCCGCCAACGTCAAAGCAAAGATTATTCTCGATGTGCTCCCAGGCTCGCGGCGCCCCGGCCTGCGTCGCGCCGCGGGTGTCCACCGCAGCCGGCAGCGGCTCGTATTCGATCTCGACCAGTTCAGCCGCGTCCCTGGCCTGCGCCAGGGTCTCGGCCACCACCAGCGCGACCGGATCGCCAACGTGGCGCACGCGCTTGCCTGCCAGCACCGGCCGCGGCGTGTCGGCGCGCGGCGTGCCGTCGAGGTTGGTTACCGGGATGATGCAGGGAATGTCGCCCAGGCCGTCGGCCGCGGCGTCCGCGCCGGTCAACACCGCCAGCACGCCGGGCGCTCGGCGCGCGCCGGCGGTATCGATACGCACAATGTTCGCGTGCGCATGCGGCGAGCGCAGGATGTAGGCGTGTGCCGCGCCGGGGAGCTCGAAATCGTCGGTATAGCGGCCGGTGCCTTGCACCAGCGCGGCGTCTTCGATGCGGGTGACGGACTGGCCGAGAGCGAATTTGGACATGTGAGCAACCTTCTGACTGAACCTGTGACAGAGCTGCAATTCTACCTTTATATACGGCGTCTTAAATGCCGTCGCATGCCAAGAGCGGCCATTGCGCGCTCGCGCGCGCCAACCGCGTTTTCTGTACGGATAAAAAGCACATCCGTACAGAAAACGCGGTTATGGATAAAAGCAAGGGCGGTTTGGGGTGGCTTTTATACAAGATCGTCGATTTCGCACGGATGTGGCATTCATCCGTGCGCAATCGACGATCCGCGCGGACGGCTTCTCGTCCGCGCAACATCGCAACTCTGCAACAACGGGGACGCGATTTAAGTCACCACGTATAGTTCCTTGTCAACTCCCGAAACCATCCGCAACCATCACCTCGATCAAACGCGGGCTGCCGGCCTGCAATGCCGCGCGCAGCGCAGGCACGATGCCCTCGGGATTGGTGACGCGCTCGGCCGGCATGCCGAGCGAACGCGCGAGGCCGGTGAAATCGATGTCGGGATCGCGCAGGTCCATACCGGTGAAGCGATCGGTGGCACGCATGGACACCAGCCGTTCCTTGAGGATGCGGTAGCTGCGGTTGTTCACGATCACGTAGATGATCGGCAGCTTCAGATGCGCCGCGGTCCAC
>JACRAS010000255.1 GCA_016234705.1 Betaproteobacteria bacterium | reverse complement strand
TAGCCGGTCAGCATCGCCTTGAAATGCGTGGTGCGGGTGTGACCGAGCGAGCCCAGATAGACGTGCACGAACATATAGAACACGAAGACGATAAAGATCAGCACGTGCACGGTGTCGATCACGCGCACGCCGCCGAAGAAATCGACCTGCGCTGAAAACCGTTTCAGGTCCCACAGCAGGATGCCGGTATAGATTTGCAGCGGCAGGCAGAGCATCATGATGATCTGGTAGAACATGCTCTGCAGCGGATTGAACTTGCGGTAGATGCCGACCTGAAACGGATTGGGCTCGCCCCGGAAGATTCCGAAGGCGTAGTAATAAATCTGCCGCATGCTGCCGATGAAATGCTTCTTCGGGTTGAGTTCCGAGTGATAGGCCCTGATTCGATCGGAGGTTAAATAGAACACCAACCACACGAAAAAATTGGCGATCAGGACGAAACCGACGAAATTGTGCACGGTAACCGCCGTCTTGAACGACACAACATCGATCAGCCCGACGTAACGGATCTGCATACCCGTCAGGATCATCAGGATGAAACCGACGGCATTGGTCCAGTGCCAGATCCTGACCGGCAGCGGGTGGATATAAAGTCTTGTCATGGTGCAGTTCCTATGCCGCCTTTGGGCCATCGCCGCCTTGCGGCCCAGCGCTGTGGCCGTTATGCGGGTGATAATAGCCGAAACGCTTGAAAAACCAGCCCAAGAACAGGTGCCCAATGGGAACGGCAAGGCCGCCGAGAATGGCCAAGATCAGCAGGATATCGAGGAGTATGATTCGGGTGCCGCCGATCGCATAGAAGCCGTGTACCGAGTTGATCGAGATTGCCGAACTCAACACGTCGGTATTTGCGCCATAACCCACGCGTCGGCCGTCCGGCCCGACCAGCGATATGGTCACGCTCTCGAACGCCTCCGAGCCCTGGCGATGGCAGGTCCGACAGTCGCTGAGCGCCGCGCTCTTGGCGGTAAGTTGATGCGCCTGCGGACCGGTGCGAACCGTCAGGCGGCCGTGCACGATCGTCTTGCCGGCTGCGTCGCCGCGATTGAGCGCTTGCAATAAGTTCCACAGCGTCTGCGCGTCGATGCCGTTGCCGTCTGAACGAGTGCTGGCATCGAACAGCGGCACGCCAATCTGTTCGGTCCCTCGCACCTTCGCCTGACTATCGATCAGCATGAGATCGACTTTGCGCTGTGCGTCGGGGTTGTGGCAGGCGGAACAGGACACGACCTCGAAATGCAAGCCCGCATTGGGCAACCATTTCTTGTGAGACTCGAGCGCGCCGGCGTGACAGCCGAGGCAGGCAGCGGCCGGACTCTCGCCGAGCGAGATTGGTTTCACCTCGTGAGCGCTGTGGCAGTCCGAGCAAGTCGGCGCGAAACTCGCGGCGGAATTGAGCCGGGATTTCGCATGGACGCTGCCGAGATAGGCTGTGAAAATATCCTTGTGGCAATTCTGGCAGGGCGTCTGCTCGATCTTCGTCGCCGCGCCCTTGATCGCCGTATGCGGGTTATGACAGCCCGTGCATGTTGGGGCCGCCGGATTGCCATTGCGCACCAGCGCGGCGTGGATGCTGCTATCCCATTGCTTGAACTTTTCGGCATGACAGGCCTTGCAGGGCTCGTTCGCGGCGATGGCATAGCTGCGCGCGCTCTTGATTTCCTTTTTGCTGGGCGGATGCGCGGTGGGATCGACATCGGTGTGACAGCTGGCGCAGCCATTAGGACGGTGGACCGACTTGCCGTACAGGTCGGCCGCCACATGCAGGGGTAGGACGTCGCCGTCCGCCAGTTTCTTCTCCATGCCGGCGCTGCCGTGACAGCCGAGACAATTCTGGTCGGCGGCCGATGGTGCTTCGTCGGCGGCCAAAGTCGGCGTGGCGGCAGGCAGGAGGGCAAGCGCTGCGGCGACGGCCGCGATCGCGAGGCTGTTGCACAGGAACGCGCGGGTAATTTTGCGCAGGGTGCTGTAGCGATCCATCATTGCCCCCATGGCAGCGTAGGTTTCAACAATGATCCGGGGGGTCATTAACCCCCCGGGATGCTTATCGCGTCTTTGACTTTATCTGGGACATTTCCACCGGCGTGGCATTGATCTAGCGCATGCCCGCCACGGCCCGGCCGCCGGTCCAGGCCAGCAAGGCCAGGCAGAGCGCCGGGAAGAAGACGACATAGGCCAGTCCGATCATCGGCGCCGCGAGCAGCAAGCCGATATGCTTCAGCGCGACGGCGAGCGTCCGCACGGCTGTGAATTTGGCTGCGGCGCGCGCCGCCAGCACGGCCAGAAGGCCGAGGCCGACCAACGGCATCGCAACGATGTAGGCCAGGCCGATGAAGGGCGCGACCAAGAAGAGGGCGATGTTCTTGATAGTGCCAGCAGGCTCCGGGGCCGCTGCAGCGGCTTCCGCCGGTGCCTTGGCGGTCACGACATAAAGCTTGGCAGCAGGCGCCCGTGCGACCGCGGTGGCGACCAGGGGCTCTTCCTCGACGAGGAGGGTTTTGCGCAGTGCGGTCATGGCTCACTCCTATTTTTTCGGCCTCAGCGAGGCTTTTGTTTGGTTCTTCTTCGTATCTTCCTAATGGCAAGGGCCGTGCCAAGCCTCGGCTTGTCGTGAATATAATAATGATTTCCATTACTTAGACTTCGATAGCGGCGCGGCGAACGGGTCGTCGGCGTGGCTAAAGTATAATTATTTTGTACACGGCGGCGGATGATCGATCTGAATATTCAGTATCTTCAATCGGTTAGTTCGGTTTTCCGGCGCATGCTATTGCTATACAGGCGGCGCTGACGCGAAAACCATTGGCGCCGTCGCCAAACAAAAAAGAGCCGGGGGGAATTTCCCTCCGGCCTCAGCCCTCGCCCGTCGTTCGGACGAGGGCCCAGTTACCATGCGCACTTAACTCTTGACTGACGCCACCGCCGCCTTGCCCGCCATCCACAGCAACAGCGCCAAACCGATGAAGGGGAAGAGGACGATGTAGACCAGCCCGAAAATCGGCGCTGCCATCACCATCGCGACATGCTTGAGAGCCACCGCAACGGCCTTAATCGCTCCGTTTTTTGCTGCGGCGCGGGCAGCGAACACGGCAATCATGCCGAAGCCGACGAACGGAAATACGATGATGTAGGCCAAGCCAATGAACGGCGCGGCAAAGAACAGCGCGATGTTCTTCAATACGCTACCGACGCTGGCTGCTTCTGCCGTGGGGGCTTCGGCAGCGACCGGCAACACCACCACATTCGCTGCGACTGCGGGTACCGCCAGGGCATCGCGGGCGCTGCCTTCGATCATCTCGGGCGACAGCGGTTTGTGCATGAAGCCCGAGACGCCCGCGGCCTTGGCACGGGCTTCGGCGGCGTCGGTGCCATAGCCGGTGATGATCACCACCGGGGTCCACGGCCGTTGCGCCTT
>JACRAS010000027.1 GCA_016234705.1 Betaproteobacteria bacterium | reverse complement strand
TCGATTTTTCTGACCGGGATGACTCTCGGCTACGTGCTGGGAGGCAAGGCTGCGGATCGAAATCCAAGCGGGCGCATCGTAGCGGGATTGTTCGTTGCGTCGGCGATTTTCGTAATGATTGTTCCAGTCTACGGGGAAGTGTTCATCAACCGAATTTTGGACTCGATCGAAGACGTTAGATATGCAGCGCTGCTCGCCGCACTTACCCTTGCGTGCCTCCCGGCGGCCAGTCTCGCCGCCGTTTCCCCTTACTGCATCCGCCTGATATTGGACCGTAAGGACCATTCCGGAACAATATCCGGGCGCCTTTCCGGATTGACCACCGCGGGTAGCATCATCGGAACCCTTGGCACCAGTTTTTTCTTCATCCCCAGCCTGGGCGTAAAGTCGATTTACGCAATTCTCGCTGGAATCAGCATCGTCATGGGTGTTGTTTTTTGGAAACTCGGCACGAACCACCCCCAAGCTTCCCACGCGCAACGTTCATCCGTACTTCTCGCCGTGCTTCTCCTGTCGGCGCTTGCCGGGCCATTCGGCGCGAGACAGGCGGCGGCACAGCCGCAGCCGAGCTTGATTCAGCGTGATGGTCTTCTGGAAAAAGTCGAATCCGAGTACAACACCATTTTCGTGCAAAAGGAGGGGCCATTCATTTCACTGAATTTCGGATATCGTGCGAATCGATATACCGAGTCGGTGATGGACCTATCGAGACCGGGAGAGCTTGTCGTTACCTACACCCGATACATGACTTCCGCATTGGCCTTTCATCAGGGTAAAGTGGAGCGAATTGCTCTCGTCGGATTGGGCGGGGGCAGGACAATCAGTTACCTCATAGGAAGTCTTCCTGGTGTTATCGCGGACGTCGCCGAACTCGATCCCGCGGTAATTGCCCTTGCGAGCAAGTACTTCGGCGTCAACTCTACTGACCGCTTGCGTATTCACAACCAAGACGGGCGAGTCTTTCTGGCGCGGACCAAGGAAAAGTTCGATCTAGTCCTGCTCGATGCGTACCGTGGCCCGTTTGTTCCTTTTCATCTTACAACACAGGAATTCTACAGGTTGGTAAAGTCGCGGTTGCGTGAAGGTGGAGTAGTAGCGCAAAACGTCGAGCCCACAACCTTGTTCTTTGATAGCGCTCTCGCAACGATGAAGACCGTCTTCGACAGCGTGGATGCCGTCGAAGCAGGCGGGAACATCGTTTTGATCGGCTACTCGGGAACCAGGTTGCCGCAGATCGAGCTTTCTCGTTTGGCCTCCGCGACGCAAGCAAAACTCCGATTAAAATATGACTTGAACGAGCTGGTCAAAGCTCGCAAAGACGTTCGGAGCGAACCAAATGCGAAGATTCTCACCGATGATTTCTCTCCCGTGGAAATGTTGAAAACGGTAAAGCGACACAATGAAAAGAAGCAGTAACGCTGCGCCGTCGCGACAGAGGCGGCCTCGGTTGCGAGGACAGGATTGGGGCCCGACAAGCGAGTCCTTGGCTGTAGTGGGTTACCGGCGCGGCTGCGCAGGACGCTGCCGGCAGCGCTAGATATCCTTCTGCAGGATAATTATGCTTTGTCATTGGGCTAGCAACCGATAGGTTTTCGATGCCAACGTTCGGGGCACTGGGAATGTCGATGGCGCTCCTGACCAGCGCAGGCTCGGCGCATGCGCAGGATGCTTCTGCAATCGCGCAGCTGATCCAGGCTAGTTCAAAAGTCACCACGCCATGGAGCTTGGCCGCGTTCGCCATCGCCGCGCTCGTGGTGATCGTCAGCTTGCTTGTCATTAAGCCGAATGCGGCAACGCGAAAGATCATGTGGATTTGCGCGGCCGCGATCACATTTCTTGGCCTTGTGCCCATCATTGTTTCGGTGTTCGTTGTTCCGCCGGTTGCGTCGGTCTACCGGATCCGGGTTACCGTCGTCGGTCCCGGGCAAACCCCGGTGGAAGACGCCAAAGTCTGGTCGACTATTGGTGGCGAAGCGAAGAAGGTCGCCGGTGGATGGGAGTTCGACATCCCCGTCGCTAGCAAGCCCGCTACGGGGAAGTTCACCGTTTTCGCCGAGCAGCCAAACGCGTTTCTGGCCGGGAGCCGGGAAATCGTCCTCGGCGCCGACACCGGCATGGCCATGGCGGTGACGGTTCCGCTGGAAAAGGTCAAACCGGCGCGGGTGCGGGGGTTCGTGCAGAACGAAGAGGGTGCAACATTGGGCGGTGCTCGTGTAATGGTGGCAGGTTATGCAGGCGAAATGATCGTCACGTCCGACAACGGCGGCTTCGAACTGCCTGCCCACGCTGCGTCGGGGCAGCACGTGCTCGTCCACGTCCAAAAGGATGGCTATGTCTCCTCGCAGCTTTCGCATCTAGCAGGGGACGATCCGCTTGTCGTGATGCTTCGGAAGAAGCAATCAGGAGATTGAAATGCGATGGATTGCGCTTGGTGTGCTATTCGTGATCGCCAGCGCGCGCTGCGGCACGGCGTGCGCCGAGCGGGGCGTGCTCGTTCTGAAGGCATCGACGCTGGCGGACCGGCCGTTGAAGGGCTTGGTGCTGACGACGATGGGGGACGGGGGAATGGGGCCGCCCACGGACGATTTAGGCAAGACGCGCATCCGGCTTGGTGGCGACACCAAGCCCGGCAGCCCGGTGAAGCTGCTGATCGCCAATAGCCCTGGCGGCAAAGAGCTGATGTTCGTATCTCCATGGAACGGCGAAGTCATAGTTCCGTGCTTTGAAAACGCTCCGAACTGCGTCCATCCGGTGTGGCTGACTGATACGAAAAACAAAGAAATCCTGCGCAACGGCAAAGCACTCGCAGCAACAACGGAACGCATCAACCACGCGACGATAACGAAGGAGTTGGAACAACGAAGTGCGCTTTCGGAAACACAGCGGCGGGCGGTTCTGGAAGAGCAGGCAAAGACGATAGGCTTGCCGCCGGAGGACGTCGACCGCGCAATTCGTGCGTCGGGGGCGCAGACGACGCCTGCCTCCTATCAGAAAGGGCTCAGCGCCATCTATGAGCGGCGCTATGCCGACGCAAGTCAGCACATCAGAGCATCCCTTCAGCCGGCAGACCGCGGAATGTTCGACAAGTATGTATCGCTCGGGTGGTCGGAATACAGACAGCGGCACTACGAACTTGCAAAGGAAACCTTGCAGCAAGCGCAGATGATGCGACCGGAAGATCGGACAGTCCTCGAAATCTTGTCGCGTGTCTACCGCGCGCTGAAGGACTTCCCCAATGCGCGCCTTTCCATGGAAAAGGTGGTCGCACTCGGACCGGCCACGGCCGGCGCTCTCTACGATCTCGCCATCATGCAAAAAAACGACCAGCGGCTCGATCTCGCCCTGCGGTCCCTTGAGAAGGCCAGAACCATCAGCCGGGACAAGGACGAACTTGCCAACATCGAGTTTGTGATCGCCGGTTACCTGATACACGCGGGCCGGCGGCAGGAGGGGCTGCGGCGCTTCGAGTCAATCAAAGATCAGTTGGGGGCCGACCGTTTCGCGGCCAATCTTGCGTGGTTCTACGCCGTGGCCGAACGCGAGCAAGAATTTTTCGAGGCGCTAGAACATGCCCTTCGGGTGCGAACGCTCGAAACTCTGTTGTGGATCGACCAAGAGGTCGATATCAACAAGTATCGCGAACACGAGCGGTTCAAGGCGCTTGTAGCCAAGTACCCGCGGCAGTGAATGCGCGGCAGTGATCAGTTTTGGCTTGAGTCGAAAAATCCTGTGCGGAGAATTCTTCCGCTCCGCTCTATCGCCCATCCCGGTGTTTGATCTAGGTCAAGACATCCCGGGGCCAGCGGGAAGATACTTGCTCCGTCCCGTTGGTGGAATACACGTTGAATGATATTGGTTTGAATCATGCATCCGGGGGAATCGGCATGGCTGCCCGTGCGCGGCGCAGGCTGCTGGAAATGCCCTGGATCGAGTCCCGTCAAGCCGAGCGCAGGTCTTGATGAGGCCGTCAGCGGCGCAAAAGACGGCGGGCGTGCGGATGCCCCCGAACACCAAAATACCCCGATAGCTAAGACGGCCAGGATTGGCCCGATATGAAGGCGACTGCAATGTCCAATTTCGAAATCGTGGCACGAGAGGATTTCTCCGATGTCACCTACCTGCTTGAGGTACGCCATCCGCTGATGGCCAAGGCCGCCAAGCCGGGGCAATTCGTGGTTGTCATGCTGAACGAGCAGGGCGAGCGCATCCCACTCACCATCGCCGACTTCGACCGCAAGAAGGGAACCATCACGCTGGTGATCCAGGCGGTCGGCAAGACGACCAAGCAGATGCAACTAGAATGCCAGGTCGGAACCTCGCTCTACGCGATGGTCGGCCCGATGGGCGTACCCAGCCCGATCAGCCACGCGAAAAAGGTGTTGTGCGTGGGCGGCGGCCTGGGCGTGGCGCCGATTTTCCCCCAGGCGCGCGGCTTCAAGGAAGCCGGCGCATACGTGATCGCGGTCCTTGGTTTCCGCAACAAGGATCTGGTGTTCTGGGAGGACAAGTTCCGCGCCTGCTGCGACGAACTCATTTTGTGCACCAACGACGGTTCGGCAGGCATGAAAGGAATGATCACCGACGGCATCAAGGTCGCCCTGGCGGGACATTCCAATATCGAAGAAGTCGTTGCGATCGGCCCGCCGGTAATGATGAAGGCTTGCGCCGATGCCACGCGCGCGCATAAGATCAAGACCATGGTGAGCGTCAATCCGATCATGGTCGATGGCACCGGCATGTGCGGCGGCTGCCGGGTGAAGGTCGGCGATCAGGTGAAGTTCGCCTGCGTCGACGGGCCGGATTTCGACGGCCATCTGGTCGATTTCGACGACCTGATGCGGCGCCTGCAGCGCTACACCAAGGACGAAAAGGCCGCCCACGAGCGCTGGTCGGAAAGCTGCCGCATGACCAAGCAAGTCGGACCGAGCGCGCTCGATGCGCTGGGTACATTGGCAGGAGGCCGCGCCCCGCAAAGTGAACTGCTCGAGCTGCCGGATCCGTTCGAGGACGCGCCTGGAGGCTAGATCGGTTTGATGGTTGAGGTCGCGCTATTGCGGCGCCAAAGGGGTATTCCCTGAGGGGTGCTCCGTGAAGACCCGCATAGTCGCTTGAGGATAACGAGATGGCAAAGAAAAAAACGATACGAACGATACCGCAGGAACGCACGCCGATGCGCGAACAGGATGCGCAGGTGCGGGCCAAGAATTTCGAGGAGGTCGCCTGCGGCTACGGCCTGGAGGACGCGCTGCGCGAGTCCGAGCGTTGCCTGATGTGCCCGGACGAGCCGTGCATCGCCGGCTGTCCGGTGGGAATCAATATCCCCGGTTTCATCCGGAAGATAGGCGAAAAGAATTTCCGCGGCGCCTACGACATACTCACCGACACCAACCTGCTACCGTCCATTTGCGGCCGGGTGTGCCCGCAGGAGAACCAATGCGAAGGCGTGTGCACCGTCGGCGACTCGCTCGAAGCGGTCGCCATCGGACGGCTGGAACGCTTCATCGGCGATACCGCGATCAAGGAGGGCTGGGTCAACATTCCCTATATCGAGCCCAACCGGTTCCGCGTCGGCATCGTCGGGTCGGGGCCGGCCGGCATGGCTTGCGCGGCGGACATGGCCAAGGCAGGGTGCGAGGTCACCGTGTACGAAGCTTTCCATCAGCCGGGCGGCGTATTGAGATACGGCATTCCCGATTTCCGCCTTCCCAACGCGGTGATCGATGCCGAGATCGACAACCTGAAAAAATTCGGCGTCAAGTTCGAATGCAATACCCTGGTCGGGCGCCTGTTCACCATCGAGCAGATGCTCGACGAGATGGGTTTCCACGCGGTATTCGTCGGCGTCGGCGCCGGCTATCCGACGATGCTCAATATTCCCGGGGATTCGCTCAACGGCGTGCTCTCGGCCAATGAGCTGCTGACGCGCTGCAACCTGATGCGCGCCAGGGATTTTCCAAACTTCGACACGCCGCTGCCGATCGGAAAGCGCGTCGCCGTCGTCGGCGCGGGCAACACGGCGATGGACGCAATGCGCGTGTCGATACGGCTGGGCGCGGAGAAGGTGTACTGCATTTACCGGCGTTCGCGCACCGAGGCCCCGGCGCGGGCGGAGGAAGTCCATCACGCCGAAGAGGAAGGGGTGGAGTTCCACTGGCTCACCAATCCGGTGTCGGTGCTGGACGACGGCAAGGGCGGCGTGCGCGGCATGCGCTGCGTGCGCATGGAGCTGGGCGAGCCCGACGATTCGGGCCGGCGCCGGCCGGTTGCGGTCGCCGGCAGCGAGTTCGATTTCGACACCGATCTGATCGTATATGCGATCGGCACCAATGCCAATCCGATCATGGGGCAGACGTCGAAGCTAAAGCTGAACAAATGGGGCTATATCGGTGCCGACGAGAACCTCGCGACTTCGGTGGCGGGTGTGTTCGCGGGCGGCGACATCGTTACCGGCGCGGCGACCGTGATCGAAGCCATGGGCGCGGGCCGCATGGCGGCGCGCAGCATGAAGGCCTATCTCGGCATCCGCGATCCCGCGCTTCCCTATGCCGGCGGGAAAGCGGGCGGCGCAGGCACACTTTTCGGAATCGACACCAGGGAGCGAAATTTCGCGCGCGTGCGCATTGCTTGAGGCTTGTGGGGGTTCCTGACCCACCACTTGGCGGCATAATTACTTAACAGCGCGCTCAGCAGCGGCTACGGAAAAACCATGAACGAAATGAGCATACAGAAGTCGATGAAGAAACCCGTCAACAAGACCCGATCGCCCGCGGACAAGAAAGCGGCGGTCAAGCTGAAACAGCACATTGTCGAAATCATCAGCGATTCCGGCGAAGGCGCGCAAAAGTGCGGCCAGTCGCTGGGCGCGATTGCCGCGCAGATGGGCAACGGTATCTGGACCACCGAAATCATCCCGGCCGAAATCCGCCCGCCGGCGCGCAGCGTCGCCGGGGCCAGCGGCAACCGCATCCGCATCGGCTCGGGCTACATCACCAACGGCGGCGACGAGACCGACCTGGTGGTGGCGTTCAACGAACAGGTGCTGCTCGGACGGGTGCGGGCGAAAGAACTCAAGCCCGGCTGCACCATCCTGCTGGAGGACATGTGGCGCAGCCACGCCGATCCGAAGATCGTGGCCTCCTACATCGAGGCCCATGACAAGCTCGCGGCCGCTGGTTACAAAGTGTACGAAATTCCGATGGAGCGGGAGTGCCGCACCATAGTCGCCGATGCGCGCCGCGGCAAGAACATGTACGCGCTGGGAATGCTGTGCTACATCTACAGTCTGGAACTGAAGCTGGCTGTGGATCAGATCGTTCTCGCTTTCGGCAAGAAGGATCAGAGCGTGGTCGATTCGAACATCATGCTGCTCGAGGCCGGGCACAAGTGGGCCGAGGCCAATCTCGATTTTTGCTACAGCATTCCGGCGGTGCGCTCGAGCGAGCCGCAGCTCGTGGTCAACGGCAACACGTCGCTGGCGCTGGGCGTGCTTGCATCGGGGATGGAAATTTGCGCCATGTACCCGATCACGCCCGCGACTTCGGCCTCGCACTATCTGTCCGAGGTGTTCGAGAACGTCGGCGGCATCGTGCACCAGGCCGAGGACGAGATCGCCGCCTGCGCCTTTGCCATCGGCGCCTCCTACGCGAGCAAGTGCACGGTCACCATTACCTCCGGTCCCGGCTATTCCCTGAAACAGGAGGCGATCGGCCTTGCGGTCATGGGAGAAATTCCCCTGGTCGTGGTCAACGTCCAGCGCGGCGGTCCGAGCACCGGCCAGCCCACCAAGATGGAGCAGGGCGATCTCATGGCGGCCATTTTCGGCAGCCATGGCGACGCGCCGAAGGTGGTGATGGCGCCGGGCACCATCGAGGAATGCTTCTACTCGATCATCACCGCGCGCAAAATCGCCGAAACCTTCAACATGGTGGTGGTGGTCCTGACCGACGCCGGCCTCGCCACGTCGCAGCAACCGTTCCCGCGCCCGGTATTCAACGAAAGCTGGATGGCGCCGCCGATTGACCAGAGCGCCGTTCCAGAAGAGGCAAAGCCCTACGACTGGGACGAGAACACCGGCCTTGCGCGCCGCTTCATTCCGGGCCAGCCCGGCGGCATGCACACCCTCACCGGGCTCGCGCATGACCGCGACAGCCACGTCGCCTACGATGCAGAAATCAACGAACAGACCCTGCGCTTGCGCAGTCTGAAACTGGCGGCGCTGCAAAAGACGCTCAAGGCGCCGCCGGTGTTCGGCGACCCCAAGGGCGATCTGCTGGTCATCGGCTGGGGCAGCACCAAGGGCGCGATCGAGGAAGCGGTGGAGTCCATGCGCGCCGGAGGGCACAAGGTGTCGTCGATGCACCTGCAGTTCCTGCAGCCCCTGCCGCCGGGGATCAAGGAAATCATGCAGGGGTTCAAGAATGTCATGACCATAGAGAGCAACTGGAGCGACCGCCCCGAGGACAAGATCATCGACGAAACCAATCGCCGTTACTCGTCGCTGGCGATCCTGCTGCGCGCGCGCTACCTCGTCGACGTGGACTGCTGGAGCGAGGTCAAGGGCCAGCCGATCAAGCCCGGCACCATCCGCCGCGTGATGGTGGAAAAACTGAAGAAGTAAAACTGACAAAGGTGACCAGACCATGAACATGATGTCCGCCACCGGGTGCCTGTTGCAGATGTGCGACGAGCACTTCGAACTCGAAGACTATCAGAGCGGCGTGCCGCGCTGGTGCACGGGCTGCGGCGACAACGCCATCCTCGCGGCGGTGCAGCGGCTGTGCCGCGACGAGGGGTTGCGCCCGGAAAAAACGGTGTTCGTGTCCGGCATCGGCTGCTCCAGCCGCTTTCCGCATTACATGAAAACCTACGGCTTCCACGGCATCCACGGGCGCGCGCTGCCGGTGGCCGAGGGCGTCAAGATGGCGCGGCCCGACCTCGACGTGTTCGTCAACACCGGCGACGGCGACTGCTGCAGCATCGGTGCCGCGCACTGGATCCACGCCATCCGCTACAACATGAACATCACGGTGTTCCTACACGACAACCAGATCTACGGCCTGACCAAGAAACAGGCCTCTCCGACCTCGCCCATCGGAACCAAGAGCAATACCACCCCGCGCGGCAGCTACCTCGAAGCCCTGAATCCGCTGAGCGTCACCCTTGGCGTGCAGAACGTTTCCTTTGTGGCGCAGGCGGCCGATTGGATTCCGGAGGTGCTGTTTGACATCGTCAAGGCGGCCTACCACCACAAGGGGCTGTCGTTCGTGCGCATCATCCAGCGCTGTCCGGAGTGGCTGCCCAAGTCGCTCGACCCGTGGCTGCATGATCCCAACAAGGTGCAGTTGCTCAACCACGCGAACGGCCTGCAGCCGAGCGCGGGCCTCTCGCGCGTGTACAAGAATCAGTTGGAACACGACCCGTTGAATATCGACCGGGCGCGCGAAATCGCCTCCAGCACAGATATCATCCCGGTCGGGATCCTGTACCGCAACCCGGAGGTTCCGTGCTACGAGAACCTGCGGCATTCGGACAAGCTGCACACCGCCGATCTGACCAGGGCGGGGCTCAATGCGGAACTGGACAAGTACACGGTCTGGCCGCGGGAAGCGAAACAAAAAGTCGCGTAGCGCGCCGGCGCGCCGCGCGCGCCCTAACCGAATAGAAACAGACTTCACCGGCAAGGCAGGTTGACAAAGACATGGAAGCGGACATTCAGGCACACGTTGCTTTTTTCCTCACCGGCCGGCGGCCGGACGAATATCTGGACGCGGTCGACGGATTGGATTTGCGCCCGGCTCATTTCGCCGGATACCGCGAGCTCACCCAGTTGCGCTACGATTTCCCGCTGGTGCTGGTTGCCGATCGCGCCGATAAACTGTTCGTGCAGTCGCTGTCGGGCCTGATCGACGACGCCCTCGTCATCGCCGGGCGCGGTGACGACGGCGAGCGCATCAGGAAGCATGTACTGCGGCTGGAACAGGAAATCCGCGCGCTCGCCGCGGGCGGCGCCAGCGGGACGCTGTCCGCGCTTTGGGCGAAGGCGGCGGGCCGGCTGGCCAACGGTACGGACCGCGCGGACCAATCGCTCGAAGACAGCCTGCGCCGCGCCCGCGCCGCGATCAAGATCGACGGCGAGGTGGCGGACTGCGACGCTGCCTTGCCCTCGCGCCTGTTGCAGCATGCGTGGGCCGCGGTGCAAAAGCAGAAGTGCGAAGGATTCCGCAAGGATCTAGACCGGGTGGTGCTGAAACTGTCGGACATCCTCAAAGCCGATTATGAACGCTCCGAAGCGGGGCGCAGCGCCAAGCACCTGAGAGCAGCGCTTGGGGCCGGGTTCGGCGATGCGTTCGACTTCGACGCCATGTCGCGCATGCTGTCCAAGGCGCTGCCCAAGGACCAGTTTCCCGAGAGCCGGCGCAAGCGCATCCGCGGGCTGCTCGAGGTGTTGAGCGCGCAGCGGTTCTTTCCTGCCCCTGCTGCGCCGGCGAAAAAGAGCGGAAGCGCAAAGCACTACTGTTTCCTCTTCGACAGTTGCGCCGATGCGCTTTCCGCTTTTCGCGAGCGCATGCCCAGGCTGATCGAACTCGCCAAGGCGATCGCCATCGCCGAGCTGGAGATCGACGGACAGTACAGTGAAGCCAAGCACGACGCCTTGTTCGAGCGGTTCGGCGCGAACGGGCTCGACCCGCAGGACCTGGCTCCGTTTCCGGACTATCTGGTCTGCGTGACCGCCGAGAAAATGCAGGCGGTGGAGCAAGCTCAGTTGATGGAGGTTTTGTCCTCGGGTTTGCCGATCAAGGTGTTGCTCCAGATCGACGACATCCTCGAAGTGTCGCCCAATGGCGAAGGCAGCCTCACCTCCGGCATGCGCGCGAGGCAGATCGCCAACATGGCGATCGGCTTGAACGAGGTATATGTGCTGCAGTCCGCCAGTTCGAACCTGTTCCAGTTCCGCGAGCGCATGCTGCGCGGCCTCGCTTATCGCGGCCCGGCGCTGTTCAGCGTGTATTCCGGCGCGAGGGCAATGGCCTCCGGCCTGCCGCCGTATCTGATGTCGGCCGCGGCGATGGAGTCGCGCGCCTTTCCGGCTTTCACCTACGACCCGTCCGCGGGACCGAATTGGGCGTCGCGCTTTTTCCTCGAGGCCAATTCACAGGTGGATCTCGATTGGCCGATCCAGGGTTTTGCCTACGAGGACGAGGAGCACCAGCGGGTGTCGGAGGATCTTGCTTTCACTCTCGTCGATTTTTTCGCCAGCGATCGCCGCTACGCCAGGCACCTCGCGCGCGTTCCGCGGGAGAAGTGGAACGGCAGCATGATCCCGGTGGACGAGTCGCTGTCGCGTGAACGAAAGGGCCTGCCGGACAAAGTGCCCAGCCTGCTGATGGTTGACGCCGACAACGTGCTGCAGAAAGTGATCGTCGACGAGCGGCTGCTCAGGGAAGCGCGCCGATGCCGCGAAATGTGGCGCAGCCTGCAGGAACTGGGCGGCGTTCACAATTCACACGCGGAAAAACTGCTTGCGCGCGAGAAGAAAGCCTGGGAAGAGCGCATGCAACGGGAGGCCGAGACGCACGCGGCAGCCACGCCTGCCGCCGTACCGACTGCATCGACGCCAGCGGCCGCATCGACCGCGGCGAGCGTGGCGGTGGAGCCGGAGCCTGAACGATCGCCGGACGAGGCCTACATCGAGACGGCGCGCTGCTCGACCTGCAACGAGTGCACGCAAATCAATGGCAAGATGTTCGCCTACGACGGCAACAAGCAGGCGTACATCGCCGACATCAACGCCGGAACCTACGCGCAGTTGGTGGAGGCCGCGGAGAGCTGCCAGGTGTCCATCATCCACCCGGGCAAACCGCGCAACCCTAAGGAACCGGGTCTGGAAGAACTGCTCAAACGCGCCGAGCCGTTCCTGTAGTCCCGTCCCCGCAGCGGAATTGCGCGCTCGCGCGCGCCAACCGGGTTTTTGGTACGGAGAAAAACGATCCGTACCAAAAACACGGTTATGCAATTACCCCTCAACAATTGCCACATCCGCGCGAATGTTTTTGTCCTTTTGGTTGCGGCCAGCGGCCGCGCTAAGGATAAGAGCGGCGACGGCTTGGGTTTGCCTTTATCCGAGATCCTCGATTGTGCACGGAT
>JACRAS010000253.1 GCA_016234705.1 Betaproteobacteria bacterium | reverse complement strand
GTGGATCAGGCGCTGCGCTTCGGCCAAACCTTCGGGCGTTTGGCACAGGACAGTCAGGTTCTGGTAACCGAGCGTTGCATGAAACACTTCATCGCGGTGCAGGCGCGGGGCCACCGAGCGTAGCGGCTCGTAGGGCACGTCGCCCCAGGTCTCGCCGATATACATCCCCACGCGGTCACCCAGCGCATGGAAGTAGCAGAGGTCACACCAGCTGTCGATTGGCAGGTCGAACAGGTACTGTTCAATCGGCGTTTCCACCTTGTCCACACCCAGACCCTTAAGAATCTGCGCCGTGATCACGCAGTGCTCGACCTCCTGCATCATCAGCTTGGCCAGCAGGCGTTTGCATTCCGGGTCCGGCGCCAATGTCATGCAACGGTCCCACAGCTTGATCAGCAGCCGATCACAGTGGGGGTTGGTCGCGTTTTCAAGGTGCTTGGACAGCGTCCTGGTCAGCAGGGTGCGCAGTTCCTCAGGTAATTCCGGGTCGTGTTCCTTGTAGATTCGGGTCGTGGGGCGTTCCTTCACGGTGGCGTCATTCATATCGTGCTCCTCCTCTCCTCTATGCATTGGTTGGTTGAATTGGGCCTGCACCGGATTTGCCATCAAGTGCCGGTCCATCGGGGTTTCCGTTTTTCGATAAAAGCCTGCGCACCTTCGGCATGATCGGCGCTCTTCTTGAGCACGCTCTGGCCGATGCGCTCAAGACGGCGGCCGGTTTCAAGATCGACGTCCGCGCAGGTATTGATCACCAGCTTGGCCATACCCAGCGCCAGCGGCGCTTTGGCCGCCAGTTGCCGCGCCATTTCTAGGGCGCCGTCCATTGCCTGGCCGGCGTCGACCAGTCGGGTTACCAAGCCTAGCTCGTTTGCGCGCTCCGCTTTCATCATCCCTTCCAACATCACGATCTGCTTCGCGCGGGCCGCGCCGACGCAGCGCACCAGGCGCGAGCAACCACCGGAGCCCGGGATCAGGCCGACGTTGGATTCGGGCAGTCCCAGCCGCGCCGCGCGTCCCACGACGCGAAAGTCGCAGCTGAGCGCCAGTTCGAGGCCGCCGCCTGCGGCGACGCCCTCAATGGCGGCGATGAAAGGGACTTCGATGGCCTCGACCAGGTCGAAAGCCGAGTGAATTTGACGTGCCGCGGCCCTGAATCGTTTTGTGCCACCTTGCGTCAGGCCTGCCATGCCGCGCACATCCTCGCCAGCCGAAAACGCGCGTTCGTCGCCGCGCACGATCACGACGCGCGCCTCGGACATCGCCAGCTCGGCCATCGCCTGAGCCAGCTCGTCGCGCATTTCGGCGTTCCACGAATTCATCACCTCGGGACGGTTCAGGCGCAATACCCGGATGCCGGGTTCGGGCTCTGAGATCCGGATATATTGACCGCGCTCGGCACCGGCTTCACCGCGAGCCGCCGGCTCCGCTTGTTTAATCTCGTTGCTAGTCGCCATGGCATCAGCCCCGCAGTTGAACGGAGCCGCTGAGCGCTTGCTTAACACCCACTTGGAGCGAGAGCGTCCCCTGTTTATCGCATACCAAATGCAGTGAGTCGGCAGGAACGACGGGGGCCTTCAGACGCGCCTTGGGGCCGAAGCGAGGAACAAGTCGCGCTGTGTCTTTAGCTGAAGATGCACCTAGTATCTGTTCCAATTCTGCAACCTTGACCGCATGCGCCCGGATTTCGCTCTTGATGAGAATCTGCCCTTTGAGCTTGCCGTTCATGAATCCTCCCCGGTATAACTGATACAGGATACTGACTAGATAGTATTCTTTATTTTGAATTTGTCAATTGATTTCTATTTAATCCCGCATGTGTCTAGGGCAACTCCAATTATTGGAAGGCGCGCCTTGTTCCAAGGCGCGCCAAGTTTTTTTCGTCGGCTCGCTCAGGTCGGTTTCCTTAGAATACCCGTGAGCAGGGTTCCCCGTAAAGCGCGAACCAGCTCAGGCCCCGACAGATAGTCAGGCCTGCAATACCACTCCAAAAAGGTGCCGTTGTGCATGGCAAGTACGATGGCCGCGATCTCCTGGGTTTCCAAGTCGGTGCGGAACTCGCCGTTGAGCTTGCCACGATGAACGATTTCCTCGATCGACAGGTAAAACCGTTTGTAGATGTCCTTCACCCGCGCTTCGATTTCGTCATTGGATCCGTTGAATTCCATTAACATCAGTATAAACAGCAGCACGAACTCGGCCTTGTCTATTCCCAGTACCGATTGGCCGTGGATGAAGGCGATTAGCTTGTCCTGCAGCAAGGAGCCGGCGTTGGCCACTCGATCCACCATCTTATTTACCATCAAGTCGTCGATTTCGTCGAGCAGTGCGAACAAAATGGCCGCCTTGGTGGGAAAATAGAAATAAACAGCTCCCTTGGTCAATTGGGAACTGCCGGCGATCTCATCGACGGTTGTAGATCGGTAACCTTTGGAAATAAATAGCTTGAGCGACGAACTCAGTATCTTCTCGATGCTGGTTTCGCGTTGTTCACGCTTGGTTAGGGCTCGGCCTGCCTTTGTCGGCTTTTCGATATTTCTTATCTTTGCCGGCTTTTCGATATCGCTTGTTGTCATTTTGTTCTCGCGCTTGTTTTCAACTATCCTTGCTTCTGTCTTGCTGACTACCTTTAACCGGATGGCTTGACTGACAATGGTCATTATATCATACTGACTGACTGGTTGGTATGCTTTGGTGTTCGTTATAGAAGCGAGCTCAACGAACATTTGGTTCTGTCGCGTTAACCGTCGAACCGTGTGTTCGTTTATGCTGATCGCCTTTCCAGAAAAGTATCGCGGAGCAATTTTATCCGTTGGCAGAATAAATCCGCCCAGTTTTGAGGACTGGCATATTTGTCAGTCCGGAGTATGCGTTTTTGCGGTTAATGCGACAGAACCGGCTGGGCGCAGGTATTTTTATATTTTTTTCGCATCCTGGGAATATTCATGGAACTGTTCGTCCAGCTTTTGCTGACGGGGATCGCCTTGGGAAGCGGTTACGCACTGGGCGGGATCGGCTTTGTCTTGATCTACAAAGCCACCGGCGTGTTCAATTTCTCACATGGCCAACTCACTATGGCCGGCGCCTATTTTTTCTATATGTTTCAGGTGCAGTTGGGACTGCCGCCATGGTGGTCGGTACCGGCTGCCGTCGCGAGCATGTTCGCGGTCGGCGTATTGATCGAACGAGTTTGCCTGCGCCGCATGGTCGGCGAGCCGGCCATTACCATCATCATGCTGACCATTGGGCTGGGTGCGCTGCTGCGTAATCTGGTAGGTCTGGTGTGGGGCACCCAGCCGCAGGCGCCGGTGCCCTTGTTCGAACCGGGCTACCTATCGATTCTGACCGTCCAGATTCCCCGCGTATACGTCTGGACGCTGGTCGCCGCGGCGATTTTCATTGCCGGTTTCGTCGTCTACTTTCGCAAGTCTGCGCAGGGCATCGCCATGCGGGCAGTGGCGTTCCACCAGGATCACGCGGCACTGTCCGGCATTTCCATTCAACGAGTGTTCGCCCTCTCCTGGGGTCTGGCCGGCGTCACGGCGGCGATCTCCGGCATCATGATGGTGCAACTGGTCGGACTCGACCTGTCGATGGACGCGCGTGGCCTGTCGGCTTTTCCGGCGGCGATCCTGGGCGGCATTGACAGCATCGGCGGCGTCATCATCGGCGGACTGATCATCGGCGCGGCGGAATCACTGGCCGGCGGCTACCTCGACCCGTACCTCGGCGGCGGCGCCAAAGAAGTTGTCGGCTATGTAGTGCTGCTGTTGATCCTGATGCTGCGCCCCTATGGCCTGTTCGGTACACCGGAGATCAGGAAAGTATGAGCAACTTCTTCTACCGCAATTACCGTCTCAGTTATATCGAGGATCGGTCACTGCTTCATGGGTTGCAGAATTTCTGGACCAAATTCTGGCTGGTTGCGCTGGTAGTGGTCCTGCTGTTGCTGCCGCTGGTCTTGCAAAAATACTGGATCTACACGCTGAATCTGGCGGCGATCGCGGTTATCGGGGCACTTGGCTTGAACCTGCTTACCGGTTACGCGGGGCAAATATCGCTGGCACATGCATCGTTTCTTGCCATTGGCGCTTATTCCACCGCGGCGCTGGCCAAAGCGGGGGCGCCTTTCCTGCTGGTGATCCCGCTATCGGGCGCAATCGCAGCGCTGGTCGGCTGCCTGATAGCGATTCCCGCGTTGCGACTCAAGGGTCTCTACCTCGCGCTCGCCACACTGGCGTTTTTTGTGATCGTCGACTTTGCCATTCGCAAGGCAGAGTTCCTGACCGGCGGCGGCGCCGGGACGCATGTTCCGTCGCCATCGATGTTTGGCTACACCTTGACCGGCGACCAATCGTTCTATTACCTGTCGATCGGCCTTGCAACGCTGTGCGCGATCTTCGTCGCCAACCTGCAGCGGACGTGGGTCGGCCGGGCGATGATGGCGGTGCGCGACAGTGACATCGCGGCCGAGATGGCCGGCATCTCGATTTTCCGTACGAAACTTACAGCGTTCGCACTGTCATCGTTTTTAGGCGGCATGGCCGGCAGTCTGTTGGGTTATTACCTTCAGTTCATCAACCCCGACAATTTCAGCCTGTCGGTGTCGGTGGCCTACATTGCGATGATCATCGTCGGCGGCATGGGTAGCGTGACCGGATCTATCCTGGGCGCGGTGTTCATGACCCTGCTGCCGGAGGTGCTGCGCATTAGCATACATGTGCTGTCACGCGTGCTGCCGGCGCTGGACGTGGAGTCCAAGGGGGCCTTCGTGGAAGGGGCCGTGTATGGGCTGGTGATCATCCTGTTTCTGATGTTCAAGCCCGAGGGCATTGCCCGGTTCTGGCGCGATCTCCTCGTTTATTTCCGCTCCTGGCCATTCGCACACTAGTGTCCGTACTCATGCTTAACTCCGAACACGCCGGCCTATGGCCATCTCGCTTGTGAAAACTTCAACTCCTGCCGCGGAACCCAAGCCGCCTTTGCTGGAAGTGCGTAACATCGAAGTCGTCTATCACGACGTGGTGTTCGCGGTTAAAGGGGTATCGCTTACGGTAGCGGCCGGCCAGGTCGTTACGCTGTTCGGACCCAACGGCGCGGGCAAAACCTCTCTCGTGCGCGCCATCTCGCGGCTGCTGCAATCGGTCGAGGGCGAGATCCGTTCGGGCAGCGTACGCTTCGACGGCAACGCGCTTGATGCGCTCGCACCGCACCAGATCGCGCGCCGGGGCCTTTACCAGATTCCCGAAGGCGGCAACGTCATCAAGGAACTCACGGTGCGCGAGAACCTGTTGCTCAGCCAGTTCTGCCGCGACGGCAGCGGCAGTCTGAACGATGACTATGCGCGCGTGGTGGATCGTTTTCCCCTCCTGAAAACACGCGAGGCGCAGTTGGGCGGCTACCTGAGCGGCGGCGAGCAGCAGATGCTGTCCATGGCCAAGGCATTGCTGGCCAATCCTCGCTTGCTGGTCCTCGATGAGCCGTCGCTGGGCCTGTCGCCGATGCTGATGCAGGAGAATTTCGACGCATTGCGCGAGTTGAACCGCGACTTCGGCATCGCGATCTTGGCGATCGAGCAGAACGCGCGCGTCGCGCTGGATCTCGCCTCGTACGGCTATGTGATGGAGAGCGGCCGCGTCGTCTATGACGGCCCGGCCGAACAGTTGCGGGAGAACCGGGAAATCCAGGAGTTTTACCTCGGGCTGGAAGGCGGGCTGAAGAAAAGCTTCCGCGATGTCAAACATTACAAGCGGCGCAAGCGCTGGCTGTCTTAAACCGGATGAAATAGGTCATGCATGAACCCCGCTATTGACCGTCACCTGCCCTCGTACTGGAACAGCCGGGGCGAGATCCTGTCATTCCTCCCGCGCCTTGATGAGGCTCAAATCGGCAAGCCGTTGCTGGAAATATACGATCTGTCGCTCAACTTCGGTGGCGTAAAAGCGGTCGACAGCATGAGCCTGGACGTACGCCGCGGCGAGATCCACGCGCTGGTTGGGCCGAACGGCGCGGGCAAGAGCACCGTGCTCAACTGTATCTGTGGTTATTACCGGCCCTCCGGCGGATCGATTCGATTGGACGGGGAAATGCTGGCCGGGCGCCGGCCCGATCAGGTCGCGCGGTTGGGCGTGGCCCGCGTGTTCCAGCGCATCGAGTTAGTCCGTCGCATGACCGTGCTGGAAAATATTCTGGTCGGGCGCCACCGCTTCATGAAAGGCGGTGTTTTGTCGAGCGGCCTTTTCCGGGGAGCGGGTTACCGCCAGGAATCGGCGCATCAGCAGAAGGTGGAGGAAGTGATCGAGTTTCTGAATTTGCAGCACGTGCGCAAAAGCCCGGTCGGCAGTCTTTCGTATGGTTTGCAAAAACGCGTCGAGATCGGCCGGGCGCTGGCCGCGGAACCGCGCTTGCTTCTTCTTGACGAACCGGTGGCGGGCATGAACCAGGAAGAAAAGGAAGACGTCACGCGCTACCTGCTCGACATTCGCGAGGAAGTGGGGCTGACCATCGTGCTGGTCGAACATGAAATGGACGTGGTAATGGACATCTCGGACCGGGTAACGGTGATGAGTTTCGGCTGCCGTATCGCATCGGGCTCGCCGGATGCGGTACGGCACAATCCGGAAGTCATTCTCAGCTACCTTGGAGCTTAAGCCTGGTGAACACCATGAGAATCGACATGCCGATTCACGCCAGCGGCACCGGCGACACCTTGCCTCAACAATTGTGGAACAACGCCCTGGCCCACGGCGATGCGCCGGCGATACGGGAAAAGCATCTGGGCATCTGGCAAGAAGTATCGTGGACGGATTACCTGCGCCACGTAAGGCTGTTTACCTTGGGGTTGATTGCACTGGGCGTGAAGCGCGGCGACCCGGTGGCGCTGCAGGCGGAAAATTGCCAGGAATGGCTGTACAGCGACCTGGGCGTGCAATGCGCCGGCGCGATTGTGACCACGGTGTACCCGACGAGCTCCATCGAGGAAGTTCGCCATATTCTCGTCAACTCGGGCGCACGCATCGTGATCGCCGGCGACCAGGAGCATCTGGACAAGGCAATTGAACTGCGGGCCGGCGGCGTTCCGGTCGACAAGATCATAGTCTTCGATCCCAAGGGTGCGGGGGTCCATCGCGGCCAACTGGTTCTGTCCTACAAGGATGTCGAGGCGCTAGGCGCGCAAGTGGATGCCGAGGAGCCGCGACGATTCGAGTCGCTGGTGTTCGCGGTCAAGCCGGACGACGTCTACGACATCATGTATACCTCCGGCACATCCGGCCTGCCGAAGGGAGCGGTGAGCCTGCAGCGCGGGCCGGTTGAAGGCGCGCGTTCGATGATGGCCGTGCTACCGGTAAACAAGCGCGACTCCTGGTTGTCCTATCTTCCTCTGTCACACGCGTTCGAACGCATCATGGCCATCACGGTGCATCTCGGCTCGGGTTGCGTGGTCAACTTCGCCGACAGCATTGATTCCGTGCAATCCGACGTGGTTGAAATTCAGCCGACGGTGTTCGGCGCCGTGCCGCGCATTCTCGAGAAAGTCAAGACCGCCGTCGATATCCGCATGGGCAAGTCGACTCCGCTCAAGCAGGCCTTGTATCGCTGGGCATTGGGCGTCGGGCAGCGCCGCGTGCGGCGTCAACGCAAGCGGGTCGAACACTTCCACCCGGCATCGGCGCGCCAGGTGATCGGTTTCGATGAAGTGCGTCCCGTGCCAACGCGGTGGACCATGTCGGAACGACTGTTGCACTGGGTTGCGCACATGCTGGTGTTGCGGCATCTGCGCAAGCACATCGGGCTGCTGCATGTGCGCTATGTGCTATGTGGTGCTGCCCCGATGTCGGCCGAGCTGTTTGAATACTACATGGCGCTGGGAGTACCCATCATCAACGCATTCGGCATGACCGAGCTGCACAATATCCCGAGCGCTTCCATGCCCGGACACGACGTTCTCGGTACCGTGGGCCATGTGCTGCCGGGCTGGGAAGCGATGAAAACCGAGGAAGGTGAATTGCTGTTGCGCGGGCCGATCGGTTTCACCGGGTACCGGGGCCAGGAGAATGGTCCTTTCGATATTAAGGACGCCAACGGCTGGCTGCACACCGGTGATCTGTGCGAGCTGTACGACAACGGCTACATTTCCATCGTAGGCCGCAAGAAAGACGTGCTCATCACCAGCGGCGGCAAGAACATCTCGCCCGAAGTAGTGGAGAACAAGCTCAAGGCCAGCGCCTACATCAGCGAGGCAGTGGTGATCGGCGACGGACGGCACTACCTGAGCGCGCTGATCGAACTCAACGCCGACGCGGTGGGCGACCTGCTGCAGACGCGCGGCATCGCCTACACCACCCTGCGCGACATGGCGGCTAATCCGGACGTGCTGCGTTTGATCGAGGCTGAAATCGAAACGGCCAACCGCACGCTCGGCCGGGTAGAGACAGTGAAGAAGTTCGCGATCATTCCGCGCGATCTCAGTCACGACGACGGCGAGATGACGCCGACCCGCAAGGTGAAGCGCATCCACATGGAAAAGCAGTTCCGCGACCTGATCGACGCGATGTACGCCGACACCCCGTCCCAACAGACCGTTTCCCGCGGTCCTATCGATTCGGTGGTTTGAAATGCCATGCGGATTCGGCTAGAGAGCTCCGGGCGCACCTTCGATGCGGCGCCCTACGAACCCATCCTCGACGCAGCGGAACGAGCCGGGCTGATGCTGCCGTACTCATGCCGCGACGGCATCTGCGGCACCTGCAAGGCGCGACTGACCTCGGGAAGCGTGGAACATGGCTTCTATGCCGACAGCGCGCTGACGGAAGAGGAACGAGCCCAGGGCTACTTCCTGATGTGCTGCAGCAGCGCCACGACCGACTTGGTGGTGGACGCGCCCTCCGAGGAGCTGGGCTTCGCACCCAGTCCAGTCAAGATGTCCTGCACGGTGAGCCGGATCGAGTGGCCCGCAGATGACGTAGCCATCGTGCAACTCGGCCTGCCCGCCGGCGTGACGTTTCGTTTCCGCGCCGGGCAGTATGTCGAGATCATGCTGAACAATGGCCTGCGGCGCAGCTTCTCTATCGCGAACGCGCCGCATGACACGGCCACGATCGAGTTGCACATTCGCCGGGTTGACAATGGCCACTTCACTCCTCGACTGTTCGGGCAACTCAAGAAAGGTGCCCTGCTCGCCGTCGAGGGTCCCAAAGGCGGCTTCTTCCTGCGCGACGAACACCGCCCCGTTATCCTGGTGGCCGGCGGCACCGGCTTCGCCCCGCTCAAATCCATGGTGCTCGATGCGATGCGGCGCAGGCTGGCGGGGCCGGCCACGCTGTACTGGGGCGGCCGTCGCCCGCGCGATCTGTACATGATCGACCTGCCCGTCGCGTGGATGCGCAAAAGTTCGACGTTCCACTTCGTGCCGGTGCTTTCGGAACCCGATGCCACAGACGCATGGGCCGGACGAACGGGATTTGTACATCAGGCGGTCATGGCGGATTTCCCCGACATGTCCAAGCACGATGTTTATGCGTGCGGCGTCCCCGCAATGGTGGAAGCTGCCCGCCGCGACTTCGTTGCGCAATGCGGATTGCCTCCCGAGCGTTTCTTCGCGGACCTGTTCCTCACCACAGCCGACCGGGCGCAAGCGGTCAATTGATCGTCGCGGAAGAAAATCGGATGTCTGGTGCGGAACAATTGTATGCGCCTGCAGCGATAAATCCGGCCAGTTTTGACGACTGGCATATTTGCTGGTCCGAAGTATGCGTTTTTGCGGATGTTATTATTGATATCCCCTCGTGCTCCCTCGCCAGCGGGTTAAACACGATGTGCGAGCTACCCAGCCTTTTGTTTCTCAGCCACGGATGAATCGCTTCGATTCAGCAGAAGGTCCCGATCGAAGCGCCAGGGATCGTTATTTATTACTTTAGTATTCAATATCAATATATTAGCAAAAACTACCCTTTGTTCCGAAAATCGCCCGGCAGCCATTTTTCTGGTAACCTGTCCTTATCCGGTCGAATTTCGGAAATGCCAGGCGCTTTTCGGAAACCAGTATGGCTCAAGAATTTGTCGGTTACGCCCACCTGATTGAGCAGTTCCAGTTGCCCGCCCGTCAGCCTGCAACCGTCGCCACTATTGACTCAGCGACCAAGGGCAGACAAACGATGAAGTGAAGCGGTCCGAAGGGGCAGTCGTCGAAGCGTTCAAGCTGCCAAAAGTTCATTGATGTTCTCGCTCTCAATTTGACGCTGCCCGCCTGAGCCGGTCGTTCACGCCCTGCCACTCCGGCGTTGCTGGCGGCGCCTCCACCAGGATCGCGTCGCAACCCAGATCGTCGAGGCGGCGCAGGCTCGCGTAGAGTTCGTGCGCGTAGCCCGTTGCCGCGCGCGGCGCCGTGTGCCAGTGGACGTCTTTTAAGCCCGGGGGCGCTGCGGCGCGCGCGAGCACGGCGAGCCTTTTTCCGCGCAGCGCAGCCAGCTTCGCCGGCAGCTCCGACGCAGTCTCGAGATGGAGCGGCGGGCGCGGCGCGTAGTGGCTGTCGAGCGCGCCCGAAACCCGCGGCGCGACGGCATCCGGCAGATCCACGCCGGCGCCGAGGACCGCGGCGATCTGCGCCGGCGTGATCTGACCGGGACGCAGAAGCACCGCCCGGCCGCGCGACAGGTCGACGATGGTGGACTCGATGCCCACGGCGCATTCGCCGCCGTCGAGCACCACATCCACGGCGTCGCCAAGCTCGGCGCGCACATGCCCGGCCGTGGTCGGGCTGATGCGGCCGAACTTGTTGGCCGAGGGCGCGGCCACGCCGCTAAAAGCGCGGCCGCCCTCTTCCCCGGCAAAGGCCTGCAGCAATTCGAGCGCGACGGGATGTCCGGGAATGCGCAGGCCTACCGTGTCCTGGCCGCCGGTGACGCAATCGGGCACGCCCGCCGCGCGCTTCAGGATCAGGGTGAGCGGGCCGGGCCAGAACGCCGTGGCGAGTTGCTGCGCGGCGGCGGGGATTTCTCCAGCCCACAACGGCAGCAACGCGATGCTGCCCAAGTGCACGATCACCGGATGATCCTGCGGCCGACCCTTGGCGGCGAAGATCTTCGCCACTGCGGCGGGATTGGACGCATCGGCGCCCAGACCATAGACGGTTTCGGTGGGAAAGGCCACCAATCCGCCGGCCCTGAGGATAGCGGCGGCACGCTCAATCTCGGATGAGGTAGGAATGGCTGGCACGCGATCGGTGGGGGGTCGCCTCTCCCGCGACACCCCGAAGGGCATCGAGGAGAGAGAAAATCAGGCAGTGAGCAAGCGCAGCGCTTCGCGGTACTTCTCGGCGGTCTTGGCAATGATGTCGGCGGGCAGGCGCGGCGCCGGCGCCTTCTTGTTCCATGGCTGCTGCTCCAGCCAGTCGCGCACGAACTGCTTGTCGAACGAGGGCGGGCTCATACCGACTCGGTATTCCGCCATCGGCCAGAAACGCGAGGAATCTGAGGTGAGGATCTCGTCGATCAGGTAGACGCGGCCGGCGGCATCGGTGCCGAACTCGAACTTGGTGTCGGCGATGATAATGCCGCGCGCGGCGGCGTATTCCGCGGCATGGGTGTAGAGGGAAATCGCCGCGTCGCGCACCGCGCGCGCGACCTCCTTGCCGACGCGCTGTTCGGCCTCGGCGAACGAAATGTTTTCGTCGTGCTGGCCCATCGGCGCCTTGGTCGAGGGGGTGAAGATCGTTTGCGGCAGCTTCTCGGCCTCCTTCAGGCCCGCGGGCAGCGCGATGCCGCACAGGGCCCCGGTCTTCTGGTAGTCCTTCCAGCCCGAGCCGATGAGGTAGCCGCGCACGATGGCTTCGATCGCAAGCGGCTTGAATTTTTTCACCACCATGGCGCGGCCGCGCACCTGCGCGCGCTCGGCCTCGCCGCTCACCACCGATTCCGGGTCGATGCCGGTCATGTGGTTGGGCACGAGGTGGCCGAGCTTGCCGAACCAGAAATTCGACAGGGCGGTGAGCACCTCGCCCTTGCCGGGAATAGGATCGTCGAGAATGACATCGAAGGCGGACAGGCGGTCGGTCTGCACCACCAGCAGCTTGTCCTCGCCCACGGCATAGATGTCGCGCACCTTGCCGCGGTGCAGGAAAGGCAGGCTGCCGATCGATGTCTGGAGCAAGGCCGTCATCGTTTTTTTGGTCGGAGAGATGCAACAGGTGATGGGGGATCGGGAAGGGCCGGTGCGCGCGGGGCCTGCCGCACACGGCGCCCTTCAGAGATCCGGCAACTTCGCCCGCTTCACGGCATCGGCCTGCTTGTCGCGAAAAGCCTGCAGGCGCTGCGCCAGGCCGGCGTCATTGAGCGCGAGCATCGCCACCGCAAACAAACCCGCATTGGCGGCACCCGCCTCGCCAATGGCGAAGGTTGCGACGGGAATGCCCTTGGGCATCTGCACGATGGACAGCAGCGAATCCAGGCCCTGGAGGTATTTGGAGGGCATGGGGACGCCCAGCACCGGCAAGGTGGTCCGGGCCGCGACCACGCCGGCGAGATGCGCCGCGCCGCCGGCGCCGGCGATGAAGCATTTCGCGCCGCGCTTGGTCATGGCGGCGATCCACTGCTCCAGCAGGTCGGGCGTGCGATGCGCCGACAGCGCGCGGGCTGCGTAAGCGACGCCGAAATCCTTCAGTTGCCTGGCCGCCTGCTGCATCACCTCCCAGTCCGAGGTGGAGCCCATGACGATGCCGACCAGCGGCTTTTTTTGTTTCGCCATTACATCCTCCCTAAGCCCTACGCCGCCTGCTTTTCCATGTCGGGCCGGTACTTGCCCTGGCTCGCCAAGCTGTTCATGCGGGCGCGGTGACAGTAGGCCTTCTGCGCGGCGGCGACGTTGGCCGCCTTGCCGCCCCAGGCTTTGAGCGCGGGGTTCTGCAAGGCGCGGCTGTAGGAGTAGGTGAGCGGCCAGGGCAGGCCGGACATCGACGCCATGGCGTTCAAGTGCGCGGTCGCGGCTTCGTCGCTCTGGCCGCCCGACAGGAACACGATGCCGGGCAGCGCCGCGGGCACTGCGCGCTTCAGGCAACGCACGGTCTGCAGGGCGACTTGCTCGACGCCCGCCTGCTTCGGGCAGTCCTTGCCCGAAATGACCATCGAGGCCTTGAGTATGATGTGCTCGAGCGACACGTTATGCGCGCGCAGCGCGGCGAAGGTCGCGGCGAGCGTCGCCTCGGACACTTCGAAGCAGCGCTCTATGCTATGGCTGCCGTCGAGCAGAACTTCGGGTTCGACCACGGGCACGATCGAGGCTTCCTGGCACAGCGCCGCGTAGCGCGCGAGCGCGTGCGCCTTGGCGTAGAGGCAGGCGTGGCTGGGGATGCCCTCGCCGATGGTAATGACCGAACGCCATTTGGCGAAACGCGCGCCGAGTTTGAAGTATTCGGCCAGGCGTTTTCTCAGTCCATCCAGGCCCTCGCTCACCTTCTCGCCGGGGCACAGGGCCAGGTCGTGCACGCCGCCGTCGACCTTGATGCCCGGGACAATGCCTTTGCTCTCGAGGTACTGCGCAAACGGCACTTCGCCCTCGATCGTCCGCTGGCGGATGGTCTCGTCGAACAGGATCACGCCGCTGATGAATTCCTCGGCGCCCTTGGTGGTGAGCAAGAGGTTGCGCCAGGCGCGCCGAGTGGGCTCGGTGCACTCGGTATTGATCAACTTGAAGCGCTTTTCGCAGGTGCCGGCGGATTCGTCCGCGGCGAGCAGGCC
The DNA here is from genome assembly GCA_016234705.1 of Betaproteobacteria bacterium. GTDB lineage: Bacteria > Pseudomonadota > Gammaproteobacteria > Burkholderiales > SG8-39 > 2-12-FULL-64-23. Next base: position 3,203 of record JACRAS010000253.1, on the reverse strand, counting down.
TTTGCCCTTGGCGACCATGGCCTGGGCGGTCTTGGAAAGCAGTTTCGTGTCCATGCTAATGCTCCTAAAGATAAGAGGGGATGGAAACGCCGTGGAATTGAGGCTGCGATTTTACCGCGGAACGACGCCGCCGGGATAGGCCGGAATAGCGGCGCCATGACCAAAATCAATGGTTATTGCATCTTTGCCTACGTCCGGCGCCCCGATGCCCTGCTGCGCAGGTAAGCCTACGCTGAGATTTCAAGCCCGGCGATTCTCGCCTCTGGAAATCTAAGCTCCGGCATAACCTGCTACGCAGGTAAGCCTACGCTGAGATTTCAAGCCCGGCGATTCTCGCCGACCTTGACGATCTTCATCGTGTTGGTGCCGCCGGACTTGCCGATGGGCTCGCCGATGGTGAGCACGATCAGGTCGCCCTTTTGCACCAGGCCGGAGCGCAGCAGCACGTTTTCCGCCTCCTCCAGCAACTCTTCGCGATCGCTGCCGGCGTAGCTCACCATCAGCGGATAGGTATCGCGCAACAGCGCGCAGCGGTAGCGTGTGGCCGTGCGCGTGGTCAGCGCATAGATCGGCACGCCGCAGTTCAGGCGCGACATCCACAGCGCGGTCGAGCCCGACTCTGTCAGCGCGGCGATGGCCTTGACCTTCAGATGGTAGGCGGTGAACAGCGCCGCCATGGCGATCGACTGGTCGACGCGGGTGAAAACACGGTCGAGGAACTCGCGATCGAGCGTGACCGGCGTGGAGTTTTCGGCGACAACGCAGATGCGGCTCATCGACAAAACGGTCTCGACCGGATACAGGCCGCTCGCGGTCTCGGCCGAGAGCATTACCGCGTCGGTGCCGTCGAGCACGGCGTTGGCAACGTCGGACACCTCGGCGCGGGTGGGCACCGGGCTCGCAACCATGGATTCCATCATCTGCGTCGCGGTGATGGTGAGTTTGTTGTGCTCGCGCGCCATGCGGATCATGCGTTTTTGCAGCGCCGGCACCGAGGCGTCGCCGACCTCTACCGCGAGATCGCCGCGCGCCACCATAATGCCGTCGCAGGCCGACATGATGTCCTCCAGCGCACCTGGCTCGACCGCCTCGGCGCGCTCGATCTTGGCGATCAGGAAGGTTTCTCCGCCGGCGGCGCGCAGCAGTTGGCGCGCCATGTACATGTCGGCGCTCGACTTGGGAAACGACACCGCGAGGAAGTCCACCTTGATCATCGCGGCGGTGCGGATGTCGTCCATGTCCTTGGTAGTGAGCGCGGGTGCGGTCAGCCCGCCGCCGCGGCGGTTGATGCCCTTGTTATTCGACAGCACGCCGCCGTGGTGCACGCGGCAGTAAATTTCATTGCCCGCGACCCGTTCCACCTCGAATTCGATGCGGCCGTCGTCGAGCAGCAGCACGTCGCCGGCGCGCACATCGCGCGGCAGCTCCTTGTAGTCCAGACCGGCGCGATGCGCGTCGCCAAGCTCGCAGTCGGCGTCGAGGACGAAGGCGTCGCCCGGCTTGAGCGTGACCTTGCCGTCCCTGAACTTGCCGATGCGGATCTTCGGGCCCTGCAGATCGCCCATGATGCCGACGGTGCGGCCGGTCTTGCGGCAGACCTCGCGCACCATCTCGGCGCGCTGCAGGTGATCGTCCGCCGTACCGTGCGAGAAATTGAGTCGCACCACGTCCACGCCCGCCCGGAACATCTGCTCGAGGATTTCCGGACTGCTCGACGCGGGGCCGAGAGTAGCGACGATTTTTGTGCTGCGCGTCATCTTGGGACAGGCCTTTTCTTCTATGCGGAAGTGCAACGCAAGCTTAACGACGTCTTGAGTCTATCATCACCCTGTGACGCTTTGCGGTGCCGCGCTTCGTGTGCGCGCCGGGAACGCAGCGCGATGCTCGCGCAGCTTCGGTTTATCTGCAGCGCAAATTTGCGTAGAGCGGCCCCAGCGGTTGGCCGCAATCGCGCTCGGCGACGGCGCGGCCCTCGGCCAGCTCAGGCGGCTTGCGCGAGAAAGAGCCGTAGCGCCAGCGCAGGTAATCGTCATAAACGCCGGCGGCGAGGTAGCCGAGGAAAACCAGGCCGAGAAAGGCGCCGGGCGTTAGGTTCGCCTGGATCGCAGCCGAATTATAGGAATTTCCGGCAGCAGGAGTGTTCCCCGGCAGCGAGGGCGAGTTGGTGCTGCGAAGGCCGATAGTGGTGCTCGCGCAGGCAGTGAGCATCAAGGTGGTGCCCACTACCGCGATTGCCGACTTGAATTTCATGTTTCCATTCTAGACCGTACTCCGGCGCAGCTACAATAGCCGGATGGACACGCTTCAATCGGTCGCGCTCGCCGCGGGGCTTGCCTGGGGAAGCGGCATCAGCTTGTACGCGGTGCTGTTCCTCGCCGGCCTCATGGCGCACCTGGGCTATGTCGAGCTGCCTCCCGGCCTGGGCCTGCTGACCCATCCGGCAGTGCTCGGTGCTTCCGGCTTCATGTTGTTCATCGAGTTCTTTGCCGACAAGTTGCCGGGCTTCGACACCCTGTGGGACGCGGCGCATACCTTCATCCGCATCCCCGCGGGCGCGCTGCTGGCCGCGCTCGCGCTCGCCGACCAGGATCCGGCGCTGATCCTCGCCGCCGCGATCCTCGGCGGCACCCTCGCCTCCGCAGTGCACCTCACCAAGACCGGCAGCCGCGCGCTCATCAACGCCTCGCCCGAGCCCTTTTCCAATTGGACCGCCTCGTTCGGCGAGGAAGCCCTGCTGCTCGGCGGACTCTGGGCCGCGGTCAGGTATCCGCTCGCCTTTCTCGCCGGCCTGGCGATTTTCCTGCTTGTAGCGCTGTGGCTGCTGCCGAAGATCTGGCGCGGCTTGCGCGTCGTCTGGCGCAGGTTAAGGGCCGTGCTATCGCGGCAACGGCCGTAACGGCGGCTTGCCGTCGCCGGGAACCGGCGTGCGGTCGACGTTCAGGGTCATCGACACCAGCACGTAGTAGCGCGGCGCGGTCCTGCGCGGCGGCGAATGTCTGAAGAGCGAGGATGGGCGCGTGGTGCGCGTATCGGCCGCGCCGGACAAAGTGATGCACGTCATTGGCCCCGGTGGCCACTTGAAATTCCTCCACCTGTGGCCGGGTCAAAATCCCCCAGCAAACGAGGCGGCGACAGGAGCGTGTGGATTGTTACCCGGAATGCACCTGGTATGCAAGCTGGTTGATGGTGTGTGATCGTATGCG
>JACRAS010000252.1 GCA_016234705.1 Betaproteobacteria bacterium | reverse complement strand
CGCATACGATCACACACCATCAACCAGCTTGCATACCAGGTGCATTCCGGGTAACAATCCACACGCTCCTGTCGCCGCCTCGTTTGCTGGGGGATTTTGACCCGGCCACAGGTGGAGGAATTTCAAGTGGCCACCGGGGCCCGAAGCGATCCATGTTAGTCAGCCAGTCGGCCTCGACGAGCCCCGCGAGCGTGCTCGCGATGCCGCCGTCGACGAGGTGGATTTTAGACGCCTTCACCAGACGCCGGGCGTCGCTCGTGTGCCAGGCGGGGAGCCGTCGGACCAGGAACAGTCGTTCCAACGCCGCGAGGTTGTTCTGCACCGTTTCCCGGCGCACGGCTAGATGCTTGCCCAGAGACTCGATGCTCAGCAACCGCGCCGTCCGCAGCGCGAGATAAGTGAGCATCTTCTCGAGATGATCGAAATTGCGCAGATTCGCCGCGTCACGCGCGTCCCGTCCAAACCACTATTAGCAAGCCGGCCATTCCGCTATTAGGCCATCGTCCAGTTGGCGCTTATCGCAGCGGGCTACTGCAGCGTCGATGCCACCCCGCAGCATTTTTTGAACTTCTTGCGGCGCCGCAGGGACAGGGATCGTTTCTTCCCGGCTTCGGCCCCTCGCGCCGGATCGTATTTCATTGAAAGTGTGGAAAAATCAATTGCCGTCTGCAACAGCGAATCCTACAAAACCCTTGCCAATAGGTAGCGAATCATCGTAGAATCACGCTCTTTTTTGAGTTTCAGGACAACAACATGGTTGTGATTCGCCTCGCCCGCGGTGGCGCGCATAAACGTCCGTTCTACAACATGGTGGTGGCGGACTCGCGCCGGGCCGCCGGCGGCAGGTTTATCGAGCGCGTCGGCTTCTATGATCCCAAGGCGCCCGAAGGCCGCGAGAACCTGCGTGTCGCCATGGATCGGCTGAGCTTTTGGCAAGGCAAGGGCGCCCAGCTTTCCCCCACGGTCGCAAGGCTGGTCAAGCAGTTTGGCAAGAAAGTCGCCGGAACTGTCGCTGTCGCAGCAGGGTAAGCAAGCTGCGCGGCTGATCGTGATGGGGCGGATCGTCGCCCCGTACGGCCTCAAGGGCTGGGTCAGGATCGAGCCCTACAGCACGCATCCGGACGGTTTGAGCGCCTACCCCTTGTGGTGGGTGGGCAGGAATGGCGACTGGCGCGAATTGAAAGTTGCCCAGAGCGTGCTGCAGCATGGAGCCAGCCTGGTGGCGCGCTTCGAAGGCTGCGCGGAGCGCGATGCGGCACTGGCCCTGAAAGGCTGCGAGGTTGCGCTCGAGCGCGAGGCGCTGCCGCAGAACGCGAAGGACGAGTTTTACTGGGCCGACCTGGTCGGCCTGAAAGTGGTGAATCTGAAGGACGAGGAGTTCGGCGTGGTTGCCGAACTTTTCGACAACGGTGCGCATCCGGTGATGCGCGTCGTCGATGGCGAGACCGAGCGCCTGCTGCCATTTGTCGAGCAGGTGGTGCGGCAGGTGGAGTTGGCCCAAGGCCGGATCCGTGTGGAGTGGGAGCTGGACTGGTGATCCACTTCGATTGCGTGACGCTGTTTCCGCAGATGTTCGCGGCGCTCACTGAATCGGGTATCACCGGCCGCGCGCTGAAGGCGGCGCGCTACAGTCTGGAGTTGTGGAATCCGCGCGACTTCGCCAGCGACAACTACCGCACGGTGGACGACCGGCCGTATGGTGGCGGGCCCGGCATGGTGATGCTGGCCGAGCCGCTGGATGCGGCGATTTGCGCGGCAAAGGCGCGCGTCGCCGGCAGCGAGCGCAAGGTGATCTACCTTTCGCCGCAGGGAAGAGTACTCGATCACGGCAAAGTGATGGAACTCGCGGCGGGGCCGGGCGCAGTGTTGCTGTGCGGGCGCTACGAGAGCGTGGACGAGAGATTGATCCGCCGCGCGGCCGACGAGGAGATATCGGTCGGCGACTATGTGCTCTCCGGCGGGGAGTTGGCGGCGATGGTTTTGATCGACGCGGTGGTGCGGCAGTTGCCCGGCGTGCTGGGCGACGAGGATTCGGCGGCGCAGGATTCGTTTGTGAACGGACTGCTGGATTGTCCGCATTACACCCGGCCCGAGGAGTATGCGGGCGAGCGCGTGCCGCCGGTGCTGCTCTCCGGCAACCACGCCGAGATCGAACGCTGGCGCCTGAAGCAGGCGCTGGGCAGGACCTGGCTGAGACGGCCGGATTTGCTGGCGCGGCGCGCCTTGAGCGCGGAAGAAGCGAAGCTGCTTGAGGAATTCAAGCGGGAAGAGAATACGTAGGGAGCGCGAGGGGATATCTCCCCGCGTCCTTAGATACAAGGAGCCGAGTCATGAACCTGATAGACCAACTGGAACACGAAGAAATCGCGCGCCTGGGCAAGACCGTTCCCGTGTTCGCCCCCGGCGACACCGTGATCGTGAGCGTGAACGTGGTCGAGGGCGAGCGCAAGCGCGTGCAGGCTTACGAAGGCGTGGTCATCGCCAAGCGCAACCGCGGCCTCAATTCCTCCTTCATCGTGCGCAAGATTTCCGCGGGCGAAGGCGTGGAGCGGACCTTCCAGACCTACTCGCCGCTGATCGCCTCGGTCGAGGTCAAGCGCAAAGGCGACGTGCGCCGCGCGAAACTCTATTATCTGCGCGACCGTTCGGGCAAGTCGGCGCGCATCCGCGAGAAGCTTAAGAAGCGCGTGGTGCCGGAGACCGCTGCGCCGGAGACTGCTGCCGAGGCCGCAGCCGAATAGGTCTCCGCCTTAGCATCAGATGCAAACGGGACGCTGCGGCGCAAGGCGTTCGTTTAGTCTGTCGAAAATCGTCAATGACATAGTCCGCGAAGAACATGCGGAGAAAAAAGGTATTGTTGCATTGTGCAGCGTCATGCCGTCGGGCAGCGTGACCACGCGCAAATAGCGCCCGATCTCGCCACAACCCACACCCAGTACCGGATGCGCCCGTCCTCGGGCTGCACCCCACGCCGCAGCGGGTTCGGTAAAGCGGCCCGGCACTACTCCAGGGTTTGACCTGATTCTGCTTGGCCTCATGCCGCACGTCTGTCCGGCAGTTTCATGTCCACCACGATTTCGGAATAGGGCGCGAAAACAAAACCGTTTTCGTCCTTCTCGATCGCCATCCATTCGATTAGGCGTTCGCAGTCGTTGTGCACATTGCGGTAGTCGCGTTTGAGCCGGCGCGCAAGTTCCGCGACGGTAATCGCGCCGCTTTTACGCAATGCACCGATCAACTCCCAACGCTTGGGGGTAAAAACCGAAAGCATTTCGCCGACATCATCAAAGCCCGCGCCGAAATAAGGCTTAATGCGTTTGCCCTGCTTTGCGGCTTTCATGGCAGTCGCGGCACGCCTAAGGCTGGCTTCCATCGGTTCCCCAACGGTCAGATGTAGAACCGCCTTATTGGTTTTCATTTGCTTGCCTCCTTAACGTCTTGCCAGAAATCATCCAGTAATTGAGTTTCATCGACAAACCGGTAAGGCATCTGCCTTTTGCCCAAGTGCCGGTGATCACCCTTGCCGCGTTCGTTATCGTAGCCGATCATTCGCTTGCCATCGCGCACGAATACCAGACGGTACTTGAACAAGTGCTCGGATGGCGGAACAGGTGCAGGCACGCGCCAGACGAGAATTTCGACAGTGCCGCCGACATAAGAACGTTTTTCCCGATGAACCAGTTCAGCGTTCTTCTTCATGAGCCCATTATGAGCGCGGCCGGTATATGGTGTCAAGCACCATATCTTTGCCTTTCGGCGATGCTTGCTGCGTCGGCATCCATGCCGTCATTACACGGGACACGCTGGACGCGGTTCAGGTGCAATGAGATAGCAGATTCCTCGCGAAGTTTATCCCCGGAGGGGGACTCGGACTGACAAAATGAGGTTTATTGCCCCGCGCACATCTGCTCGAGCAGCCGCTCCATGAAGGACTCGCACAGCGCCACCTGCTCCAGCGTCACGTATTCGTCGGGTTTGTGCGCCTGTTCGATCGAGCCGGGGCCGCAGATGATGGCGGGGATGCCAGCCTGCTGGAACAAGCCGCCCTCGGTCGCATAGGCCACCTTGGCGGTCGACTTGTTGCGCGATAGGGCCTGCGCAAGATAGGTGACCTGGTCCGCTTCGGTCGTGTTGAGTCCGGGAATCTCGGCCGTGCTCTCGATGCTGATGCCGGTATTGGGATCGGTTCTTTGCATCTCCGTCAGGATCACGCGTTCGGCGTAGTTCCTGATCTCGTGCTCCAATGCGTCCGGGTCGGCGCCGGGCAGGTAGCGGAACTCGAATTGAAAAATGCACTCGCGCGGCACGATGTTGCCGGCGGTGCCGCCGGAGATCACCCCGGTCTGCAGGGTGGTGAAGGGCACGTCGAAGCCGTGATCGCGCGGTTCGCACGCCTGCAGGCGCTCGGCCATGTGGCGGATGTAGGTGATGATCCTGGCGGCGTATTCGATGGCGTTGACGCCTTGCGGGGTCAGCGCCGAATGCACTTCCTTGCCGCGCACGCAGCACTGGTAGGAGCGCTTGCCCTTGTGTGCGATCACCGGCTGCATGCCGGTGGGTTCGCCGATGATGGCGCCCGCGGGGCGGATGTCGTTGCGCGCCAGGTCTGCGAGCAGACCGCGCGCGCCGATGCAGCCCACTTCCTCATCGTAGGACAGGGCAAAATGAACCGGCGCCTTGAGATTCGCCGCGGCGAAGCGCGGCGCCATCGCCAGGATCACGGCGAGATAGCTTTTCATGTCGCAGGCACCGCGGCCGTAGAGCCGGTCGCCCTTCACTGTCGCCGTGAACGGATCGCTCGTCCAGTCCTGGCCGTCCACCGGCACCACGTCGGTGTGGCCGGAGAGCACGATGCCGGGCTTCGCGCCCTTTTGCACGGTGGCGAACAGATTCGCTTTGTTGCCGGCGGCGTCGTAGGTGAGGCGCGACTCGATGCCGTAAGCCTTGAGGTAGTCCCGCGTCCACTCGATCAGACCGAGATTGGAGTCGCGGCTGGTGGTGTCGAAGCCGATCAGGCGTTCGATCAGGGCGAGGGTTTCGGGCTTGATGGGCGGCATGGGTGATCTGTTCATATGCTCAGGCGCCTGCGTCGTTCGGATGGCAGGCGGAGAAATGCAGCGGCGCGATCTCGCGCGATGCCGGTTACCGGATTTTACACCGGGGCATGGCGTGCGAGCAGCGCTCCGCCTGCGCAATACTCCGGCAACCATTTCGGCTAGCGCGAGGCACCGGGACCGCTTTTGGGCCACCTCGCATTGACCGACTATGACGCAGAGTTTAAACTAGATCAACTAGTTAAATTATTTGGGGATGAATATGGGTCACATAGGCGCATTTGACGCGAAGACGCAATTGTCTCGACTGCTGGACCAAGTCGCCGCCGGCGAGTCGTTCACCATCACCAAGCATGGCAGGCCGGTCGCGAAGCTGGTGCCGATCGACGCGGCACAGCGAGCGGCCAAACCCGACGTGCGCACAGCCATCGCGCGACTGCACAAGCTCAGTAAAGGCGTGAGGCTCGGCAACATCCGATTGCGTGATCTGATTGAGGAAGGCCGCAAATCTTGAGCGCCGGGCTGGTGCTCGACTGTTCAATTGCGGCGGCGTGGTTTTTCGAGGACGAGAAGGACGCGCACGCGGGCAGCGTGCTGGACGCATTGGCGAATGAGTCCGCGCATGTGCCGCCGCTTTGGTGGACCGAACTGTGCAATGTCCTCCTGGTCGGCGAACGCCGCAAGCGCATCAACACGGCCAAAGTAGCGCAAGGGCTGTCGCTTCTGTCGGTGCTGCCCATCGTCGTCGAGCATCAGTTGCCGAATCCGGAGGCTCTGCTGGCTCTTGCACGAAAACACGAACTCTCCTGTTACGACGCAACTTATCTCGAATTGGCGATGCGCCTCGGTCTTGCCTTGGCTTCCAAAGACAATGCGCTACGCAGTGCGGCACGGCGGGTCGGGGTCGTCTTGCGATGACGAACAAGCGGGAGATCGGAAATCTATAGCCGAGCACAAATCAACGAAACAGCGCGGTTCATGACGAGGCTGCGTCGTTCAGATGGCAGGCGGAGAAATGCAGCGGCGCGATCTCGCGAAAGACTGGTTGTTCGATTCTACACCGGGGCATGGCGTGCGGGCAGCGCGGGTGGAAATGGCAGCCCGGCGGCGGGGCGAGGGGCGAGGGGATTTCGCCTTTGATCGAAACGAAACTCTTCCGGCGCAAATCCAGGCGCGGCACTTCGGCGAGCAGCGCCTGGGTATAGGGGTGGTTGGCCCTGGCGTAGATCTCCCCGGTAGTCGCGGCCTCGACCACCCGTCCCAGGTACATGATCACCACGCGGTCCGACAGGTGCTGCACCACGCCCAGGTCGTGGCTGATGAAAAGATAGGTGAGCTTGAATTCCTCGCGCAGTTTAATGAAGAGATTGAGCACCTGCGCCTGGATCGACACATCCAGGGCCGCTACGGCCTCGTCGCATACCAGGAACTCGGGCTTGACCGCCAACGCCCGCGCAATGCCGATGCGCGCGCGCTGGCCACCGGAGAACTGGTGCGGAAAGCGGCGCACCAGCGAGGCATCGAGGCCGACGCGCGCGAGCAGTTGTGCCACATAGTCCTCCCGCTCGCGCTGCCCGATCAAACCATGCACCACCGGCGCCTCGCCGACGATATCGGCCACGCGCATGCGCGGATTGAGCGAGGCGTAGGGATCCTGGAAAATCATCTGGATCTTGAGCTGGATGGCGCGCTGTTTCTCGGCCGGCAGTCGTGCGATCTCCTCGCCACGCCACAGGCGCGTGCCGGCGGAAGGATCGAGCAAGCCGACTGCGAGGCGCCCCAGCGTGGACTTGCCACAGCCGGATTCGCCCACCAGGCCCACCACTTCGCCCGAGCGCACAGCAACATCGACCTGGTCCACGGCGTGCACGATTTCTTCCCTTGCATTGGCGCCGAACAAATTGGCGAGCTTCGCGGCGGTATCCAGCGTCTTAACGAAGCGCTTGGACACCGCGCGCAATTCCAGCAGCGCGCTCATGCGATCGCAGATTGCGTCAGAGGATGGAAGCAGCGCACCTGCCTGCCGGCGACGGGCGTGGACAACGCAGGATCCTCCCCGCAGGCGCTGTCTGCACGGGGGCAGCGTTCGCGGAAGGCGCAGCCGGGGGCGAGATCGAGCAGCGACGGCGTCATCCCCGGAATCTGCCGCAGCGGCTCGCCCCTGCGGCTGCGGCTGGGCACGGAGTCTATGAGGCCGTGCGTATAGGGATGCAGCGGTGCATCGAGCACCTGATCGACGCTGCCGTGTTCCACGATGCGCCCGGCGTACATGACGCAGATTTCGTCGGCCAGGCCGGCAATCACCGACAGGTCGTGGGTGATCCAGATGAGGGCGGTGCCGGACTCGCGCGCGAGCTTCTGCATCTCGAACAGGATCTGACCCTGGATGGTGACATCGAGCGCCGTGGTCGGCTCGTCGGCAATGATCAGATCGGGTTTGTTCAGGAGCGCGATGGCGATGGCCACGCGCTGGCGCATGCCGCCCGAGAACTGGTGCGGGTAGGCCGAGAGGCGCTCTCCGGGCGAAGCGATGCCGACGCGCTCGAGCGCGTCGCGCGAGCGCTCCTGTGCCGCGGCCCGGCTGACGCCGGCATGCGCCAGGATCGCTTCGATCATCTGCGTGTCCACCCGCAACACCGGGTTCAGCGTCATCATCGGATCCTGGAAGATCATGGCGATGCGGTTGCCGCGCACGCGGCGCATCTCCTCCGGCACAAGCGTGCGCAGGTCCGTGCCGCCCAGCAGGATGCGCCCGGCGACCACGCGCCCGGGCGGATCGACGAGGCCCATGATGGAGAAGCCCGTCATGGATTTGCCCGAGCCGGATTCGCCCACCAGGCCGAGGATTCTTCCCGGCTCGATCGAGAAGCTCGCGTCCTCCACCGCCTTCACCACGCCCTGCCTGGTGAAGAAATGGGTGCGCAGGTTCTCCACGCGCAGCGTGGGTTCGCTCATTTTTGCAGCCGCGGATTGAGCACATCGCGCAGTTGGTCGGCGACCAGGTTGATGCTGACGATGGTCAAGACGAGGGCGATGCCGGGGAAGAAGCTGATCCAGTACTTGCCCGAGAGCATGTAATCGAAGCCGTTCTTGATCAAGAGGCCAAGCGAGGGCTCGGTGATGGGGACGCCGATGCCGAGATAGGACAGGGTGGCCTCCAGCGCGATCGCCGCCGCCACCTGCACCGTGGCGATGACCATCAGCGGCGGCAGGCAATTCGGCAGCAGGTGGCGAAACACGATGCGCGCGGGCGGCAGTGCCAGGCAATAGGCGGCTTCGATGTATTCCTTCCTGCGCTCGACCATCGCGGTGCTGCGCACGCTGCGCGCGTAGTAGGCCCATTGCACCGTGATCAGCGCGAAAATGGTCTTTCCGATTCCCTGCCCGAGGAGGGCGAGCAGGATGAGGGCAATCAAGATCGCGGGAAAAGACAACTGGATGTCGACCAAGCGCATGATGAGGCCGTCGGTGCGCCCGCCGAAATAGGCGGCGCAAAGCCCCATGGCGAGACCGATGATCACGGCGCACAGCGTGCTTGCCACGCCGACCACCAGGCTGACGCGCAGGCCGTAGAAAATGCCGGACAGAATATCGCGCCCCTGGTCGTCGCTGCCGAGCCAGAAGGTCAGGCCGTCGCCCGAGCTCGCGCCGGGTGGCAGGCGGCTGTCCTGCACGTCGAACTGCGCCAGGTCGTAGGGGTTCTGCGGCGAGATCAGCGGCGCGAACAGGGCGGCGAGCAGGATCAGCACGAGCAGCGCCAGCCCCGCGAGCGCGAGCCTGCTTTCCGCAAAGTCGGCGACGAAGCGCTGCACAGGCGTCTGTTCGCGCTGCATGGCCTATCCCTTCGCCTCGCTGATACGCACCCGCGGATCGAGCAGCGAATAGACGATGTCCACGGCGAGGTTGATGAGAATGAACAGGCTCACGATGACGAGCAGGTAGGCGACGATCACCGGCCGGTCGAGCACGTTGATCGAGTCAATGATCAGCTTGCCCATGCCCGGCCAGGCGAATATCGACTCGGTGACAATGGCGAATGCGATCACCGAGCCGAACTCCAGGCCGATCACCGTGACGATGGGGATCATGATGTTTTTCAGCACATGCACGCCGACCACGCGCGTGTTCGACAGGCCCTTGGCGCGGGCGAATTTGACGTAGTCCTGCAGCAGCGCCTCGCGCGCGCCGGCGCGCGTCAGGCGGATGATGAGCGAGAGCTTGAACAGCGCCAGGTTGGTGGCCGGCAGGACCAAGTGCCGGATGCCCTCCCAGGAGAGGAAGCTCAGCGCAACGCCGAGGAGTTCGGTGGTCGGGCCGCGGCCGTTGGAGGGCAGCCAGCCGAGTTCGACCGCGAACAGCATGATCAGCATCAGTCCCACCCAGAACGTGGGCAGGGAGAAGCCGAGGATCGAGCCGGTCATGATCAGCTTGCCTGGCCACGAATCAGGTTTCAGTCCCGCCCACAAGCCGAGCGGAATGCCGAGCAGTACCGCCATGCCGGTGGCGAAGAGCGCCAGCTCCAGCGTGGCCGGCATGCGCTCCAGGATCAGTTGTATCGCCGGGATGTTGTAGGCGAAGGACTTGCCCAGGTCGCCCGAGAGCGCTTGCTTGAGGAAGATCAGGTACTGCTCCGCGAGCGGTTTGTCCAGTCCGAGCGCGGCGACGGCGCGCTCGATATCGGCCTGGTCGGCTTGCGGGTTGATCAGGATGTCCACCGGATTGCCGATGGCATACACCCCGACGAACACCAATAGCGACATGAAGCCAAGCACCAGCACGCTTTGCAGCAGACGGCGGATGATGAATATGGTCATGAGGTCTGCGCTTATTTCGGCCGGAAGTCCTGGGCGAAGCTGTACTCGTCGGTGCGCGGGCTGTAAGTGATGCCTATTTTCATCGCCCAGGAAGCGAGTTGGTGGTGCAACAGTATTACCGGCACGTCTACGAGCGCGAGGATCGCGGCTGCGCGCGCCAGCGCCTCGCGCTTGGTTTCGTCCGGCGTGGCGAAACCCTGCTCGAGCAGGGCGTCCACCTTCGGATTCGAGTAGCGGCCCCAGTTCCAGGCGCCATAGCCTTTCTCTGCATTGGGCGTGGCGACGAGCGCGCGTAGCGCCAGGTCGCCCGAGAATGAACCCCAGCCGAGCAGCGCGAACGCGAATTCGCCGGCGCGCGCTTTGGCGAAATACACGCTCGCGGGCATGGTTTCCACTTTGGTTTGGATGCCGACCCGCGCCAGCATCTGCGCCACCGCCTGCGCCACCTGCTCGTCATTGACGTAGCGGTTGTTGGGCGCGTGCAGGGTGAGGGCGAAACCGTCGGGGAAACCCGCTTCGGCGAGCAGTTTTTTCGCCGCTTCCGGGTCGTAGGTTTCGGCTTTGAGCGCGTCTACATGGCCGAACACGGGCGGCGACACCAGGTTGCCCGCCGCGATGGCATAGCCTTCCATCACGCGCTCGACGATCGCCCGGCGGTTGATGGCCTTGGACATCGCCAGCCTGACGCGCGCATCCTTGAACGGGTTTTTCGCCAGCGGCTTGTCCGACTTGTTGCTCAGGCCTGGCGGATGATCACGGTATTGATCCATGTGCAACAGCATGGTGCGCCAGGAAACCTTCTGCTCCAGCCGGAAATTCGCGTTGGTCTTGAGCCGGGTGAGATCGGCGGTGGGAATGTTTTCGATTGCGTCCAGGTCGCCCGCGAGCAGCGCGGCGATGCGCGCCGTATCCGCGGGCAGGATGCGCAGCGTTACCTTGTCCCAGGCGGCGAGTTTTCCATTTTGTCTCCCCCAGTAGGCGTCGTTGCGGGCGAGTTCGATGCGCTCGCCGCGGGCAAAGCGCACCAGCTTGTACGGGCCGGTGCCGACGGCTGCCTTGCCGCTGTTGAAATCCTCGGTACTCGCTCCGGTGGCCGCCTTCTTCGACACGATGAATATGGAGTTGAGGTCGTAGGGCAGCATGGCGTAGGGCACGGCGGTTTTCAGTTGTATCGTCCAGGGGTCGATGATTTTCTTCGCTGTGATGGGTTTGACAAAGCCGGTGAATGGCCCGGGGCTCGCGCTCAGCGTTGCCGGGCGCTCGAGCGAAAAGATCACGTTTTCGGCGGTGAAGTCCGAGCCGTCGTGGAACTTGACGCCGCGGCGCAGCTTGAATTCCCAGGTGGTCGGATCGATGGCGCGCCAGGACACGGCGAGGCCGGGCGCAAGGCGCGCATTCGCATCCACGTGCACCAGCGCATCGAATACATGCCAGGCGGCGTTGTTGTTGGGTGCGAGGTTGAGGAAATGCGGATCGAGCGAGGTCACGTCGGCACCCAGGCCGATGCGCAGCTCGGCTGCGGCTGCGGAAAGCGTGCCGGTCAGCGACAAAGCCGCGCAGATCAGACTGGTAGCGGCAAATCTTGCCTTTTGAACAACCATGTGCTGAATCCTCTCGGCATAGGGAATGGAAGGGGGGTTCTTCGGCGCTTGCCGCAAAACCGGTTTCGAGTATAGCGGAAGGAGTGGGCACAGCGCCGGGGGACGCCCCCTCGCCGCTGAAAAAGCGCTTGCGCAGGCGCAAGCGCAGTCGGGATTCCGGTCCTGCTGCCGCCGGCGGTTCAGGTATAAGATTACCCAGGAAGAAACCAGGCCGTCGGGGTAGCGGAATTCGCCGCGCGCGCGTTCGGCGGCCGCGTCGGCTACAATTCGGGGATCAAGAGTCGGGAGGCCAATGGGAACAGTCGTTGCGTTGTCTGGTCAGGTCGGCGGCGCAAAACTCGCCGACGGGTTGCGGCGCCTGCGCGGCAAGGATCTTGCCGTCGTCGTCAATACCGGTGACGACCATGAGGTTTTCGGCCTGGCGTTCTCGCCCGACATCGATACCATGCTGTACACGCTCGGCGGGATTGCAAGCCCCGCAGCCGGCTGGGAGCCGGCCGGCGAGACTTACGCGCTGCACGAAACGCTGCACCGTCTCGGCTCGGAACATCGGGTTCGCGTCGGTGATCGCTCGCTCGCGCTGCCGCTGCTGCGCACCGAGGCGATGCGGGCCGAGTGCTCGCTCAGCCAGATCACGCTCGGTTTCTGCAAGACGCTGGGCATCGAGGCGCGCGTGCTGCCGATGAGCAACGACCCCGTGCGCACCGTGGTGGTCACCGAGGGCGGGCATGTGAGTTATCACGAGTACCTGACCGAACTGGAGTGCGAGCCGGTGGTGAAAGGTTTTTTCTATGCCGGCGCGGACGTGGCGCGCATTCCGGACGAGGTTCTGGAAGCGCTGTACGCGCCCGACCTTGAAGCGATCGTACTCTGCCCGGCAAACCCCTACCACACGATTCAGCCGATCCTGGCGGTGCAAGGCCTGCGCGAACTGCTGCGCGAGCGCGGCGTGCCGGTGATTGCGGTGAGCCCCATCGTCGGCGATCGGGCGCTCAAGGGCGCGGCGGGCAAGATGATGCGGGAACTGGGCCATGAGGTGTCGGCGCGCCGGGCGGCGCTCGAGTACTACCGGCTCATCGACGGATTCGTGATCGACAGCGTGGACGAGGCGGCCGCCGATGACATCCGTGCCTGCGCCATCGAAGTTGCGGTGGCGCCGACGATCATGCGTTCGGAGGAGGACCGGGTCGCGCTGGCGCAAGTGGTGCTCGATCTCGCCCAGGTGGTGCGCGCGCGCAAGGAAGCGGAACGCGGCGGCTAGTGGCGAGCGCGCGCCGGTCCAGGGTAGACACGCGCGCGCTCGCGGCGCTTGCCCTGGCCCTGCTGCTGTGGGCAGTCTCGTTTCCGGTGACGCGCATTGCGCTCGTGGCGTACGCGCCGGAGCACCTGGCGCTCGCGCGCTATAGCCTGGCCACGCTGGTGCTGCTGGCCTACTGCATGTTGGTGCGCGCGCCGCTGCCGCGTCGCGCCGACCTGCCTGGCCTGGCCCTCACCGGACTATTGTGCGGCACGGCCTATCAGCTCGGTTTCAATTTCGGTATGCGCACCGTGGCGTCCGGACCGGCGGCGGTACTGGTCGATACCGTACCCATCTTCGCCGCGCTGTTCGGCTTTCTCTTCCTGCGTGAGCGTCTCAGCTTCTGGGGCGTGGGTGGCATCGCGCTGGGTTTCATCGGCACGGTGCTGATCGCCTCGGGCGAGGCGGGTGCCGCGGATTTCGCCTTCGAGCCGGGTGCGGGGTATCTGCTGCTCGCGGCGCTTGCTTTCAGCCTGGGCTCGGTGGTGCAAAAGCCGCTGCTCTCGCGCCTGCCCGCCATTGCGGTTACCGCCTATTATTTCGTCGCGGCGACCCTGGGCCTTGGCGGGTTCGCGCCCGGATTGCCGGCGAGCGTCGCCGCCGCGCCGGCGTCGGCGAATTGGGCATTGCTGTTTCTGGCCTTGTTTCCTGCGGCGCTGTCTTTTTCGCTCTGGTCTTATGCGCTGGCGCGCCTGCCTGTGGCGCAGGTGTCGAGTGCGCTCTACCTGGTGCCGGTGTTCACGTTCCCGATCGCCTGGATCTGGCTGGGCGAAGTGCCCGGCGCGCTGTCGTTCATCGGCGGCGCGATCACCCTCGTAGGCGTGCTGCTGGTGCAGATGAAAGGACGTTAGAATCTGTGAAAGAGAGATAAACCTTATGCAACGGCAAAATGGGTCTTCACCCCGCCTCGGCTTCATCGGCGCTGGGCGCGTAGCCAAAGCCCTGGCTTGGGGCCTGGCCGGGGTAAAGCACAGCGTCGTCGCCGCCGCCAGCCGCAGCATGGGCTCGGCCGAACAACTGGCGGCGAGGATAGCGGGTTGCCGGCCGGCGGCGGACGCGCAGGATGTCGTCGACCGCGCCGATCTGGTTTTCCTCACCGTTCCCGACAATGCGATTGCCGCGGTTGCCGCGAGCCTCAAGTGGCGCCAAAGCGTGGCTGTGGTTCACTGCAGCGGCGCGACCGAAGTCGCGGTGCTCGAACCTGCCGCGCGCGCCGGCGCCGAGATCGGCGGTTTTCATCCATTGCAACTGTTTGCCGATCCGGACGTGGCGCTCGCCGGCCTGCCCGGCTGCACCATCGGCATCGAAGCCGATGGGCCGCTGTTGCCGCAACTGGAACTGCTCGCGGCAGCGCTCGGCTGCCGGACCATCCGCCTGCCACCCGGCTGCCGCGCGCGCTACCACGCGAGCGCCCATTACGCTGCCGGTTTCGTCATCACCTTGCTCAAAGAAGCAGCAGAAATGTGGCAAACCTTCGGTGTAAGCCGCGAGGAGACCGTGCGCGCGCTGCTGCCGCTTCTGCGCGGCACCGCGGCGTCGGTGGAGCGCTCCGGCCTCGCGCAGGGTCTGGCAGGCACGTATGCGCGCGGCGACATCGGCACGCTGGAGCAGCATCTCGCCGAACTCGGCCGCGTCGGCCCCGACGCTTTGCACCTGTACTGCGAGCTGGCGCTGCGCTCGATTCCCCTGGGGCTGGAACGCGGCGGCTACGATGAAAAGCGCGCCGAGGAAATGCGCGCGCTGCTGCGGGTCGCGCTGGAAGGATAATTAGCTGAAAAGCCGCGCCAGTATTGGCTTTGCGGCTGTTTGCCGAAAGAAGGGTAGCCCAACAATGCCGCTTACGATCGCGCCCTCGGCACACCCCGGCAGCGGCGGCCTCCAGGCCGCGATCCGGTCGGTGCGAGCAGCCACCGCGCTAGCGTACTTTACGTATAGTCGTACCAAATGCATAGTACGCTAGCACGTATGCGTTGCTACGCTTGCTGTTTCGCGCGCGGCGACTCAAGTTGCCTCATCGACTGGAGAGCAAGGCCAGTTCTGGCTTTTCGGGCGATTGCAGGGTGGAAGAATGGCCTTGCTTGGTTTGAACGTAGCGAAGTCCAACGAACGCGTCGCCCCGCCGATGTTGAGCTTCGCTCTTAACCCGAGCTACGGCTATAATCACGGCTGATCGGCTGGCTTGAGGAGTGCTTCCATGAATTATCGCGACATCATCAGCATCGAGCCGGGCAAACGCAGCGGTAAACCCTGCATTCGCGGTATGCGCATCACGGTCTACGACGTGCTCGACTACCTGGCGTCGGGCATGAGCGTCGAGGACGTGCTGCGTGACTTTCCTTACCTGACGCGCGAGGACATCCAGGCGTGCCTCGCTTATGCAGCTGATCGCGAGCGCAGCCAGCTCGTCGCCTCGGCGTGAAGCTGCTGCTCGACCAGAACCTCTCTCCGTTTCTCGCAAGCCGGCTGGCGGACATTTTTCCCGAATCGGCGCACGTCCAGGATGTCGGACTGGACAGGGCCGACGACGCTGCCGTATGGGACTACGCCCGCGCCAATGGCTTCATCATCGTGTCAAAGGATTCCGATTTCCACGAGCGGAGCGTGTACTTGGGTGCGCCGCCTAAAGTAGTGTGGATCAGACGGGGCAATTGCTCCACCGACGCCATCGAGCAATTGATGCGAGTGCATGCCGGTGACGTGACGAATCTGTTGACTGATGACGCCGCGCGTTTTCTGATCCTCATCTGAGCCGGGTCGCATGGGCTGAGCAAAGCGAAACGCAACGAAATCCTTGACGCAGCGATGTTGGTTATCAGACCGACAGGTGCTGGCAGACCGGTTGCGCTCACGGGGTTTTGTGGCTAACCTTGTGCCGGGGCAAATCCAATACAGTCCAGCCGATTCGACCGAGTGGGGAGAAAACCGTGAGCGAGAAAACCTGGTTGAAGGAATATCCCGCCGGTGTTCCTGCCGAAATCGACGCGGGCAGATACGGCTCGATTCCGGATCTGGTCGCGAATGTATTAGGCAAGTACGCCGACAAGCCGGCCTACCACAACTTCGGCTACAGCATGAGCTATGCCGAACTGGACCGGCACAGCCGCGACTTCGCCGCGTTCCTGCAGAGCCTGCCGGGAATGAACAAGGGCGAGCGCGTCGCCATCATGAGCCCGAATCTGCTGCAGTACCCGGTGGCGCTGATCGGCATCCTGCGCGCCGGCATGACGGTGGTCAACGTCAATCCGCTGTACACCCCGCGCGAACTCGAGCATCAGTTGAAGGACTCCGGCGCCAAGGCCATCGTCATCGTCGAGAACTTCGCCAACACGCTGCAGCAGGTGATCAAGAACACGCCGGTCGAGCACGTGATCACCACGCAACTGGGCGACCTGCTGCCGGTGCCCAAGCGCTGGATCGTCAACTTCGTCGTCAAGCACGTGAAGAAGATGGGGCCCGCCTGGCGCATCGACGGCGCCATCACCTTGCGCGTCGCGCTCGCGCGCGGCGCCTCGGCGCAGTTCAAGCCGGTTACCCTGACGCGCGAGGACATCGCCTTCCTGCAATATACCGGCGGCACTACCGGTCTGTCCAAAGGCGCGATGCTTACCCACCGCAACATCCTCGCCAACATCGAGCAGGCCGGCGCCTGGATCGGCGGCAAGCTCAAGGAAGGCGAGGAAATCGTGATTTCGCCGCTGCCGATGTACCACATCTTTTGCCTGACGACGACGCTGTACTTCATGAAGCTGGGCGTGGTCAACGTGCTGATCACCAATCCGCGCGACCTGCCGGCGTTCGTCGAGGAACTGAAGAAATGGAAGTGGTCGGTGCTGACCGGCGTGAACACGCTGTTCAACGGTCTATTGAATACGCCCGGCTTCGGCGAGCTCGATTTCTCCGGGCTGAAGGTCGTGGTCGGCGGTGGCGCGGCGGTGCAAAAGCCGGTCGCGGAAAAATGGCAGCAGGTCACCGGCCGCTACCTCACCGAGGCTTACGGCCTCACCGAGACCTCTCCCGCCGCCAGTATCAATCCGCTGGGCACGCCCTGGAACGGCACCATCGGGCTGCCCATCTCCTCGACTGAGTTTTCCATCCGCGACGACGATTTCAACGAATTGCCGGTCTGGACCGGCGAGGGCGACATCGAGAAATCCACCGGCGAGATCTGCATCCGCGGCCCGCAGGTGATGAAGGGATACTGGCAGTTGCCCGAGGAAACAGCAAAGGTGCTTCGGGACGGCTGGCTCAAGACCGGCGACGTCGGCAATATCAACGCCAAGGGCTATGTCACCATCACCGACCGCAAGAAGGACATGATCCTGGTATCGGGCTTCAACGTCTATCCGAACGAGATCGAGAGCGTGGTGGCGATGCACCCCGGCGTGCTCGAGTGCGCCGCGGTGGGGGTGCCCGACGACAAGTCGGGCGAGGCGGTGAAGGTGGTGATCGTGAAAAAGGATCCGGGCCTGTCCAAGGAATCGGTGATCGAGCACTGCAAGCACGAGCTTACCGGCTACAAGATCCCAAAGCACGTCGAATTCCGCGACAGCCTGCCGAAGACGCCCATCGGCAAGATCCTGCGACGAGAACTGCGGGATAAATAGAACTGCCTCCCGGGAACAAGCTATGGAACAAGGCGGCGATCTTCTCCAACGGGCACGGCGCGAGTGGCTGAAACGGGCGCTGCTCGGAGGCGTGGCGATGCCGCTGCTGCTACGCGACGTCCTCGCCGCGAGCGAGCGCCCGAACGGTTTGCTGGAGGTCAAGGGAGGGGTCCTGATCAACGGCAGGCCGGCGGAGCTGGGGGCCGCGCTGAAGCCGGGGGACAGCGTCGCTACCGCGGCGGGGAGTTCAGCCGTGTTCGTGATTGGCAGGGACGCTTTTTTGATGAGGGAGAAGAGCGAATTGCTCACCGCGGGAAGCGAGGCGCTCACCGGCGTGCTGCGTCTGGTGACGGGCAAGCTGCTCTCGGTGTTTGGCCGCGGAGCGCGCCGCATTGCCACCTCCACAGCCACCATCGGCATCCGCGGCACCGGCATTTATATCGAGGCCGAGGCCGAGCGTTCCTACGTTTGCACCTGCTACGGCCTGGTGGACCTGCAGGCGAGCAACATGCCGGAAGCCAGGGAGACGGTGAGAACCACCCACCACGACGCGCCGCGCTACATCTACGCCAGGGGTGAGATGCCGATCAAGATGATCGAACTTGCGCCGGTGATCAACCATACCGACGTCGAACTGGTCATGCTGGAGGCGCTGGTCGGCAGGAAGCCGCCCTTTGTCGGCTCGGGGATGGAATACACGTACTAGGACCGGTTTCCCTCAGCGCTCGAGCACATAGGTGCCGGGCGCCGGAAAGCCCTCGGTTTCCGTCGGCGGCGGCGCCTGCGGCGGCCATGAACTCGGCAGAGCAGAGGATGCTTCCAGCTTCGCGTGAATTCCAGGTGATGGTGAAACCGATAGGCGCGGTGTGCAACCTCGACTGTCAGTATTGCTACTACCTGGAGAAGAAAGATCTCTATCCCAAGCGTGAGCTGTTTCGCCTGGCCGACGATCTGCTCGAGCGTTATATCGTACAGCACATCGGGGCGAGTCCGACGCAGGCGATTCTGTTTTCATGGCACGGCGGCGAGCCTACGCTGCTGGGAGTGGATTATTTTCGCCGCATCGTCGAACTCCAGCGCAAGCACCGGCCGCCCGGACGCGAGATCCTCAACGGTATTCAGACCAATGGCACCCTGCTCGACGAAGAATGGTGCCGCTTTCTCGCGGCAGAGGGATTTTTCGTCGGCCTCAGCATGGACGGACCGAGGGAGCTGCACGACTGCTATCGCATCGACAAGCATGAAAAAGCCACGCACAAGAGCGTGTTGCGGGCGTTTCGCCTGCTGCAGCGTCATCGGGTCCATTGTGATGTGCTCTGCGTGGTTCACCATCAGAACGTGCGCCAGCCCACGGCGGTGTATCGTTTCTTCAAGGACATCGGTGTCCGCTTCCTGCAGTTCCTGCCTTTGGTGGTGCGCCGGGGAAATGGCGGGGTCAGCGCGCAAACCGTTCCAGCCGAAGCCTACGGGACTTTCCTCTGCATCATCTTCGACGAGTGGGCGCGGCACGATCTCGGCCAGGTCAATATTCATAACTTCGACGAGGCAACCAAGCCGTTCCTCGGGATGGAGCACGCGGTGTGCGTATCCAGGCGGATCTGCGGCAATATCGTCGTGCTCGAACATAACGGCGATGTCTATTCCTGCGACCACTTCGTCGACCCGGAGCATCGCCTCGGGAATATTCGCGAGACGCCGCTGGCCGAGCTGCTGGAAAGTCCGGCGTTGCTGGAATTCGGTCGCAACAAACGCGAGCGCCTGCCCGGCTATTGCCGGCAGTGCGATATCCTGGCTTTGTGCAACGGCGGATGTCCGAAGGACCGCTTGGCCAGGACTCCGGCGGGCGAGGAAGGTCTGAACCATCTATGTTCCGGCCTGAAGCGGTTTTACACCCACAGCCGCCCGTACCTGCAGAAGCTGGCGTGGCACCGGCGCTCGGGCGAGCCGATGGAGAGCTACATGCGTATGCTGAAGTCCGAGGACGCCGCGGCTGCGCCCCAGGCGAACCGCAACGATCTTTGCCCCTGCGGCAGCGGCAGGAAATACAAGAAGTGCTGCCTGTTGAATCCGGCGTCGTGAGGGCAGCGCGACCGGCCGGGGGATGCGCTTAGAGGCCGTTTTCAGAAGTTCCGAAACGGCTGCTGAATCAGGGGAGCATGAGGGGATGCGCCCCGAAGGTCTCGATCCCCCTTCCTCGGTCCCACTTGACCGGAGAGGGGAAAGCCCCCACCTCTTCGGGTGGTCCCGACCTTCGGACTCCCACCTTGGGGGATATCCCTCATTTTGTAATAAGCTCTTATAATCGCTAAGTTACCAATGGAGTCCCGGCAAATGAATCAGGTCCACCGCCTGTTCCACCAACAATCGAACATGAGCATCAGTCGCACCGAGGAAATTATCGCCGACATCAAAGTCGGCAAGATGGTCATCCTGGTGGACGAGGAAGACCGCGAGAACGAGGGTGATCTCGTTTTCGCCGCCGATTTCGTCACGCCCGAAAAAATCAACTTCATGGCCAAGTACGGCCGCGGACTGATCTGCATGCCCATTACCGAGGCGCACGCCCGGCGGCTCAAGCTTCCGCCTATGGTCGCCGACAATCGCTCGGTACACGGCACGGCGTTCACCGTCTCCATCGAGGCGGCCTCCGGCGTTACCACGGGGATTTCGGCGGCGGATCGCTCGCTCACCATCAAGGTGGCGGCTGCCGCGCAGGCGAGGGCCGAGGACGTGGTGCAACCGGGCCACATATTCCCGCTGATTGCCCAGCCGGGCGGCGTGCTGGTGCGCGCCGGACATACCGAGGCGTGCTGCGACCTGGCGCAGCTCGCCGGCCTGTACCCGGCGGCGGTGTTATGCGAAATCATGAAGGACGATGGCACCATGGCCAGACTGCCGGACCTGATCGAATTCGGGAAAGCGCACGGCCTGAACATCGGCACCATCGCCGACCTGATTCATTTCCGCAGCCAGACCGAGTCGCTGGTCGAGCGCGTGGCCGAGCGCGACATTGCCACCGCGCACGGCAGCTTTCGCGTGATTGCCTATCGCGAGAAGCTCTCCGGCGCGACCCACGTGGCGCTCGCGCGCGGGGCAATCGATCCCGACACGCCCACCTTGGTGCGGGTGCACGAGCCGCTGTCCATACTCGACCTGCTCGACGCGGCGCCGGGCGCGCATTCGTGGAGCGTGCACGAGGCGCTGGCGGCGATCGGCGCAGCCGGCAGCGGCGTCATCGTCCTGATAAATTGCGCGGAAAGCGCGGCGCAGCTCGCCGAGCGCGTCGCCAGCGAAGCCAAGCCGTGGCCGGCGGCGAAAATGGCGCTGCTGACTTACGGCATAGGCGCGCAGATCCTGCGCGATCTCGATGTGGGCAAGATGCGGCTGATGGCCACGCCGCGCAAGATGCCGAGCATGACCGGCTGGGATCTGGAAGTGGCCGAGTATGTGCAGCCGCAGCGCGGCACGAAGGCGGGCGCATGAGCCTAGGAGCAGGGGCCGCCGTAGGGCGGAAGAGGGGCCCCGGCGTAAGCCGGGGATCTGACCCCGTAGGCGGCCAGTGGCGGCCGGCGTCCCCGTGCGTCCGGACTCAGGTCGCATCCCCAGCCTTCGGCTGTGGGCCCTGCTCCGCTTCGCCGGCCGCCCCGCGAAGTGGGGATGCGACCCGGGCGAAGGCGACCGGACGCCGACAGCGCGGTCTATGCATTGAGCTAGCCGTACGGAGGCGGAGCGCATGAGGGAGATCAAGTCCGGCCTCAACGGGGCCGAACTGCGCATCGCCATTGTGCGCGGCCGTTTCAACGAGGCCATCGGCGCCGGCTTGCTCGCCGCTTGCTTGGAACGCCTGACAGCGCTCGGTGTCGCGCCCGGCCGCGTAACGGTGGTGAGCGTGCCCGGCGCGCTGGAGATCGCGCTCGCCCTGCAACAGCTTGCCGCTACCGGCCACTACGACGCGCTGATTGCCCTGGGCGCGGTGGTGCGCGGCGACACCTATCACTTCGAGGTCGTATCCAACGAATCCGCCGCCGGCATCACCCAAGTGCAGCTCGATGCCGGCGTACCGGTTGCCAACGGCGTTCTCACCACCGACACCGAGGAGCAGGCCATGGCGCGGGTCGTGCAGAAGGGCAGCGACTGCGCCGAGGTGGCGGTGGAGATGGCGAATCTGATCAGGGAAATCAGGAATGAAAAGCGCACGGCATAAGGCGCGCGAGCTGGCGTTGCAGGGACTGTACCAATGGCTGCTCGCCAAAGAGCACGCGGACGAAATCCGCGCGCACCTGACCGAATTCAAGGGCTATGACAAGGCCGACCAGAAATATCTCGACCTGCTCCTTGACGGCGTGATCGCCGATGCCGCCGAACTCGACGCGGCCTTCGCTCCCTTGCTCGATCGCACGGTCGAGGAGCTTTCGCCGGTGGAGCGCGGCGTGCTGCTGATCGGCGCATACGAGCTCGCGCATGTGCCCGGCGTACCGTACAAGGTGGTGATCAACGAAGCCGTGGAGCTGGCGAAGTCCTATGGCGGCACCGACGGCCACAAGTACGTCAACGGCGTGCTGGACAAGCTCGCCGCCAGGCTGCGTCCGGCCGAGGTCAAGGCGCGCAAGGCCGGCGGAGGCGAGGCCGCGGCCTAAAGCGCCTTGCCTTCAGAATTCGACATCATCCGCCGCTATTTCACCCGCCCGGTGAAGCGCGCGCTGCTGGGCGTGGGCGACGATTGCGCCCTGATTGCGCCGGAGCCCGGCGCGGTGCTGGCGGTATCCACCGACATGCTGGTCGAGGGGCGGCATTTTTTCGCCGGCGCCGATGCTGCCAAACTGGGCCACAAGGCGTTGGCGGTGAATCTCTCCGATCTCGCGGCGATGGGCGCCGCGCCTCGCTACGCAACCTTGGCGCTGGCTCTGCCCGAGGCCGACGAAACCTGGCTCGCGCAGTTCACGCAAGGGTTCTTTACGCTGGCCGGCGTCTTCGGGGTGGAACTGATCGGCGGCGACACCACGCGCGGGCCGCGCAACATCGCCATCACCGTGATCGGCGCGGTGCCGCCGGAACTGGCCTTGCGCCGCGATGGCGCCAAAGTCGGGGACGAGGTGTGGTTGTCGGGCTGCACCGGCGATGCGGCGCTGGCGCTGGCCCACCTGAACGCTCGCGTGCGTCTGTCCGATGCGGCGCTGGCGCATTGCCTTGCGCGCCTGCACGCGCCCGTGCCCTGCGTGGCGCTGGGCGTGGCGCTGCGCGGGCTGGCCAGCAGCGCCATCGACGTCTCGGACGGTCTGGTGGCCGATCTCGGCCATATCGGCGAGCGCTCCGGCGTCAGCGTCGAACTGCGTTTTGCGGATGTGCCGCGCTCGCCTGCGCTCGCAGCCTGCGCCGACGAGCGCCTGGCGCAGGAATGCCTGCTCGCAGGCGGCGACGATTACGAACTTGCTTTCACCGCCGCTCCGGACTCGCGCGCAAGGGTCGCCGCGCTTGCAGCCGAGTTGGGCATCGCCCTGACGCGCATCGGCAGCGTCAGCGCAGGCACGCCGGGGCTGGTGTCGGTGTACGATGCGAGCGGAAAGATCATGCACATCGCAAGCAAAGGTTTTGACCACTTTGGCGGCTGACGCGATCCTGCGTCCCACCGCCGGATTCATGCTGGCGCACCCGGCGCGGATCATCGCGCTCGGTTTCGGCACCGGACTATCGCCCTTTGCCCCCGGCACGGTGGGCACGCTGCTCGGCTTTCCCGTCTATTGGGTCGCCAGCGACCTGCTCGCGCCCTACGGACCGCTCGCGATGCTGGCGCTCGTCGCTCTCATGTTCCTGCTCGGCGTGTGGGCCTGCGCGCGCACCGGGCGCGATCTGGGCATCGCCGATCACAGCGGCATGAACTGGGACGAGATCGTCGCCTTCCAGTTGGTGTTGCTGCTCACGCCGGAGGCCTGGCAGTGGCAGGCGTTTGCGTTTTTCGGCTTCCGCTTCTTCGATGTGGTCAAGCCGCCGCCGATCCGCCAGGTCGACGCCCGGATGAAAGGTGGGCGGGGGGTGATGCTCGACGACATTCTTGCGGCGGGCTACACGCTATTGGCGATGGCGGTGGTGAAGCGGGTATTTTTCTAGCCAACACGCGTCGAGAGGGAATTTCCGTACGTCACGGTGCGCCGACAACCGTGCGCCGTATGCATGTGCGCCGCATGCATTGACCGCTCCCATATTTATGGGTAAGATGGGCCTACCATGTTTCGGAAGCGACCCCGATGAAAACGACGTTGGAAATGCCTGATAATCTGTTCCGCCGCGCCAAGGCCACGGCAGCCAAGCGCGGCCAAAGCTTGAAGCAATTGGTGACGACGGCGCTTGAGCACGAGCTCGCCAAGCCGTCCAAGCCTGCTGCGTCGGCCAAGGCCCGCAATGCACGCGCCGAGGCGTGGTTGAGTGAATTCGACGAGTTGTCCCGGCGGATCAGCACAGCCTGGAATTCCGACATGGGCGCTGTCGAGGCAATCCGCGAGCAGCGTCGCGATCTGTGATTGTCACCGACGCGTCATTCTGGGTATCGGCGTTGCTGGCCCAGGACGTGCATCACGGCGAGGCCGATGCGCTCCTGCGGCGCATCGCCGCAGAGGAAATCCCGGTAATTGCGCCGGCGTTCGTCATCATCGAGGTGGCCGGTGCGCTGGTTCGTCGAACGCAGGATCCCGATGCTGTAGAGAAGACTGTTCGCCACCTCCAGAAGCAGCCCTGGCTCACCCTCGTACCTATGACCGTGCCCTTTGCCGAGATTGCCGTCAAAGTGGCGATTACCTGCGCGCTTCGCGGCGCTGATGCGATCTATCTCGCCCTGGCACGACAGGAGGGGCTGCCGCTTATCACCCACGACAACGAAATCCTCCAGCGCGGCGCATCCGCAGCCCTAGTAATGACTCCCGCAGAATGGTTGCGCCAGAACCCCGAGGCGGATGCGTGAGTACACCGGATTAATGGCGTCCAGATGCCTTCCGACACCGTGACCATGCTCGCCACGCTGGTAGGCGCCAAGCTAAAAGCGAAACGCCTGATGCTTGCCACCGCCGAATCCTGCACCGGGGGATGGGTGGCGCAGGCGGTCACGGCCATCGCCGGCAGCTCGGACTGGTTCGAGCGCGGTTTCGTCACTTATTCCGACGCGGCCAAACAAGAGATGCTGGCGGTAAGCGCTCGCACGCTTGCGGCGTATGGAGCAGTGAGTGAAGAGACCGCTCGCGAGATGGCCGCCGGAGCCCTGGCTCACAGCCGAGCGCAAGTGGCGGTCGCGATCACCGGCATCGCCGGCCCGACGGGCGGCTCGCCGGAAAAACCACTAGGGATGGTGTGCTTCGCCTGGGCGATAAAAGGTGGCGTGGTTTCGGCCGTGACGCACCGATTCAATGGCGACCGCGAAAGCGTGCGGCGTCAGTCGGTGATCGCGGTACTGCAGGGTGTGCTGGAGTTGCTCGAAGGCTGAATGCGAAGCTAAGCTGACGTTGCTACGGAAGAATCACGCCGTATCCTATCCCGCCGGCATGGCAGCCATCACCATTTGCGATGGCTACCGTGCCGGTATCTTGCTATGCTGCGCTCCGGTATCCGCAGCAAAATGCCCTAGTATCGAGACACGTTAATTGTGCAACATCACGACAGATGGGAATAATGTTTCGAAATTAGTGATTCGCAGTACTAGCATGTTGATTGTTAGAGGCAATGTCCCGCTCACAGTTGAAGGTTAAGCCAGTGGCAGGAATCATTATGCAGCCTTTTTCAGTTCAGCAGGAACGGGCCGCATCACACGGATGAGTGCCGCGATATGGTTGTGACCACGCAGTTTGCGAAATGCCTT
>JACRAS010000250.1 GCA_016234705.1 Betaproteobacteria bacterium | reverse complement strand
GGGGGGTTTTTATACGATTTGGTCTTTTGCGCTGGTTTTTGATATTCATCGTTGCGAAATCGACGATCCGCGCGGACGGCTTCTCGTCCGCGCAACATCGGAACCCTGCAACTACAATCAGCCGTCGCGCTTCATCTCCCCCTGCTGCCGGGCGATGAGTTCCTGAGTGCTGTCGATGCCGCGCAGTTGCAGGATGTAATTGCGCACCGCCGCCTCCAGCAGCACCGCCAGGTTGCGCCCGGCGGCGACCGGGATGATGATCTTGCGGATGGACACGCCGAGGATGTCCTCGGTTAGTTCGTGCAGCGGCAGCCGCTCCGTCGGGGCGGCTCCGGCCTGGCCCGGTTTTTCCAGGTGCACGATCAGCTTGAGGTTCATTTTCGGCCGCACCGCGGTCTCGCCGAATATGGTGCGGATATTGAGCACGCCCAGGCCGCGCACTTCGAGGAAGTCTTTCAGCACGGGCGGGCAGCGCCCTTCCAGCGTCCTGGCGGCGATGCGCGAGATCTCGACCACGTCGTCGGCCACCAGGCCGCGGCCGCGGCTGATCAGTTCCAGCGCCAGTTCGCTCTTGCCCACGCCCGATTCGCCGGTGATCAGCACGCCCAGCCCGAGCACGTCCATGAACACGCCGTGCATGGACGTCGAATCCGCCAGGATCTTGGCAAGGTAACGGCGCAGGGTGTCGATGACGGCGTCCGCTGCAGAGGCCGTCGCCAGCACCGGCACACTCTTCGCCTCCGCCGAGCGCAACAGCGCCGCCGGTGCGGCGACGCCGTCGGTGAGAATAATGGCGGCCGGCTCGGCGGCAAACAGATTGGCGATGACCTGGCCCGCGCCGTCGCCGCTATAGCCGTCGATGTAGGCAAGCTCGCGCCGGCCCAGCACCTGGATGCGGTTGGGGTGGATCAGATTGAGGTGGCCGACCAGCGCCGCGGCATCGGCGCTGTCGCGGCGCACCGGCGCCGCGACACCACCGCGGCCGCTGACCCAGCCTAGGCCCAGTTTTGCGGCATTGTCTTCATACAGCCGCGCTATGCTGGTTTGTAACATCGGGTTGCCAGGAACTGATGAGCTGGTGCAGGCCGCCGGCGTCCTGTGTCTGGATCAGTTGCTCGCGCAGCTCGCGGTCGGAAAACATCTGTGCCAGCTCGGACAGGATTTGCAGGTGCTGTTCGGTAGCTTGTTCCGGCACCAGCAGGATGAACAGCAACTTGACCGGCTTGCCGTCGGGAGCGTCAAACGGGACCGGGGCGCCAAGGCGCACG
The DNA here is from genome assembly GCA_016234705.1 of Betaproteobacteria bacterium. Lineage (GTDB taxonomy): Bacteria > Pseudomonadota > Gammaproteobacteria > Burkholderiales > SG8-39 > 2-12-FULL-64-23. The sequence goes on along the minus strand of JACRAS010000250.1, from coordinate 79,267 downwards.
AACGCCGCCACCGCTTCGCGCAAGCCCTTGATGCGGCCGTGCGGAATCGCCACCCCCTGACCCAGGCCGGTCGAGCCCAGGCGCTCGCGCGCGAACAGGCTGTCGAACACCAGACTGCGCGCGACTCCTTGGTTATTCTCGAAAATAAGGCCGGCCTGTTCGAACATGCGCTTCTTGCTGCTGACCTCCAGGTCGAGGACGATGTTCGACGGCGGCAATAGCTTGGAAATGAGATTCATGGGGAAAATGGAAATGGGCGGGGGATCTCCAGCACCCCGGGATTGGGCGGACGGCGCCGGAAGAGGCGGCATTCTACCGCAAATCGGATGCCCGGGTCATTCCTCTGCCGGCTGGCGTTTGAGGGCGTCGTGGGGGTGGGCGAAGGCCTTGTCCTTGTGTTTGATGACCTGGCGGTCGAGCTTGTCCATCATCAGGTCGATGGCGGCGTACAGGTCCTCATCATCACTTTCGACGTGGACGTCCTTGCCCGGCATGTGCACGCTGATCTCGGCCTTCTGTCTCAGTTTTTGCACCGACAGCACGACGTTGATGTCGATGACCTGGTCGAAATGGCGTTGGATCCGCTCCAGCTTGGACAAGACGTAATCGCGGATGGCCTGGGTGACTTCGACGTGATGACCACTGACCTGGACGTTCATCTTCGACTCCTTTCAAAGTTACAACGACCTGCGCAGGCTGACCGGCGGGATATGCAGCGACTCCCGATATTTGGCAATGGTACGGCGCGCTACCACGATGCCCTGCTCGCCGAGAATCTGGGCTATCTTGCTGTCGGAAAGCGGCCTCTTGCAGTCCTCGGCGTGGACCAGCTGCTTGAGCAGCGCGCGGATCGCCGTGGCCGAACAGGCGCCGCCGGTTTCGGTGGCGACGTGGCTGCCGAAGAAATACTTGAGCTCGAAGATCCCGCGCGGCGTTGCCATGAATTTCTGTGTGGTGACGCGGGACACCGTGGACTCGTGCAGGCCGAGGGTCTCGGCGATTTCGCGCAGCACCAGAGGCCGCATCGCCACTTCGCCGTGATCGAGGAAATGGCGTTGCCGCTCCACGATCGCCTGCGCTACGCGCAATATGGTGTCGAAGCGTTGCTGCACGTTCTTGATCAGCCAGCGCGCTTCCTGCAGCTGACCGGACAGTTGGCCGCCGGCCGAGTGCAGCTTGTTTTGCACGATCTCCGCGTACATGCGGTTGATGCGCAGTTTGGGCATGGCATCGGGATTGAGGCTGGCGACCCAGGCGTTTTTCGCCTTTTTTACGATAACGTCTGGCACGATATAGCGCGTCTCGTTCGCCGCGTACTCGGCGCCGGGATGGGGATTCAGGCTCTGGATCAGGTGTTGCGCCTGGCGCAGGCTGTCGTCGTCGCAATGCAGCTGCCGCTTCAGCTGCACGAAGTCGTGCGCGGCGAGCGCATCCAGGTGAGCGTGCACGATGCCGATGGCAAGATCGCGCGCCGGGGTATCGACCGGCAAGGCTTTCAGTTGCAGCTCCAGGCATTCGGCTGGCGTGCGCGCGCCGACGCCGGTGGGGTCGAAACCGTGCAGATGATGCAGGCCTATATGCAACTCATCCAGCCCGACCTCCAATTCCGGCGGCAGCAGTTCGGCGATTTCCGCGAGACTCTGCGCGAGATACCCGTTCTCGTCCAGCGCCGCGATCAAGGTGCTGATCACACTTTTGTCGCGCGCCGACAGCTGCATCAACGCGAGCTGCCCCAGCAGGTATTCGCCCAGGGTTGGGGTGCCGGCCGCGAGTTGTGGATATTCCGACTCTTCGCCCTCGTCGCGCCGGGGCGCCGAAGAGGGCGCATCGGTAAACCAGTCGATGTCGGCGGAGTCCCCTGGGAGCGAGTCGTTGGCGGGCGCCTCGCCGGCCGTCGTCTCGTTGTAAGGTGCGACGTATTCCTCGCGCGCGGCGCCGTTCGGCGGAGGAGGCAAGGACTCCGGCTCCACGTCGTCGCGCTCGAGCAGCGGGTTTTCCATGAGGAACTTCTCCAACTCCTGGTTCAGTTCCAGGGTCGAGAGCTGCAACAAGCGGATGGATTGCTGCAACTGCGGCGTCAGGGTCAGCTGTTGCGACAGCTTGAGTTGCAGGGTTTGTTTCATCTTTAGCGGGAGCGCAGCCTGCCGGCTACATGCGGAAATGCTCTCCCAGATATACTCTTCTCACGTTTTCATTATAGACGATTTCGTCGGGCTTGCCTTGCGCCAGCACCGATCCTTCGTTGATGATGTAGGCATGGTCGCAGATGCCCAAAGTCTCGCGCACGTTGTGATCGGTGATCAGCACGCCGATTCCCCGCTCCTTTAGAAAGCCGATGATCTTCTGGATATCGAGCACGGCGATCGGGTCGACGCCGGCGAAAGGCTCGTCCAGCAGGATGAAACTGGGGCGGGTCGCGAGGGCGCGCGCGATCTCGACGCGCCGGCGCTCGCCGCCCGAGAGCGACAGCGCCGGGTTGTTGCGCAAATGCGTTATATGCAGCTCGCGCAGCAGGTTTTCCAGGCGGTCTTCGATTTCCGCCTCGGACAGGTCCTGCAGTTCGAGTACCGCCTGCACGTTTTCCTGCACCGTCAGCTTCCTGAACACCGAAGTCTCCTGGGGCAGATACGACAGCCCCAGCCGCGCGCGGCGGTGGATGGGAAACTTGCTGATCTCGGCGCCATCGAGGCTGATGCTTCCGCCGTCCAGGTGCACCAACCCGACCATCATGTAGAAGCAGGTGGTCTTGCCGGCGCCGTTCGGCCCGAGCAAGCCGACCACCTCGCCGCTTTGCACGTCCAGCGATACGTCCTGCACCACGGTGCGCGACTGGTAGCGCTTTTTCAGATTGCTGGCTTTGAGCTGGCTCATTCGCGCCTGTCAGGGTTCATTAACCACGAATTTCTCCGGATATCGGATGCGCAAAAATCGAGGACCCTTGGTCCGCTTGTATCCGCGTTCGCTATCGCTTGGGCACGCCGGGCGCAGACGCTTTTTCGGCTTCTTCGGTGGTATTGCGCGGTTGGATCACCGCGCGTACCCTGCCCTCGGAGCTTCCGCTTGCAGTCTGGCCGCCGCCGGTCACGGTGAAGTACTCGGTGCGGGAATCGTAGGAAATATAGTTGCCGCGCACTTCATCCGCCGGCTCGCGCTTGAGCCGGGCATGGTTGAAGAATTCCACCTTGTCGAGCTTGCCGTCGTATTCGATGCGCTCGGCCTCACCCTCGATGTATTCATTGGCGCCGTCGCGCTTCTGGCGAAAGGTGGCCGGATTGCCGCTGGCACTGCCGTACTGGTAGCCATCCTTGTCCTGGCGCAGCGTAACCTTGTCGGCGTGTATGCTGAGCGTCCCCTGCGTCATCACCACTTTTCCCTCGAACACGCCGGTCTTGTGCACGTCATCGACGCGCATGCGGTCAGACTCCAGCTTGATGGGCTTCGCCCGGTCGGCCCGCTCCGCCTGCGTCGGCCCGGCCAGACCCAGACAGCAGGCGCAGAAAATAGCGCTTATGCAATTACTCCGCAACGATAGCCACATCCGCGCGAATGTTTTTGTCATTTCGGTTGCGGCCACAAACATGGCGTGGGGGTTTTATCCAAGATCGTCATTTGCGCACGGATGTGTTTTTCATCCGTGCGCGAGCGACGATCCGCGCGGACGGTTTTTCGTCCGTGCAGGTTTTGCCAAAACCTGCGCGCTGCGCGCGCCAACCTTGATTTTGGTACGGATGAAAAGCGCATCCGTACCAAAATCAAGGTTATGCAATTACTCCGCATCGATAGCCACATCCGCGCGAATGTTTTTGTCTTTTTGGTTGCAGCCAACGGCCGCGCTAAGAGATCATTTGCCCGCATCGAATGTGCCCCGGACCTGCGACAGCAGCGCGAACTGCCGCGTTTTATTGTTGAATTCCATGCCGACCCCGGAAAGCCTGGATCGGCCCTCGGTAATGATCACCGGCTTGTCGGTGCGGGCAAGATCGAGGTCGGGAACGATCTGCAGATACTCGGTCTGCACGCGCAATTCGCTTCGCCCCAGGCCAGCTTCGCGCACCACCACCACATTGCCGAAAAAACTCGCCTCGTCGCCGTTCCTGGAGATCAGGCCGCGGTCGGCGCGGATGACGATCGGGGCGGCGCTGTCATGGCGCTGCACCAGGCGCGGCGCCACGATGTCGGTGCTCCCGTCGTCGGGATAATGCAGCATGCGCGCGGCGGACAGGATGTACTCGGGCTTGCCGGCGGCGCCGATTTTGGTGATGCCGAGGTCCTCGGCGACGAAATCCGGATCGTGCCGCGTCTTGCCCGAGTTGTCCCGCTCGGGCGCCTGTACCGTGCGTTCCAGCCAGAGGCTGGCCGCCGCGAGCGCCAGCATCAGCAGCAGCGGAAACAGATGGGATGCCCGGTCGGGTCTCATCGTATACGGCTCACTACATATGGCTCATTGCAGATGGGCGCTGATCGCGCGTTCGAGCCCGCCCTGGGCGCGCAAAATGAATTCGCACACTTCGCGCACGGCGCCATGCCCGCCGCCCGTGCGCGCCACGTAGTGGGCGCGGCTCTTGAGCGCCTGCGGCGCCGCGGGCACGGTGGCGGCAAAGCCGCAGCGGGTGATGAGCGGCAGGTCGAGCAGGTCATCGCCCATGTAGCCCGACTGCTCGGCGGCGAGCCCCAACTGCGCGAGCAGCGCGGCGTAGGCCCCGCGCTTGTCCTCCACTCCCTGGTAGAGGTGCGCGATGCCGAGATTGGCCGCGCGCAGTTCGACCGCGCGCGATGTCCTGGCTGTGATCAGCGCGACCTCCACGCCGTATTGTTTGAGCATCTTGATGCCGTGGCCGTCCTGGATGTTGAATGCCTTCAGCTCCTCGCCGCGCTCGGAGTAATAGAGCGTGCCGTCGGTCATCACGCCGTCGACGTCGAAGATCATCAGCTTCAGGCCCTTGGCGCGCGTTATCGCGCGATCCAAGCTTTCGTGCTTCAGCGCGCTATCCAAATTTGCGTGCGGGGACGCGTCATCCGGACTGCCGCGTCCTAATGGGTCATTCATCTTGGTTCAGATCACCTTGGCGCGGAACAGGTCGTGCATGTTCAGCGCGCCCACGAGCCGGCCTTCGCCGCTCACTACCAGCAACTGGTTGACTTTACGCTCCTCCATGATCTGCACCGCTTCGACCGCCAGCTTGTCGGGGCCGATGGTGCGCGGGTTACGGGTCATGATGTCGGCGATGCGCGCGGCCTTGATGTCATCGACCTGCGCCAGCGTCCGGCGCAGGTCGCCATCGGTGAATACGCCGCTCACGCGCCCGCCGGCATCGAGCACGGCGGTCATGCCCATGCGCTTTTTCGACATTTCCAGCATGGCTTCGGAAAAACCGGCGGCTTCCGCCACCGACGGCACGTCGTCGCCGGTGCGCATCACGTCGCGTACATGGGTGAGCAGGCGCCGCCCCAGCGCGCCGCCCGGATGCGAGCGGGCGAAGTCCTCGGCGCCGAAGCCCTTGGCATCGAGCAGGGCGACCGCCAGCGCATCGCCCAGGGCCAGCGCCGCAGTGGTGCTGGCGGTGGGGGCGAGGTTTAGCGGACAAGCCTCCTTGTCGACGCGCGCGTCCAGGTGCACGTCGGCCTCGCGCGCCAGCGCCGAGTTGGCATTGCCGGTGATGGCGATGAGGCGCGCCCCCTGGCGTTTGAGCAAGGGCAGGATGGTGAGCAGCTCTTAGCTTTCGCCGGAGTTGGACAGCGCGATGAGCACGTCGTCGCGCGCGATCATGCCGATATCGCCATGGCTCGCCTCGGCCGGATGCACGAAATAGGCCGGCGTGCCGGTGCTTGCCATGGTGGAGGCGATTTTGCGCGCGATATGGCCGGACTTGCCGATCCCGCTTACGATCACCCGGCCCTTGCAGTTGAGCAGCAGCGCGACGGCGTCCAGAAAGCTCTGGCCCAGGCGCGCGGCGAGGCCCTGAATGGCTTCGGCTTCGATGGCGAGCACCTGTTTTGCCAGCTCCAGCGCGGTTTTGGACGCTAAGATTTTGTCCATGCGGGATGCTGCAGGTATCATGGGTCAAAGTATATCAGAACCCCACTCGCTCCCTTCCGACGGCCGACATCCGATGACGAATCCCCTTGAACTGGTGTTGGTGCTGCTCGCGAGTGCCGTGCTGGTGGTGGTGCTGGCGCGCAGCCTGCATCTGCCGCCGATGCTCGGTTACCTCCTGGTCGGCGTGGCGATCGGGCCACATGCCCTGCACTGGATCCCAGCGAGCAAGGAATCCGGCTATGCCTATCTGGCCGAGTTCGGCGTGGTGTTCCTGATGTTCTCCATCGGCCTGGAATTCAGCCTGTCCAAGCTACTCAACATGCGCCGCGTGGTGTTCGGCGTGGGGATGGTGCAGGTGCTGCTCACCGTATTCGCGCCGACCCTGGGCGCTTGGTTGTTGGGGTTTCCCTGGCAACTGGGCTTCGCCCTGGGCGGGGCGCTCGCCATGTCCTCGACCGCGATCGTGAGCAAGCTCCTGGCCGAGCGCATGCAGCTCGAATCCGCGCACGGGCGCGAGATCATCGGCGTTCTGCTGTTTCAGGACCTGGCGGTGGTGCCGCTCTTGATCCTGATCCCGGCCCTGGCGCAGCCGGCGGAGCACCTTGCCCCGGTGCTGGCGCTGGCGCTGGCCAAGGCCGCGGTCGTGCTGTTGCTGATCCTGTTCGCCGGTCAAAAGCTAATGCGCGGCTGGTTCCATATCGTGGCGCGGCGGCGCTCGCACGAATTGTTCGTGCTGAATGTGCTGCTCATCACCCTCGGCCTCGCCTGGGCCACTGAGCTTGCCGGCTTGTCGCTTGCTCTGGGCGCGTTTCTGGCGGGAATGCTGATCTCCGAAACCGAATACCGGCACCAAGTGGAAGAGGACATCAAGCCGTTCCGCGATTTGCTGCTGGGTCTGTTTTTCGTCACTATCGGCATGCAGTTGGATGTCACCGTGGTGGTCGACAGGTTCGCGCTGGTACTGTTGTTGTTCGCGGTGCCGGTGTTGTTCAAGTTCGCCCTGATCGCCGTGCTGTCGCGCCTGTTCGGGGCCACTCAGGGCAATGCCCTGCGCACCGCGCTGGCACTGGCGCAGGCGGGCGAATTCGGCTTCGTGCTGCTGGCGCAGGCCGGCGGCGTGGGTCTTGTGGACGACGCCCTGCTGCAACCCATCCTGGCGGCGATGCTCTTGTCGATGCTGAGCGCGCCTTTCCTGATCCACTACAGCGACAAGCTGGTGCTGCGCTTCGTCGCCTCGGAGTGGATGCTGCGCTCGCTCGAGCTGCACCAGATCGCCGTCTCCGGCATGGCGGCCGCGAAGCACGTCGTGCTGTGCGGCTACGGCCGCACCGGTCAGAACCTGGCGCGCTTTCTCGAGCAGGAAAGCATAGGCTACGTCGCGCTCGACCTCGACCCGGATCGGGTGCGCGAGGCCGCCGCGGCGGGCGAGAGCGTGGTGTATGGCGATGGCACGCGGCGCGAAACCTTGGTTGCTGCGGGCCTGACCAGGGCGAGCGCGCTGGTGATCTCCTTCGCGGATACGCCGGCGGCGATCAAAATCCTGCATCACGCCCATGCGATCAACCCAGCGCTGCCGGTGATTGTGCGCACACTGGACGATGCGGATATGGAGCGGTTGCACGCGGCCGGAGCGGCCGAGGTGGTGCCGGATGCCTTCGAATCCAGCCTGATGCTTGCAAGCCATGCGCTGGTGCTGATGGGCGTGCCGCTTGCGCGCGTGGTGCATCGCGTGCGCGAGGTGCGCAATAGCCGCTACAGCCTGCTGCGCGGCTTTTTCCATGGCGCGGGCGACGCGGCGGCGGATGCGGCCGAGCACCGGCAGTCGCGCCTGCATTCAGTCACGCTGACTCGAGGCGCCTATGCGGTGGGCCGGACCCTGGCCGAACTGGACCTGGCTGCGCTGGGCGCCGGAGTGACCAGGGTGCGGCGGCGCGGCATTCGCGTCGGCGAGCCGGCGCCGGAAACGCGCTTCGAGGCCGGCGACGTGGTGGTGGTGCTGGGCGAACCGGACAGCCTTGCCGCGGCGGAAATCCGCTTGCTGCAGGGGACGAAATAAAAAGCCCATCCTCGTGACTATGCCTTAAGTTAACGTGTTGAAGATTTGATCGAGACCCGCGCCCCGCGAGGGAAAGCAGACCTTTTTCTTGCCGAAGATTTTTTCCCACACGGGTCTTACGCGGCGGATCCAAATGGAAATTTAGCATTTTTTATTCGCGCCTTCCGTCATACAAAGTGTGTTGCGTTTTTATATTGTATTGATATATAACAAATTGACTATATGTATGTTTACTTGTATATTTCGTTGCATATTTTGTTGCATTATATTAGATTACCGTGACCAAGCTAAGAACCGATCACCTGACCCGGATACTTCGGCAGCACCCTCGAGCGGGAAGCACGGAACTGTGCGCGCGACTCAACGGCATTAACCGAGCCACGCTGACGCGCGCGCTGAAGACACTTGGGGACGCAGTGATTATCGGCGGAGAATCACGTCGTACCCGGTATGCCCTGCGCCGGCCGCTTCGAGGGAACGCCGCACCCATTCCGCTCTATCGCATCGATGAACACGGGCAGGGACGCGAAATCGGGCAATTATCGCTAACTTATCCCGAAGGCTGCCTGCTGTCGTTCCAGGAAACTTTTCCCTGGCCGCTTGACAGGGGCATGTCTGACGGCTGGTTTGAGGGTTTGCCCTACGCCCTGGCCGACATGCGTCCCCAGGGATTTCTCGGGCGGAACTTCGCCCACGCCCGCGCCCTCGACCTGGGGGTGTCGGATAACCCTGACGACTGGCCGGATGACGATGTTGTCCATGTCTTGGCGACGACAGGATATGACCAGCCAGGTGACCTGATCCTCGGGGAAATGGCCTATCGTCGTTTTCTCGATTATCGCCGAACTGGCGAAGGCCGCTTCCTTGCGGAATCTGCAGTTGAAGCAAGCTACCTTCAATCAGCCGAATATGCTATGAGGCATGGCGACGCCGGCTCATCCGCCGGCGGCGAATTTCCCAAGTTCACGGCAAGCCGTCGCCTCAATGGAAAAAAAGTCGATGTCATCGTCAAATTCTCCGGAGCGGATGAATCCCCTGCGGTACGCCGATGGTCGGACCTGCTGGTTTGCGAGCATCTTGCTTCGTTGACCATGCCTCGGAAACTGCAAGTGCCGTCTGCCGATTCCGCTATTTATCAGTATGGCGGGAGAACATTTCTACAGGTCGTGCGCTTCGACCGCCACGGCGATTTCGGTCGCTCACCCGTTTGCACCCTCGGCAGCCTCAACGCCGCCTTGACTGGCACCGCGGGCGGCAATTGGCCAAAGACGGTGCGCATGCTTCAAGCGGCAGGCTGGCTCTCCGAAACAGACACGGGCGCGCTGATTTGGTGGTTTGGGAAGCTCATCGGAAATACCGATATGCATGACGCCAATCTTGCGTTCCGTCCGGGCCTGGCGCTCGCTCCCGCATACGACATGCTGCCAATGGCGTATGCGCCGATGCGCGGTGGAGAACTGCCGAACAGGGAATTTTCACCTGACCTGCCATTGCCAGCCGAAGTTCCGATATGGACACAGGCAGCCGAAGCTGCGGTTTATTTTTGGAACCTCTGCGCCGAGGACACCCGAATCAGCGCTGACTTTCGCCGAGTCTGCGACGATAACGGGCGAAATATGGCAGCTTTACTCTCACGAACGCAATGAGATCTTCTACGCACGTTTCAGTCTGCCCGACTCCCCGACATTCTTTGTATTCGAATCGTCATACCGCAGCCAGGCGCTTGACCTGGTGGCCCCGGCGCATCGGGTCAAGAATTGCTCTGGGTTTTGAGCCGTCTTGTCATTCGGCAGCGGCGCGGAACGCGGCTTGCAGCGCGCGAACCAGGGACGGGTGCAAGACTCCGAGCTTCGGCGTCTGTCCGTGCGGCGCCGCCGGCGGGACGGAGAACCATTCGGCCGTATAGGGCAGATCGACGCTCTGTTTCAGATCGAACTTGGTGTCGTAGCTGAGGCCCGCCGCGGCGAAAGCCGCGGCATTGCGGTCGCGGAGGATGGAGAACTCGCCGCGATGCAGCGTTGTGGTGCGCTGGCTCGTTCCATAGACGACGCGCACCTCGAACCGCGGCGCGTCGTCGTCGAACACCGCAAGAATCAGCGCAGGCCGGGGTTTCGGGCGCGGACTGATGTTATCCGGAAAATGACACCATACGATGTCACCTGCGGTGGGCTCGGCCCACCAATCGGTCATCTACGCCGATTCCGTTTCGATTAGGCTTGAGCGGACCGAGCGCTTGGTGCTTTGCGGGACACGGTTTTTGATCTGCCGCACCTGGGCTGCCGTCAAGGGGCCATCATCCTGTTCATACTGCGGCAAGACCCTGACGGCGAGTTCATGCAACGCCCGATGGATAGCCTGGGTTTCATCGACGCCCAGTTGCGCGGCCAAGCGCTTTGCGGTCTCGCGGCTTACGCCGGTTGCGCTGTCGACGGCGCGGTAGCGAAAAGCGATCTGATTGTTCTGGCTGCGAGCGCTCATGATGATCTCTCATTCACATTGGATATCTTAAAGATATCTTAACGGTGCGAGATTGTCAATTGTTGTGTGAGGCCGACGTTGGCCGATCTGAATTCGGCTGCGCCGGAGACACGCTTCGAGTCGGGCTATGTGGTGGTGCTGGGCGAGCCGGAGGCCTTGGAGGCTGCGGAGATACGCTTGCTCCGAGGCTGAATCTGCCGTCAATCCGCTGGCAATTGGAATTCAGCTGCAGTCGGCTTTGCGCGCGTCCTTCGCCAGATTCAGCAACGGCTCCATGGTGATCCGTTCGGAAGGCGGTGCCTGCCCCAGGATCAGCAGCGTCGCCTTGCACCGATGCGGGAATGACTGCATGGCGTGCGCGAGCAGGCTGCGCGCCGCGGCCGCGTGACCGTCCAGGGCAAGAAACGCGGCTCTGCGCACGATGACGGCGTTGGACGGAAAGTAGCGCGCGCGCCGGGCGAGGTTCCCAAGCCCATCACCAGCGCGGTTACACCGAGGAAATGCGCGTTCCACAGCGGGAACTCGAACATCGAATGAATCAACTCTATTCCGGCGGCGGCGATGATCCACCACATCGCCGGCTCCGGCGCGGTGAAATAGCGCAGCCCCGCCCGCCAGCACCAGGAGCCCAGGCCGCTAAGCGCGAGAATCGCGCCCAGCGCGCCGGTCTCGGCCAGAAGTTGCAGCGGCAGGTTGTGAGGTGACGTCCAGACCTCGCCAAGCCAGACGAGCAGCGCTCCATACACTACGTAGAGCGCGGCCATCAGGGGCAGTTGCGGATAGACCGGTGCGCCGACCAGCGTTCGCGCGGCGAGAAACAGCGCGAAAGCAATCAACCACCGCGCCGGCACCGGCACCGCAGCAAACGCGCCCTTGCGCCCGCGCAGTCCGGCGAGCATCGCGGCGACGCCGAGCGCTGCCGCGAGCCATTCTGCATGGAAACTCAGAATGGGCGGCTCGCGGTAAGGCAGGAGGAATGGCAGCAAACACAAAGCGCCGGCGAGCAGCAGGCTCACCGCGTCAGCTTGGGTACTCTTTGGCTTTACGGCTGGCACGCCGGACACGGTACTGGCCTCCTGCGGCGGATCATGAGCTGTTACCGGCCAATCGTTATCGGTGGCGCCAGCAGATCCTAAAGTAGCAGAAACGAAAAAGCCCGCCGAGGCGGGCTTTTTCAAGCATAAAGCGATTGCTTACATGTTCTTGCAGAGCAGGTACTGGTTGGTGCCCGTTTCACCGTACGAAGTCGCGCCGGTTGCTGCTGTATCGGGGTTGGGGGCAGTTTGCAATTGTCCGCGCACTTGGCCTGTGTTGGAGCTCCCATCGTCCATCTGGGTATCGACCGCAATGGCGATTTTGTCTGGCAGGTTGCTCGAACAAATGATGGCTGAGGTAAATCCCAAGCCGCTGGTAGCCGTGACACCGGTCTCGACGCCCATGATGCCATTCGCCGCGTTGGCCGGTTGTTGACCGGCAGCCTGTCCGGTGGTGGCGCCGCCGACAAAGCCCGCCAAGCGCAAATGCCACCAGAACAAATGGCAACTTTACGCTCACGAATGCAATGAGATAACTATCGGTTTTTGGTCAACTGCGCAAAAGCGCGAGATGCCGTGGTGCTCATCTCTCATTGTGCGCCGGCGCGGCAGCCGCGTCGGCGAGCCCGCGCCGGAAACGCGCTTCGAAGCCGGCGACGTGGTGGTGGTGCTGGGCGAACCGGACAGCCTTGCCGCGGCGGAAATCCGCTTGCTGCAGGGGACGAAATAAAAAGCCCGCCCTCGTGAGGGCGGGCTTGGGCTGAAAACCGCTTCGGCTTACAGGTTTTTGCAGAGCACGTACTGGTTGGTGCCGGATTCCACGTAGGCATCGCCGGCGACGACCGCGTGCAGTACGGGGTTGGGCCCCGTTTGGAGGTTGGCGCGCACCTGGCCGCTGGCGGCGGTACCGTCATCCATCTGTACGTCCACTGCAATGCCTATCTTATCCGGCAGGTTGCTTGAACAGATCATGTTGGAGGTGAAGAAACCGGCGGGGCCGCCCGTCTGCACGCCCATTATCCCGTTTGCCGCGTTACTCGGGTTTGTTGCCGAGGAGCCGGCCCCTGCAGCGGTGGTGCCACCAACGAAACCGGCTAAGCGCAAGTGCCACCAGAACAGGTTGACCTCGGGCGCGGCAACGGTTGTCGCCACGGAATTGTTGTACAAGTTAGGTGAGACAGGGGGGCTAGCGCACGCACCCGTACATAACTGGCCGTTGCCGTCGCCGGAGATCGCGAGGGGGCTGGTCCAGCGGGTCGCGGCATTCAGGTCGTCGCCGGGCAGGGCGCGGTAGCGGTCCTGGTAGGAGTTCATGGCCGCGGTGATGCCGTTAAAGTCATTGACCACGTTCTTGATCTTGGCCTGGGTGATCATTTCCTGGCCCTTCAGTATGCCTCCGAGGAGGAGGCCAATGATCACCAGCACGATGGCAATCTCAACCAGGGTAAAGCCGGTTTGCTTGGTTTTCATGTTGTTTCCCCCAAGGGAAAATTAGTGGTTCGGGATTACGAGCAATATCCGTGCCCGGCCTAAAGTGATATTTTTCACACTTTTGGGGAAAGGCAAACCCCGGATTCGTCTGAATTCCGTCAGATATGTCGATATTCTGACATTCCGCCTTAGCGTTTCCTGGGCCCGCCTTGTTTCAGCCGTTCCTCGATTTCGCGCAGCCGGCCGTCTAGGAACTTCAACTCGCCGGGATCGGTAATCCTGCCGCCGGCGAGCAAGCCGCCTATCATCACTCGCGCCGTTTCCAGTTCATTCAGGTCTTCGCGGATAAAAATTTCCATGGTCATTGCCCATGCCGGCACGTCCCCGGCCGTGATGTATGTATGCAGGGCGGCGGCGTACTTGAGCGCGAGATCCATGTCCTTGAGCCGGTGCTTGGCGAGAAAAGTCGCGTGCGCGAGCCAGGGCCAGCGCCGGTTGGGGTCCCGCAGGAACGCGCGGTATACGAAATCGAGCATGCTGCGCTGCCGGGCTTCATCCGGGACCTCGGCGTACAGGCGGCTGGCTGCCAAGAGCGGATATTGCCCTTCGGGGTCGAGCTCGAGGATGCGCGAGAGCCAGGCCTCTACGCGAGCGTAATCCAGATTCTTGTAAGGTACCTTGCTACCCGACTGGTAGTCGAAAGCCTGCAGTTGCAGCATCAGGATCTTGGCCAGCGCGATCGGTTCGCCCAGGCTGGCAAGCCGCAGCAGCGAGGTGGCGGGCGGCGGCATCAGGTCCGGCGCTGTGGCACGAGGTTGCGGCGCGGCTGAGTGCAGGACGATCTGCAGGGCGAGGCCGGCCGCAAGCAGGGCGAGCACCGGCAACGACACATGGCTAAGCGGGCGTTCGTCGCGCATCTGACTTCTCTGTGTTTATCCCAGGGTTGCGAGCATCAACGCTCGCCAATCAGGATCCGGAACCTGCGCCGGCCGCGCATTCGGTAGACGGAGAAGTCGGCCTGGTCGATCGTTGCGATCTGCAGCACGCCCGTTTTCTCGCCTAGCCAAATTAGCGATGCGTCCGCATAATCGCAGGGGAGATCGGCGTATTTAGAGATGGTCCGGGCAAGCGCGGCGTGGTCTTCCATGGCGGCCACCTGCAATATTCCCGCCTCGCGCGCCCGCTGTATCCAAGTGAGCGCCGCTTGCTGATGTTCCGGGCTCGCCGCGAGCACGTAGGCTGTTTCGGTTACCACCGCCTCCGTCGTCAGCAAGCGGCCGCGGAATCCGCGGAACCAGGCGGCGGCCTGCGGGTGAAATCGATCCGCGCGGTTGATCAGCGCGACGATCGCGCCGGTATCAACGAGCGCGCGGGCCACGGAAAGCGTCGCGCGCCAATCTTCGCACCGCGGCGGACTGCAGCTTCGCGACGCCCCGCTTGGGAATCAGGTCGGCTGCCAGCGCGTAGGCGTCGTTGCCGCCCGACTGGCGATCCAGGTAGTCGTCCAGCGCGCGCACCACCGCGTCAGTGCGCGTAACTCCATGCCGGACGCAGTATTCGGCGAGCTTCTGCTCCACGCGGGGGGGGATGCGGGCGTTCAGCGTGTCGGCCATGATAAGATCCAGTAATACATTCGACGCCAATTGTAAGACAACGGCACTGCGACCGCAACGACTTCCAGCGGGCGTTCGTCACGCATCAGAAATTCTTGCGCTGCAGGTCGAACAGGGCGGCCCCGCACAATAGCAGCACATACACGGCGGTTTGCGCCAGCACCCCCGTGATTTCCGAAGGGGACGGCGCGCCGTAGATCAGCCAGCCCGTCTGGGTCATGCGGTCCAGGCCGGGCAACAGGAAGGCGATCGCGTCGATGACGAAATTGACGACGTGCTGGCCCAGGCTGAGGACGTCCGAAAATGGGTTGGCGGCCATGATCTGCAGGGCGCTGATCGAGCGCGAGAGCAGATAAAACCCGGCGACGGCCGCAAGCGCCGAGATCACCTGTGTCAGCGAGAGCACGCAGAACAGGGCGAAGGCAGTGACGATCAGCAATTCGCACGCTAGCGACAGGCCCCACAGCGCAACCCGTGGCGCCGGCGCGAACAACGCGAGCGGCAGGCTGGATATGAGGGCGAGCGCGAGCGCGAGTGCGGCGTAGCCGGCGAGTTTGCCGAAAAAATAACTGCTGCGCCGCATCGGCCGGGAAAGGATCAATTCCATTACCTTGTCGTTGAACTCCCTGACCATGCTGGTGACGACGAAGCTCGCCAGCATGAATACGGAGCCGACCCGCACCAAGGCGGCGAGCAGCGCCGCCTGGATCTGATTCGATTCGGTGATCGCCACCTGCTGCAGGAACTGGGTGAACGCGAGTCCGGCAAGCACCAGAATCAGCGCCAGCCAGAGCAAGCGGTTGCGCAGTGCCTCGAGCAGCGTGTAGCGGGCGATAGGCAGGATCGGGTGAAACATGATTCTTTCGACTGTCGCTTTGGACGCGGTAAATGGCCGGCACCAGGTGTCCATCGAGTGTCCACCGATCGTGCCTTTCTCAGGTTAAACTGCAAGCATAACAAGTGCAAGCCTCATGGCTACCGATACCCTGACCCGCGCTACCCCGATGCTCATCAGCCGCTATTGGCAGCTGCTGTTCGTCGCCATGCTCGCGTTGCTTCACCTCACCGCGATGCGCGGCGTGGAAGACACCTGGGCGCGCGCGCTGATGCTCGCCCACTTCGGCCTGTTCATCCTGTGGCAGCCGTTCATGCGCGGCGAGCAGAGCCTGACATCGCTGCAGCTTTCCGTCATTGCCCTGGCGTGCGTGCTTGCCCTGTTTTTCTGGAACTGGTGGCTGATGTTGTTGTGGCTGTGCATCCTCGCCGGCATCGTCGGGGGCAAGGTGTTCCTGTTTCAGGCGCGCTGGCAACGGTACTTCCATTTGACCGTGCTGCTGTACCTGGTGTCGCTGTTGCTCATCTGGGTGTTTCCGCGACTGCTGCCCGCGTTCTCGCAGACGCAGGAACTGAAGCAGTTCGCCCAGTATGGGCTGCCGCTGCTGTTCCTGGTCATGCTGGCGCTGCCGACGGAAACCAATACCGGCGAAACACCGCAGGTGGTGGATTTTTTCTACAGCGCGTTCCTGTTCATGATCATCGTGCTGCTGGTGCTGGGCAGTTTCGCTTTCATGACCCTGGGCCGGGTGAATTATCCTGTCGCCCTCACCTACAGCCTGCTCCTGATCGCCGGGGTGCTGCTGCTGTTCGGACTCGCCTGGAATCCGCGCGCGGGTTTCGGCGGCCTCTCCATGCTGTTCTCGAGATACCTGCTGTCGGTCGGCCTGCCGTTCGAGAAATGGCTGTACTTTCTGGCCGAGCTGTCACAATGGGAAAGGCAGCCGGAAAAGTTTCTGCAGCAGGCCTGCGCCGGCCTGGGCAAACTCCCCTGGGTCAGCGGCGGCACCTGGCGCAGTTCCGTCTATAGCGGCGAATTCGGCCAGCCGAGCAAAAACACAGTGGAATACGCCGACGGGGAGCTCCAGTTGCGCGTCTACACCCAATACAGCCTGAGCCCGGCGCTGACCTGGCATTTTCATCTGCTGGGCCAGATGCTGGGCGAGTTCTATTTGGCCAAACTGCGCGAGCAAAAGCTGCAGCAGCAATCCTATGTGCAGGCCGTGTACGAAACCGGCGCCCGTATGACCCACGACATCAAGAACCTGCTGCAGTCGCTCAATGTGTTGTGCGCCGCGGCCGAGCAGGAAGCCGGCGGCGCCGACGAGCTGCATGTGCTGATGCGGCGCCAGTTGCCGGTGATCACCCAGCGCCTGCAGCAGACCATGGACAAGCTGAGCCGGCCGGCAGACGCCAGCAGCAGCGCGGTGCAGGCGCGAAGCTGGTGGCGCGGCCTGCAGCGCAACTATGCCGGCCAGGATATCGAGTTCCGCGAGGGCGAGATCGGCGATCAGGCGTTGCTGCCGCGGGATTTATTCGAAAGCGCCGCCGACAACCTGATACAAAATGCGATCGGCAAACGCAAGCAGCAGGGGGATTTCGCCATCAGCGTCAGCTTCGCCTGCGGCGACACTGCCCGGCTGGAGGTGTGCGATGGCGGACGCGCTATTGCGGTGGAAACCGCAACCGAGCTGCTGCGCGGGCCGGTGCCCTCGGACAGCGGCCTGGGCATCGGCCTGTACCAGGTGGCGCGTCATGCCGAGGTCTCGGGCTTCTCCCTGGCGCTGGCACACAACGCCGATGGCAAGGTGTCGTTCGTTCTTTCTGGCGCGCACAAGCCTGCGGCGGCGCCGGCTGCCGCCTAGGGTAGTACGCCGGCTGCAATGAGCTTCGAGTACAGCGTGCCGACCGATATCCACAGGACCTGATCGTCGAACTCGCCGCCGGTGGCGCCGGTGGGCGCGGGCGTATGGCTGACGAAAACCGCGTCGTTGGTGGCGGCGCGGTCTTCATTGGCAGCCTCGTCCGCTCCTAGCGTGACGGGCTCTCGCCCGTTCTTGCCCGGTGAGTACAGGATCGCAACCACGGTCTGTTGACCGGTGACCGATGGCGCCGTGTTGCAGGTCGGCGGCACGTTGCCAGGCAAGATTCCGGTCGCAGACGCGCACACGACCAGATCGTTGGGCAGCACCGTGACGCCGCTCGCTTTCATGTTGGCCGCGTTGGTGAAGTTGGCTGAGGTCGTTACCGGCGTAGTGACCCGGGAAACCGTATAGCGAATGCGATTGCCCCATGCATCCAGGGCGAATCCCTGCGAGTCGACCGGCTGGTAGCCGAGGGTGACGGCCGGCATCAGGCCGTAGGTGACGCCGGCGACGACGCCGCCGTAATAGTCGTAGGTATTGCCCGCTGCGCCACACACGCCGCTTACGTGTACTTCGGCGCCCGAGGAGGTGCTGTTGGCCGGGCACGGAAGACGTCCATTTGCGATCGCGTAGCCGAGAATCGCGTCGCGCGCGGCTTCGAGCCGGCTCTGGGTATCGTTCCAGTAACGTTGCTCCGTTTGCGCCGAAATCATCGCCATCGTGCCACCCAGCAGGAAAGAAATGATGACCAGCACGATGGCGAGCTCGGCCAGCGTGAAGCCCCGCTGCAGCCGGGGCAGAAAGATGGCGTGCGGGAACAATCGCGTCAAGGGCAGGCGGCGTAAGGCGCCACCGGGCCAGGGGGGAGTTGCGGGGCGCCTGGGGGAGCGAGCGGCGCCGGGGCCGAGGCAGCGATGCCCGTCTGGGGCGTGGAGTTCTGAATTACCATCGCGCCGTTGGTCGAGGGGTGACAATGCACTCTCAGGTTAGCGTCTATCGCGTAGACGATGTCATTGAAGGTGGTGCTGGCAGCGGCCGCCTCATAGTTGCTGTTGCCGCCGGCGTTGGGGTCATTGGTAAAATTACGCCCCTCCAGATAGTTGCTGAGTACGCCCTTTTCGGCCAAGGTATTCCGACTCTTGCCGGACAGTTTTTCGCCGGCGAATATCACCACCGCCGCGTAACTTCCGGCGCCGTTGATGCTGAGGCAGGTTCCGCACGCCACCGTCGGTTTTGCCGCCGCCGGCCGGTAATTCCAGGCAATAGCGTAGAACAAATGATCCTTCCAGTTGTCATACCAGGCCTGTTCGTCGGTCTGATAGCTGCAGTAGGAACCATTGGTAAACATATAGTAACCGCCGCTGTTGAAAGGTATTGCGTTGGTGCCGTTGTTGGTTCGGGACGTCTCGACGCGATAGGACAGGCGGCCGGACAGGTCGCTGGTGGCATCGTTGTAGCGCGAGTTGATGGCGTAGTTGGTGAGAACGGTGGCCGAGGCCCACGGCAGCCGCATATCGGTCAGGCCTGAGCTGTTCTGGGTACCGTACATGGCGGTACACTCCGCGGCCCGCCGGGTGAGCGCGCGCAAGCTGTTGGCGAAATCCGAGCGTTTCTTGACCGCAGTCCAGATATCCGCGCGGGTGATGTACACGAGCTTGTCGTTGAAAGTGTCACTGGTGGTACCGGCGATGAAACTCGTTATCGCGCTCGCAGTTGCGGAGACCACGCTGTTGTTGATGGCGTTCGCGGTCTCGAGGTAGGCGGACGCGGTGTAGTTTCCGCCACAGTTGGCGGTGCCCGCAGCATGCGTGCGGACTTGTCCCGAGAGCGCGGCGCCGGGAGCGAAGATCACCGCGACGGCCCTGGTGTCTGCCGTTGATCCGGCGAGGAAGGAGGTCCCGTCCGTATCCATGACACCAAACTGGCCATTGGTGTCCCAGTTCATCATGTTCGAGGTTGCGGTGCTGGTCGTGACTGCGTTGGGACTGTTCTTGTAGGTTCCCGAGACCGCGTACCAGAGGCATTCACCCGAACTGTCTTTCAGGGCTTCCGTTCCCAGCGTTTGCCACGGCAGCCTGCCGATGACGCTCACCAGCGAAGAGCCGCAGGTCCCCTCAGCCACGCCTTCGCTAGTCGACGCTCCGCGGTCGGGGCAGGGCAGATAGCCGGGAACGGTATTGGCGTGCGTATCCTTGTAGGTGACTGCGTAGGCGATCAGGGCGGCCTTCGCCTGCGCCAGCGCGGCATAGGTTTTCTGCTCCCGCGCCCTTGCCATGTCACCCGCGCTGCGGTTCATGCCGGCCACGACCGTGTAGATGACCGCGACGCTAACCAAGGCGAGCAGGATCAGCAGGGCCGCGCCGCGCTGGCGGCCGGGCATATCCATGGTTGCGAAATTGCGCACGCCGCTAACGCGCCGTTTTGGACGATCCGGCGGCGGTTCCACGGGTCACCGGCTGGGCTTTGCGCGCGGTCTTCCCGACGGTAATCGCGCCCCCCTGCAGCTTATCGCGCACCTCGCCGCTCATGCGCTCATAGATCTGGCCGATCTTGAGGCTGACGCCGGGCTCGCCCTGGTTCGGGACCACCATGATCCGGGCCGGGTCGCGGCTGGCGTGGCTGTCGTATTGGGGCACGCCGTTGATCCAGGTGGCGGTCCTGCCGCTAGAGCGTTGCAGGTGGCCCTCGAGCGTGAGTGGACCTTCTCTGATCTGCGGCGCTTCTTCCTCGGCGCGGTTGGTTGCGCGCCTGCGGTCCAGGTCCTGGCGCTGCTGCGGCGTCAAAAAAAGACGTCCGAGTTCTTCCGCCGCAACGGCCGCAGGCGCGGCAAGGCAGGTCAGCATCAGCGCGAGTGAAGCGAAGTCTCTGGCTTTCGGAAGATGCAAAAAGCAGATTCCTCGGCCTTGGGCCTTGGATTGACAATTCTCGGAGTGACTGTTACTGGTAATCCCCATGGTTCATTATAGCCTCGGGATTGGCGGGCGCCACGCGTCGGCCGCCAAGGAGCTAGGCCGGCTTGTTGTGGCGGATGGTGATCAGGTCGAAGACGCAATTTGCTTGCAGCCGTGGCGCGAGTGTTGTTCCGCTGCCGCGGTCCGTGCGTTTGACCTCGCAGCTTCTCGGCGACAGGTACAATTTGCTGCGCTTGCTCAGATCGTCGATGAAATTGAGCAGGTCTTCCTCGTGCAACAACTGAATATCGATCTTTACGCGGCTGGACACGAAATAGACGCCGGCTGTGGGGGCAAAGCCGGGATAGTCGAGTTCCTTCTGCGGCTCGATGCTGTAGCCGATATTGAACAGCCGCCGCTCGTTCTTGATCGCCGTGAGGGCGTCGATCCAGTCCAGGCGCCTTTCCTCGCCGATGACGCCGCGCGCCGCCAGCGCCTTGTACTGCTGCAGGTTGGCCTTGATTTCGCGCTCCTCCTCGTTGGCGCTGGCAAGCCTCGTCTGAATTTCGGCACGCTGCCCGGACGCTGCCGCGCCCAGCTTTTTCGTTTCCTGCAGATAATTGTCGGCGGCGAAATAACAACCCACTCCGGCCACGGCCAGGGCGACGCAGGCCGCCATGGGCAGGCGCAGCCGTTTCATGTCGCTTGCGCCGAGCTTCATCCGCCGAGCTTTCTGCCGATGGTGAAGCTGAAGCTCGCGTCTTCGGCTATCGCGCGTTCCGATCCGATATTGCCCGCGAGCGTATCATCCGCGGTGACGTCGAATGGCAAGCGTACGTTCATGACCTCCAGGTGGGGGACCTTCCTCAGTGCGGCCATGAACTGACTCGCGATGTCGGTGATCGAGCGCACGTCGGAGCGGCGCGCGCCCACCACTCGCGCCGAAATGGTGGCTAATTGATAGCCTAGGTCGGCCGCGGGTGCAGCCGCAGGCGCGCCCGCCGCGACCGGCGCAGGCGCGGGCGTAGCGGGCTTGGGCGCCGCGCCCTTGGCGGCGCTCTCCTGCTGCGGCTTGCCGACGCGCCATTCGATGCGCTCCAGTTCAACCTGGGAAAAGCCGGCCAGGGTCTTGCTGATTTCCGCGAACAGGTAGGCCGGGGAGGCTGTCTGCGACTGCAGCGCGCGGAATTGCTTGATGGTGGTCTTGAGGTTCTCGGTCGAAGTCGGCGTCGGCGGGAACGTGGCGGTGACGCGCGCGTACTCGGCGCTGATCGCGTCGAACTGGGTTTGATCGGAGCGGATGCGCTGGCGCAGATTGTAGACGTCGAACAGTTCCACGCCGGTGAACAGCAGGCCCGATCCAAGTACTGCCGCGCCGGCAGCATACAGGACCTTGCCGATCTGCCACAGCTGATAATGATGCCGGTGCTGATCTTGCGCAAACTGCTGCTTGGGGGTGGCGCTGGCCGCGGCGTAAAGGAACAAGGCATCGCAAGGCGCGCCGGCCGGAAAATGCGGCAGGCCGACCGTCCGGCACTGGGTGTCTGCGTTGACGACATGGAAGTTCAGCACCTCGGTGCTGCGGCAGACCTCGGTGAGCGCGGCGTGATACCGACCCGCCGCCAGCACCATCACGTCGATCGGCGTGTTCGCCGTCGGCAACAAGCGCAGGGTAACCAGGTATTGCTGCAGGCGCGCCGATTCGCCGGCACAGGCCGCGGCCACGCCGGCGGCGTCCTCCAGGTTCACGCGGCCGATGCGGGAGAAGCGGATGTTGCCGTCCTCGACGTAGCTTTGCCTCAGTCCGGTCTGCTGCACGCTCACCAGCAGGCAGCGCGGCGACTTGAGCCCGGCGCCTTTGATCACGGGTGGCGCGAGCAACGCGGTGGAATACACACCCACCAGGCGGACTTCCTTCTGCTCCAGCGCAGCAAGCCAGGGCTGGAACTGCTGCGTGTTGGAGAACGACGCATACAGGACTTTCTCGTTCTTTCGCTCGCCCTTGTCGAAACCGAGCGACAGGCTCAGTGTGAGGCTGGTATCGCGGTAGCGCTGCGCGAGCTTGCGCGCCAGCACCAGCCGCCGGTCCTTGCGGCCGAGGTCGGGGATCGTGTCCTGGTGGTAATCCTCCTCGACCACATCGACCACCAGGTAGTACAGGTTGCGCGAGCCGGCGAGATAAGTGGCGAACGCGGCCAGCCCGGGGTCGTTGCGCTCGAAGGTCGCATCGACGACCAGCTTGCCGCGCGACAGGCTATGCGCCGTCAGCCGGCTGGCGGTGAGATAAAGCAGGCGCTTTTTTCGCAGCATCGGGTTAGAACTTGATCTTGCTGACGGAGTCGTAGATGGGGCCAAGCACCGACAGCATTACCCAACCGAGGAGCGCGCCGAGGATGACCGTCATGGCCGGCTCGATCATCACCTCCACCTTGCCGATGGCATCCTTCACGTCGCGATTGTAGAAATAGGACACGTTGAGCAGCGCGTTGTCGAGTTTGCCGGAGGATTCCCCAACGCGCAGCATGCGTATCACCAGCGGCGGGAACAGGCCCACATCCTGGAACGCGGTGGATACGTTCTTGCCTTCGGCGATCTGTTGTCCGGCGCGCGCGAGCCCTTCGCTGATCACCAGGTTGCCGGCGATATCCTCGGAACTCTTGATGCAGTCGAGGATGGTGATGCCGGAGGAATACATCATGGCGAAGATGCTGGCGAAACGCGACAGGATAATTTTGCGCTGGATCGGCCCGAGGAGCGGCACGCGCAGCTTAAATTCGTCGAACTTGTAGCGAAACGCCGGGCTGCGCGTCAGGGCGAGCTTGATGCCGGCGACGGCGATCACCGGGGCGATCAGGACCGCCCACCAGTAATTGATGAAAAAGCTCGACACCTGGATCAGGATGCGGGTCTGCAGCGGGATCGCCTGACCGCTGCTCTTGATGAAGCCGATCATCTGCGGGACGAGGTAGATCATCAAGAACATGGTCACCGCAAGCACGATGCTGCCGACGAAGGCCGGATACATCATCAGCTTTTTCGTCTGCGCGATGAGTTCGTCCTCCCACTTCAGGTTTTCCCCGAGGCTTTTCAGAACCTGCGACATACGCCCGGTTTCTTCACCCGCACGAATCAGGTTGGCGAATACCTTGGGGAACACGTCTGTATAGTCGGCCATCGCGGACGAAAGGTTCTGCCCGCCCTGGATGCTTTCGATCAGCCCGCTGATGACTTCGCGAAAGCGCGGGTTTTCGACACTGTCGCGCAGGTCGGTCAGCGCCTCCAGGATGGCCACGCCGGCAGAGGTCAGTTGGTCCAGGTGGAAGCAGAAGTTGATCAGCTCGGGCCGCCCGATCGCGCCCTTGAACATGCTCGAGCGCCTGCTCGCCGGTCCGCCGACGATCAGGTCGAGCCCCATGCGCTGCAGCCGCAGCTCCAGATCGATCAGGTTGATGGCTTCGATCTGCCCCATGAGCGACTTGCCGCGGCCGTCGATTGCCTTGTAGGAGTACAGCGCCATGCGTGTAGAGGGGCGGCGGCGGGCGCGCTACATGCGGTCGGTGAGATCCACCACTCGCATCAGTTCGTCGAGCGAGGTCGTGCCCTCGAGGACGCGCCGCGCGCCGTCGTCGGCGAGGGTGCGAAAACCCTTGGCTACTGCGGCGCGTTGAATCTCGCGCGCGGTGGCGCGCCGCGAAATCAGTTCATCCAGATCGACGTCCAGCTTCAGTATCTCCATGATTGCCAGCCGCCCGCGATAGCCCTGGTAATCGCAGTGGTCGCAACCCACTGCGCGGTACACGGTGGGCGGCCGGTCTGCCTTGACTCCGAGCAGGCGGCACTCGGCCGACGTCGCGGTATAGGGCTGGCGGCAGTGTTTGCACAGGCGCCGGATCAGGCGCTGGGCGACGATGCCGATCATGTTGCCGGCCATCACTTCGGGCGTGACGCCGGTATCGAGCAGGCGTGGAAACGCGCCAACCGCGGAGTTGGTGTGCAGCGTGGAATAGACCTGGTGGCCCGTCATGGCGGCGCGGAATGCCATTTCGGCGGTTTCCTCGTCGCGGATTTCGCCCACGAGGATCACGTCCGGGTCCTGGCGCATGAGCGAACGGATGCCGCTGGCAAAGTCCATTTTCGCGGCCTCGTTCACCGAGGTCTGGCGGATCATGGTCATCGGATACTCGACCGGGTCCTCCATGGTCATGATGTTGACCGTGTCCGAATTGATGTGGTTCAGCACCGAGTACAGGGTGGTGGTCTTGCCGCTGCCGGTCGGGCCGGTCACCAGGATGATGCCTTCCGGGCGCGAGATCAGCCGCTTGAGCAAGTCGAGCTGGCTCGATTCGAGCCCCAGTCCGTCCAGGGGCACGATGCCCTTTTGCCGGTCGAGAATCCGCAGCACCACGTTTTCGCCGTGGCTGGTGGCCTGCGAGGCGACGCGGAAATCCACCTGTCTGCCGGTGAGCGACAGGGAGATGCGTCCATCCTGAGGGGCGCGCGTCTCGGCGATGTTCATTTTCGCCAGCACCTTGATGCGCACCGCCATCGCCGGCCAGTAGGTCTTGTGCAGCGAGCGGATCTGCCGCAGCACGCCGTCGATGCGGTAGCGGATGCGCAGGAAATTCTGCTCCGGCTCGAAGTGGATGTCGGACGCATTCTTTCCGACCGCATCGGCAAGCAAGGCCGCAATCAGCCGCACCACCGGCTGGCTGTACTGCTCGCCGGCGCCGGCCAGACTCTGGTAGTCGACCTCGCCGGTTTCGATCTCGTGCAGGATGCCATCGATGGAGAGCTCGTGGCCGTAATACTGCTCGATGGCGCGTGAGATCTCGGTGTCACCCGCCAAACGCGGCTCCAGCTCCAGTTCGCCGCGCAGGCGCGCGCGCAACTGGTCCAGGGCGACGAGGTTGTTGGTGTCCGACAGCGCCACGATGAGCGTGCCGCGGTCGCGATCCAGCGCGATCGGGAATATGTGATGGCGCAGCGCGAAATCGCGCGGCACCAGTTTCATCGCCTGCGAGTCGATGATGATCTGGGACAGGTCGACGCTTTGCAGCCCCAGTTTCTCGGATAGAGCGTCGCGCAGCGTGGCTTCAGACACGAAGCCCAGGTTGACCAGGAGCTTCCCCACCGGAAGCTTGGATTTCATCTGCTCCAGCAGCGCGATGCGCAACTGGTCCTCGGTCAGAATTCCCTGCGAGATCAGGATCTGGCCGATGTGGCGCTTGGCCGCGGTGGCGGTGGTCGCGGTGGTGATAGATGCCGGGGAATTCATGGTCAGCGCTCGAGCTGCAATACCCTTTTGCTTACCCGGGTCTTGTCGAAGGACGCCGGGCGGCTTTGCGCCAGCGCCAGCGCGCGCCGGTAATATTCGAGCGCGGGCTTGGCCTGGTGCATCCGGTCCAGGCTGATGGCGAGATTGTGGGCAAAGTCGGCGTTTTCGGTATCGCTGGCGTAGGCGTTGAAATAGGCTTGCTGCGCCTCGGCCCAGCGCTCCTGTGCCGCGAATTGATTGCCCAGGGTGAAATGCAGGAAGCTCGCTTCGGGCTGGGCGGCGATCATGTTTTTCAGGCGCGATTCCGCGGCCAGCGGGTCGGCTTGCCCGCGCAGGCCGATCAGCCCGGCCTGCGCGTGCGCATCGCGCGGATCGAGTTCGAGCAGGCGCGTGTAATAGCGATCGGCTGCGTCATAGCGTCTGGCCTGCGTTTCCACCGCCGCCAGTCCCAGCAGCGCATCGCGGTTGTCCGGATTGGAGCGCAGCACCTGCTGGTAGTCGTCGCGCGCCCTGGCCAGGTCGCCCGCGTTGTATGCCTGATATGCGCCTTCCAGCACAGGGTCGGCCTGCACGCGGGCAGGCGTGATCGTGATGTCGCGCCCGCGCGGGGCCGGGCCGGGCTGCGGCGCGGCTGCTGCGCCGCTTGCCGGCGCGCTCTGGCGCGCAAATACCGGGCCGCGCGGAGCGGCCGGAGCTGCGGCCGGAACCGGAGCGGGTGCCGCGGCCGACACTGCGCCGGTTGGGGAAGCGCCTGTTGCCGGCACGGCGGGCTGGCTGCCGACCGGCGGTGTCACAGTGGCCGCCGCGGGCGCGTCCGGCGAGACTGCAGGAGCAGCCGGTGCCGTGGCCACCGGCTGCGGGGCGGGTTGTGCCGATGGCGGGGGTATTTTGTAATTGTTTTTCGGTTGCATCTCATACCAGAAGTAGCCGACCGTGCCCAGGGCGAACAGGCCCAGCGCGCCTACGGTGTAATAGAACGGCTTGCGCGGATTGACGTCCAGTTCCTTGGCCTCGAACAACTGCTGCGCTTGCTTGCGTTCCTGCGTTTCGCTGGGAGGTGAATAGTCGGTTTCAACAGGCGCGGGCCGCATGGCGGGCGCCGGCTGCGGTGCGGGCGGTGGCTCCGGGGCGGGCGCTGCGCGCCGCGGCGGTTCCTCAGGCGCGAGTTCGAGGACCGGTTTCTCGGTGCGCATGGGTGCCGGTTCGGGTTCGGTCTCGGCGAGGCTCAGGCCCTCGCTGGTAATCTCCATCGGTTGCCTGATGTCGGGCAATTTGTCGCGCGTGAACGGCGGTTTGTCCGCGTCAGGCGGCGGTTCCTTCGCCGCCTGCTTGGCAAGTTCCGCTTTTTTCAGGGCTTCGAGCAGCAGGCTCACCGCGGCGATCCCTGCGGCGCCGGCTTGCCGGGGTTGGGTACGGCCAAATAATTGTTGTCCGGCAACATCGTGTGATAGTTGCGGAAGTCACCGTCGATGCTGGCATCCCGAACGATAATCGGGCGCATGAACACCACTAGTTCGGTTTTGGTGTTGGTCAGATTGCGGTTTTCGAACAGCCTTCCCACTCCGGGCAGACGGTTCGCGCCGGGCACGCTGTCCTCAAGATCGTTGACCCGGTCCTGGATCAACCCGCCCATTACCGCGATCTGTCCGCTGTTTACCTTGATCAGCGATTCCATCTCGCGCGTCTGGATTACCGGAATGTTGCTGGTGATCGAACCGCAACCGGGCAGGCCGGCGCCGGCCGCGCCGCACGGCGCCGCCAGTGTCGGGTTTGGATCGGCAACGTTGCCGACGATGCGCGATATGCTGGGGCGCACGTTGAGCAACACGCTTTCGAGGTCGCTGATCTGCGGCGTAACGTTCATGATGAACCCGACCGCCACGATGTTGGGCGTGGTGGTGAATGTGGTGACCGGCGCGACGCCCGCCGAACCCGCCGTGGTCGTAGCCTGAATGGTGAAGTAGACCTGGTTGTCCACCACCTTCAGAATGGCGGTCTGGTTGTTCAGCACCGTCAGCCGCGGGCTGGAGAGCACGCGCACGGTGCCGAAGGAGTCGAGCAGGCGCACCGTCGCCGCCAGGTTGTTGTTGAACAGGGGCGAGGTGACGCCGAGCGTGAAAATACTGCCGGTCGGCGACGCCGTCGTGGTGCCACCGATGGCCTGACTGATGTTGAAGCTCGCTGCCGAGGGATTGTTGGGATTGGCAAGGCGGATCAAGGACCAATCTATGCCCTGCTGATATTGATTGTTCAGTTGCACTTCGGCGATGGTGGCTTCGATCAGGACCTGGCGCTTTGCGTTGGAGAGCACCTGGTCGAGAAATTCCTGGATTTTCTCGTGCTGGCGCGAGGTGGCGCGGATGCTGAGCACGCCCGACTCGGGGTTGGAGATGACGGAAGCGGCTTCGCGGAAGCTCGCCCCCTGTTGCGCCGGCGCTGCGGACGCAACGGGCGCAGCCGCGCCACCCGCAGGCGCGGCCGGCGCCGCGGTCGGCGCCGCGGCCTGGGCGCCCGCCGGTCCTGGCGCGGGGAGGATCTTGTCCGTCTCCTGCAGGATGTCCTTCACGTTCTTGACCAGGGTGTCCCAGAAATGGTTGGCTGCCTTGCTGGTTATCGAGGTGGTCGACTGATTGCCGCCGGCCGCGCCGCCCCCACCCCCAGGTGCGCCCGGCGTCGCCACCTGGGTCGAGGTGCCGACTTTGCTCTCGGTGTCGCGCTGCATGTTGACGTAATCGATCTTGTAGATGCGCAGATAGGGCGTATCGGGCATCACCGTCAGGTTGGGGCCGTCGAGTTCGTAGCGCATGTCTATCTGCTTGGCGATGCGCGCAAGCAGTTGCTGCAGCGTCTGGTCGATGGCGTTCAGCGTGACGCTGCCGATGATGCCGGAATGAACGTCGATATTGAGCTTGGCGTCGCGCGCGAGCGCAAACAGCAGTTCCTGCGCCTTGACGCTGTTGACGACCACGCTATAGGTTTCGGGCCTCGCGGCGGGCTTGGGCTTGGGCAATATGGGGGAGACCCGCACCGGTTCGGGGATGTCGCCGGCAGGCGCCGGCGCGGCGGCCTGCACATGGCCGGGAGATGGCTTCATCGGTTGCGTGCCGCAGCCGCCGATAAGCAGGCAAGCTGCGAACGTCAACCCGACTTTAAGCTTCATCACGTTCGTCATTGATATCTATATAGATTCCCCGTTCGGATTATATAGCACAACCGAGTTAGCGCAACCGGCGACGTAAACCGTCTTCCGTGCCACCTTTTGGCGGTTTGCTATGCACGTTCGAATCAGCGAAAAATTCAGAACAAATGTCGCAAGCGGTTGGCAGGGATTTTTCAGGAAAAACGGGCATTGCTCAGATTCCCGTTTTTTCTAACACGCCAAACGGTGTTTCAGCTTATTGCGCGAAAGTGGATGGCGGTAACCGTCCCTGATGTCGAGACCTTTACCACCGACTTGCCCATAGGGCTTGGGTTGATGCATACCGCGGACCCCTATCGGATACGGGGTGTCATCCCACAGGCGCGCGAGAAATCGCCGTCTGCCCGATGTTGCCGCTAGTCGGTGACCGTCACCGAATTGGTGCTGGCAATGCCTTTGGGTGTAGTCACGGTAACCGTAAGATTTCCGCTCTTCCCCGTGGCGTCCGTGCATGTTCCGTCGACGGGAAGAGCAGTTGCCGCGTCAACAACAAGGGCAAAAACGGCGTCGCTCCTCATGCTAACGGAGATATTCCCGAACGATGCGGAGCCAGGTCCTTGGGGGGGCGTCAATTTCGTATTGTCGGGGCAGGCATATGCAGTGCCGCTCGGGTCATTGCCGATTCGACAGCCGCTCGTATCCGGTACGGTATAAGCGGGAGACGTAACAGTCCCGTTAGTTGAGGAGAAGGTTACTAGCGTCCCGGCGGGCATCGCGTTGCCGTTCTGATCAACTACCGTCACGGTGAACTGCACGGCTCCTCCCGCTCCCCCGTTCTTCCCGGTCGTGCATGAGGGCAACGCAATCGGATTGCCCCCGTTGATTGTGATATTGGCGTTTGAAGTCGAGAACACGATCACCTGGCCGGCGCGCACGTCCATGGACCGCTGCGGCAAGCCCGACGGCAACAATTGCGTATTGCAGATTGCTGCACCTCCCGTGCAAAGCAGACCCTCATACTTGCCATTCGGACCATCGTATATTCCGTTGCCGTTGAAATCGAAAAACGGCTCGTTGGCGTCTCGAATGCCGTTCTCGTTGTAATCGACAAAAGCTTCCCCCATGTCTGTGGAGGCGCCGTTGGCATCGATCATCTCGCCTATGTTGTCCACCGTCCCGTTACCGTTGAGATCAGTGAACGTTTCCTCGCCGATTGCGCGGGCCAGCACGGTGACGCGACCGTTGGTCGGGCGCAGTGCCTGGCTGGTCAGTTCTGTAGTGCATACGCCGCCCACGGTGTTGCAACCCGGTAACACCACGCCGCCTTCGCTGGTGAAAGATACCGCCGTGCCATCGGGCACAGGGTTGTGGAAATGATCAGCTGCACGTATGGTCAGCGTAGTTTTCTCCCCGTTATTGCTCCAACCCTCGATGTTATGAGCAGAAGCACCAAGGGAGAAGGAGTCTTGGGCGGGAATGCCGGTTGAGACCAGAAGCTTGTCGGACTGCGTGGAGATACTGCCAGTACTCGCGGTCACGCGTACTGCAGTGCTTACATTGCCGGAATATACGTCGACGACGACATTGCCAGTGGTGGGGTCGGACGAAGCAGAACCCAGGGTAAACCCGGGGCAAGGTTGGGCAGCAGGTAAAGTAACAACGTCAGACGATAGGGCTAAGCAACCCACTCTAGTGTTAAGGTCAAAGGTAACCTTAGTGCCGCCCAATGGATTTCCGGCGCCGTCCACGACGCGGAACGTCACGCGAGCCGTCTCAGTTCTGTCGGTTCCACCTGTGCCTTTCAGCGTGATCATGGGCGGAGTATTTGCCGGATTCGTGACCACGGAGACAAACTGAATTGACCCGGCGTTCGGTGTGTTTACCTTCAGGTTGCCGGTCGCAGTTACTCCACTCAACAGCGTCGCGGTTATGGTGTCTCCCGGGTTTGGATTGTTGCAGCCGTTATCAAGATATGAGGCCGACGCCGTTCCGTTCAGGGTGGTCACTGAAGGAGTCAGCGTGGCTTTACCGCTGGCGGCACAGGAGGAGGTAAATTTGACTGTTATCGGCGTGGCATAGAGCACGCCGTTGTTCAGCACGTTCACGCTGACGCTCGCGGTGCCGTAAGCCGAGAGCACTCCGGCGGGCACCGTCACCGAACTCAGGGTAATGTTGGACGTCCCGATCGAATAGCTGAGCGATGCGGTCACCGTGGTGCCAGCAACAGTGGAACTCGCCGTTACCGTGGCTGCGCCCCCCGATGTACTGGGTGTAGAAAGCGTCACGGTGGCGACACCGCTGGCGTTGGTCAGTGCGGTATTCGCTCCGCCGGAGAAGGCGCCAAATAGCGGATCGGTCGAGAAGTTCACAATGGCGTTGGGCACGCCGGCCCCGCTGCCATTGGTGAGCGTTGCCGTCAAGGTCGCGGGACTGGTGCCAGAGATGGAGGTTACGGCCGCGCCCGTCGCCGGATCGGTGAGTTTCAGGCTGAGCGCAGGGCCGGCAGCCGAACTGCTGCCGCCGCTGCTGGTGTAAGTCGTGGCAGCGCCCGTGGCCGGAGTGAGGGTCACACCCGCAACGGAGATCGTGGTTATCTTTCCAAGCTTATCCAGCGCGGTGTCGTAGGGGTCGTTTCCGCCTGCCTGCGCAATGAATTTGCCATACATCATGCTGAAGACCGGGTTCACGGCGTTCGCCGGGAGCTTGCCACGCACAACCGTCTCTTTCGCCTGCACAGCCCCGGCAGTCAGGGTGACAAATGTCCGGCCGGTATACATCGTCGCCGGGTCTGCGCCGGCATTGAGTTCGTACATGACCAGCGTGGTTATGGGCGTGACGTTGACGTTCTGGCTGTTTGTGACTGCCATGTCCATCGCGGGCAAAACCGAATACAGGTTGGATCCTGAAACGGGGATCGCGACCAGCATGAACGGCGGCGTCATGCCGGTGACGGCAATGCTGAAGGTGCCGTCGGCGGCGGTCGTGGCTTTAGCGGTCTTGCCGGCGCTATCCTGGACGGTGACCGCTGCGCCGGCGAGCGGGGTTCCGGTCGCGGCAGTTCCCGTTATCGTTTGAGCTACGGAGGTGGTCCCTCCGGTGGTGGTGCCTCCGGTAGATCCGCTGCCGGTTCCTGAGCCGGTGGAAACCGCCGAGCCGGAGCCGCATCCCGCGATAAGGGCTAGTGTCGCAGCCAGGAAGAGCGATGCCGAACGCCGTGAAATCTCCTGGCCGAGGTAATTCTGACTGAAAAATTTCCGCACGCAAGCTCCCTTTACGCAATCGGCGTAATCGATATTGTAATGCTTGCGCAACGGTACAACAATTGGCGCGGTTTGCGCAATTGAACCCGCGAGAATCTATTGGCGGTTCTGGCTGCGCATGCGCTCTACGCTGCGCTGATACGGAGCGAACTGCCGGTACACCGGAGGCAGAGCCTTGATTCCCTGATTGGCGTCGGCGAACGTGGGGTAGAGTCCATAGGCAAGGCGATAGTGCTGCTGGTCGTTGATCTTGACGCCATAGACGTAGAAGTCCGACAGGTCGAGGTTCCTTCCCGTGGCGCGCGCGAGCAGTTCTTCGACGTGCCGCAGGTCGCGCGTGCCGGCGGTGAGCAATTGAATCGAGTAACGATCGCCGGGCGCGCTCTTCAGCCATTCCTGGGTGGCGGCAAAGCGCTCGCGCGTAAGCCTGCCTGCGGCCGGCATCGGTGGCAGGTAATTCATCGAGCCTGGTTTGGCGCCGGTGGGCGCGGCCGGCAGTTCGATGGCCGCTGTGGCCGCGGGCACTGCCGCGGCGGGCGCGGGCGCAGCAGCAGCTTGCGCGGCGGGCGCCGTCTGGGCCGCTGCAACAGGTGCCGCAGTCGATTTGGCCGCAGCGGGTGCCGCGACCTGTTTTGTTGCGGCGATTGGCGCGGGTGTGGCTAGGGCAGACGGGGCAGGCGTCATCGGTGGGGTGCCGGCGGGTTGTGCAATCTGTTGCTGCGCTAGCGCCACCGCAGCGCCTGAGGGTTCGGTTGCCGGCACTGCCGGCCCAATTGTTGCAGGCTGCGCGGGAGCCGCGCTGGCCGTCGCCGGTTGCGCCGACGGCGACAGCAGGTAATGCAGGCCCAGCCCCAATGCCAGCCCCGCCGCCACGCCGCCCGCCGCGAGGCCGATCTTGGCTTTGCCGATGGAGGCGTGGTAGAACTCCGAGTCGCGGATGGCGCGGTTGACATGCCTTGCGCTGATGCCGTGCTCGTTGTCGGCGAATGCGGCAAGCAGCGATTTGTCGGCGAGTATGTTGACGCGCCTGGTCAGGCCCTCCGACGCCTTGACGATCCTGCGCACCGCGTCAGGCGCGAACACGTTCGGCCCGCGGTAACCGGCCGCGCGCATGCGGAAGTCCAGATAGGCTTCGACGTCGGAGCGCGCGAGCGGCGCCAGGCGAAAGCTGTGGGTGATGCGCTCCTTCAGCGGGCGCATGTGCGGCATGGAAAGATGCTCGTCCAGTTCGGGCTGGCCGAACAGCACGATCTGCAGCAGCTTCGAGTGGCTGGACTCGAGGTTCGAGAGCAGCCGGACCTGTTCCAGCGTTTCCTGCGGCATGGCGTGGGCTTCGTCGATCAATAGCACCACGCGCTGGTTCTCGCCGTACAGCGTGATCAGGTGCTCCTGCAGCTTCAGCAGCAGCACCGACAGTCGCTCGCCCTGTTGCCTGATGTCGAGTTCTTCGGCGATGGCGTAGATCATCTCGTCGCGCGAAAGCGCTGGATTCGACAGCAGAATGGTTTGCACTTGTTCGGGCAGACGCTCCATCAGCACCCGGCACAGCATGGTCTTGCCGCTGCCCACCTCGCCCGACACTTTGACGATGCCCTCATCGTGAGTGATGGCGTAGAGCAGCGCCTCCAGCGTCGCGCCGCGGTTCGCGCCGGCGAAGAAAAAGTCGGTGTGCGGGGTGATGCGAAAGGGCGGTTCGTCGAGGCCGAAGTGATTGAGGTACATGGCGTCGCCTATTTCTTGTCCTGGTGTTCCATGCGCGAGTAAAGGGTGGTGCGGTTGATGCCGAGCATTCTGGCCGCCTGACTGACGTTACCGTGGGTGAGCCGCATCGCGGCCTCGATATAACGGTGTTCCCAGGCCTTGAGCATGTCGTCGAGGTTGAATTGGCGCTCGCGCTGCAAGTGGTGCTGCGCCTGTTCGATCAGCGCCTGCGGATCGTCGGACGGACCGGGTTCGGCGCCAGCCTCGGGCTGCGCTTCCCGGTCGAGTTCGGGCTCGAGTTCCAGCGGCGAGAGCTTCTGCCCGGGGTGCTTGGTGGTGAGGCGGATGACGATGTTCTTCAGCTCGCGCACATTGCCGGGGAAGCGGTAGTCGCGCCACAGTTGCATCGCGCCCTCGTCCAGCGTGAACGGCGCGATTTCGGCGCGCTCGGCGTAGAAGCGGCTGAAGTGATCGAGCAGCAGCGTCTTGTCCTCGCCCATCTCGCGCAAGGGCGGGACGCCGATCGAAAATACCGACAGGCGGTGATATAGGTCGGCGCGGAAGCGCCCGTTTTTGATTTCCTGGCGCAGGTCGCGGTTGGTGGCGGCGATCACGCGCGCGTGGGAAACGCGCTGCTGCGTCTCGCCGACGCGCTGGAATTCTCCGTTCTCCAGTACGCGCAGCAGCTTCGCCTGCAGTTCCAGCGGCAGCTCGCCGATCTCGTCGAGGAAAAGCGTGCCTTCCTGCGCGTCCTCGAAATAGCCCGATTTGTTGGCACCGGCGCCGGTGAACGCGCCCTTGGCGTAGCCGAATAAGGTGGGCTCGACCAGGGTGGGGGCAATGGCCGCGCAGTTGAGCGCGAACCAGGGCTTGTCGCGGCGCCAGGACAGGCGGTGCAGGCAGCGCGCGACCACTTCCTTGCCGCTGCCCGATTCGCCCTCGATCAGCGCCGGGAAGGGGGAATCGGCATATTGGCTGATCTGGCTTTTCAGTGTTTGCAGGACCGGGCTCGCGCCGATCAGCAGTTCGCCTTCCGCCTCCGTGCCGCCGGAGATCTCCGCGGCGCGGAACTGCAGCGCGTGCAGCAGGAGCTTCGTCAGGCTTTCGGCATTGCAGGGTTTGGCCACGAAATCGGTCGCGCCGAGCGTGCGCGCGTGACGCGCATGGGCGGCGTCGTTCTGGCCAGAAAGCACCAGGATTTTCATTTCCGGCGAGTGCGCAACCAGGTCGGCGACAAGCTGGAAGCCCTCGTCCGGCCGGTGCGGCAGCGGCGGCAGCCCCAAATCCACCAGCGCAAGTTGCGGCGGGATATCCAGCCGGCGCACCATGTTCACCGCGTGGCTGCGCGAGTCGCTCACCATCACCTTGAAGTCCTTGCCCAGGGCGTAGGCCAGGGAGTCGGTGATGAGCGGGTCGTCGTCGACGATCAGCAGGCTGGGCTTGTCAGCCATGGGCGCCGCTTTCGATGCATTTGAGAAAGGCTTGCTCCATCGAGTCCTGGGCGTACCCCAAGGTGGGAGACCGAAGGTCGGGACCACCCGAAGAGGTGGGTACTTCCTTCGGGGCGTAGCTCTGCATCAGGGCGCGCGGGCTGCCGCAAAAACGCAGCCCGCCCTGGTGCAGTACCACCATATATTCGCAAATTTCCTCTACATCGGGCAGGGCATGGGAAGTGAAGAACAAGGTGCGGCCCCGGTCAAGCAATTGCCGCAGCAATTGCTTGACGCGGGCGCGCGCCAGGGGATCGAGTCCGCTCATTGGTTCATCCAGAATCAGCAGGTCGGGCTCGGCCAGCAGGCAAGCCCCCAGTCCCAGCTTTTGCGTCATGCCCTTCGAATACGAGCGCACCGGCCGCTCCAGCGCCGTGGCGTCCAGCTCGAGCGCGGCAAACATGGCGCGCACCTTGTCTTCGTCGGCGACGCGCTCATCCAGCGCGAGCATATAGCCGAGGAAGTCGCGGCCGGTGAGGAAATAAGGCGGCATGAACCGCTCCGGCAGGAAAGCCAGCCGCGCGCGGGCGCGGCTATCGGTATGCCGGGTGCCGAATATCTCGATCCCGCCGGCGTCAAGATGACAGAAGTCGAGCAGGCACTTGATCAACGTGGTCTTGCCGGCGCCATTGATCCCGACCAGGCCGAAGCTCATGCCAGCGGCGATGTCGAGGTCGATCCCCTGCAGCACCGCCCGGCGGCCATAGCTTTTTCTGACCTGGTCGAAGCGGACAGCCGATTGCGTCATTGGACGAGCTAAGCTATGCGAAGTAAATACTATAACAGGCAACATGAAGCCATGTGGCTGCGCCGCCGGCGCCGTTCACCGAAACGCGCAGCGGTATCAGTCTGGTAGAATGCGCGCTTCGCGCTTCAGGCTGACGCCCTTCCGTGCCGACGAAACCTGCAACAGACAATCTGGTCGAGGTCGAAAACGTAAACTTCGCCTACGACAGCCGCCAGATCCTCAAGGGCATCAACCTCAGCATCCGGCGCGGCCAGGTGGTGGCCATCATGGGGCTGTCCGGCTGCGGCAAAACCACGCTGCTGCGCCTGATCGGCGGCGCGCTGCGTCCCACTCGGGGGGAGGTGCGCGTCGGCGGCAGGGCGGTGGCCAGACTCAGTCACGACGAACTGTTCGCGCTGCGCCGCAGGATGGGGATGCTGTTCCAGTTCGGGGCGCTGTTTACCGACATGTCGTGCTACGATAACGTCGCGTTCCAGATGCGCGAGCACACCGATCTGCCGGAGGAGTTGATCGACGATCTGGTGCTGATGAAGCTGCAGGCGGTGGGCCTGCGCGGTGCACACCGGCTCATGCCCTCGGAGCTGTCGGGCGGGATGGCCCGGCGCGTGGCGCTGGCGCGCACCACGGCGCTCGACCCGATGCTGATCATGTACGACGAGCCGTTCGCCGGTCTGGACCCCGTCTCCATGGGCGTCATCGGCCAGCTGATCCGGCGCCTGAACGACTCCCTTGGCGCCACTTCCGTCATCGTGACCCACGACGTGGCCGAGGCGTTGCAGCTCGTGGACTACGTCTATTTCATGTCCGACGGCGTGATCATCACGCAGGGGACTCCGGCTGAACTGCGCGCCTCGGATAAGCCGTTTGTGCATCAGTTCGTTCATGGAGAAATGGACGGACCGATGCCGTTCCATTTCCCGGCAGACGACTACGGGCGCGACCTGTACGCCAGGAACGCAGGATGAGCGCAGCGATCGGCTTTCTCGAACACCTGGGCGGCCGCGCAACCAGCTCCATCCACCGTCTCGGTTTCGCCAGCCGTTTTCTCCTGCTGACGCTGCAGAACTCCGGCATGTGCTTTCGCCGCTTCTCGCTCGTCGTGCGCGAGATCTATTTCGCCGGCGTGCTGTCGCTGATCATCATCCTGGTGTCGGGCCTGTTCGTCGGCATGGTGCTGGGCCTGCAGGGCTACGACACCCTGGTGCGCTATGGCTCTTCCTCGGCGCTGGGCGTGCTGGTGGCGCTGTCGCTGGTGCGCGAACTCGGGCCGGTGGTGGCGGGTCTTTTGTTCGCCAGCCGCGCCGGCTCGGCCATCACCGCGGAAATCGGCCTGATGAAGGCCACCGAGCAGTTGGCGGCGATGGAGATGATGGCGGTGGATCCGATCGCGCGCGTGATCGCGCCGCGCTTCTGGGCCGGCGTGATCTCGATGCCGCTGTTGGCGGCGATGTTTTCCGCGATGGGCGTATTCGGCGGCTACCTGGTCGGCGTGCAGTTGATCGGCGTCGATGCAGGTTCGTTCTGGTCGCAAATGCAGGATTCGGTCGACTTCGAGGAGGACATTCTCAACGGCGTGATCAAGAGCGTGGTGTTCGGCGTCGCGGTCACCTGGATCGCGGTGTTCGAGGGCTACGACGCGCCGCCTACCGCCGAGGGCGTATCGGGCGCGACCACGCGCACCGTGGTGACCTCGTCGCTGGCGATACTCGCGCTGGATTTCATGCTGACTGCATTCATGTTTCGAGGGGCGTAAAGATGATGAAGCGTAAGACACTGGACCTATGGGTGGGCGTGTTCGTCGCCATCGGCTTGGGCGCGCTCTTGTTCCTGGCGCTGAAGGTGGGCAATCTTGCGTCCTTCTCCGCCGCCGAAACCTATCTAGTCAAGGCGAATTTTGATAACATTGGCGGCCTGAAGAAGCGGGCGCCGGTGAAAAGCGCGGGGGTGGTCGTCGGGCGGGTCGAGGACATCGTCTTCGACACTGAAGCGTACGAAGCGACGGTCGCTTTCTCGATCGACAAGCGCTACGAGTTTCCGAAGGATACTTCGGCTAAAATCCTGACCTCTGGCCTGCTCGGCGAGCAGTATATCGGCCTTACGGCCGGCGGCGACACGGCGAAGTTGAAAAGCGGCGACAAGCTGAAGATCACCCAGTCCGCGGTGGTACTGGAGAACCTGATCAGCCAGTTCCTGTTCAACAAGGCGGCGGACGGCAACAAAGACAATAAGTAAGAAGGAAGAAGAATGATCGTCATTTTGCGGCGTTTCCTCGGATTGTCCTTGCTCGCCGCGCTGGTCGGCCTGGGCGGCTGCGCCACGACCGGCGGTACTCCCGGCGACCCGCTCGAAGGCTACAACCGCGCCATGTTCGGCTTCAACGAAGGCGTAGACAAGGCCGTCATCAAACCGTTGGCCGGCGGCTACAAGACAGTGATGCCGGAATTTGCCCGTACCGGCGTGACCAATTTCTTCGCCAACCTGGGCGATCTCTGGATCGGCATCAACAATATCCTCCAAGGCAAGGTTGGCGCCGGCGTGAGCGATTTCGGCCGCTTTGCGATGAACACCACCGTCGGCATCCTGGGCTTGTTCGACGTCGCCAGCAACGCCGGGCTGGAGAAGCACAACGAGGACTTCGGCCAGACTCTGGGACGCTGGGGCGTGGGCAGCGGCGCCTTCGTGGTGTTGCCCATACTCGGGCCGAGCAGCGTGCGCGACGGTATCAGCCTGCTCGCCTTGGACTGGCGCGGCGATCCGCTGTGGTACGTGGGCAACATTCCCACTCGCAACGAGCTTGTAGGGGTGCGTGCCGTCGATAACCGCGCCAACCTGCTCGATCTCAGCCGCCTGGCCGAGGAGGCGGCGCTGGACCACTATGCCTACGTGCGCGACGCGTACCTGCAGCGCCGCCGCAGTCTGATTTACGACGGCGATGCGCCACCCGAACCCGATCCGGCCAAGACTTCGGAATCCGGCGAAAGCAAGGACAGGTACACATCAGCGCGTGCCGAAACCGAATTGGCGCCGGCGCGGATCACCACCCAGTGGGGCGAACGGGTCATCACGGCTGCCGACGAGGAACTCACCCCGGCGCAGGAGTTTTCCGAGGCCCCGGCGCAGCCGGTCGCCGCGAGGCCTGAGGCAGCCGGCGTGAGCGGGATCGTCTATGAACCCAGGATCCCCTTGAATTATGAGGTACTCCTCGCCGTTTCGGGCGAGGTGCGCGACGGGCCGGCGCGAACCAGCCTAAGGGCACGATGAAATTGTTTTTCGCGCTGTGTTTTTTCTTTTTCGCGACTACAGTCTCGGCGCAGGAGCTCGCGCCCGACGCGCAAATCAAAAAAATCAGCAATGAAGTTATCGATATCATCAAGCAGGATAAGGACATCCAGGCCGGCAACCGAAAGAAAATCAATGAACTGGTCGATGCCAAGGTGCTGCCGCATTTCAACTTCAGCCGTATGACCGCGCTCGCCATGGGGCGCAACTGGCCCAAGGCGAACGCGGAGCAGCAGAAGGTGCTGGTCGGCGAATTTCGCACCCTGCTGGTGCACACCTACTCGGGCGCGTTGTCGACCTACAAGAACGAGGTGATCGAGTTCAAGCCGCTGCGCGCCGCCGCAGGAGACACCGATGTCACGGTCAGGACCCAGGTCAAGCGGCCGGGCACCGAGCCGATCAGCATCGATTACGGCATGGAGAAGACACCAGCCGGTTGGAAGGCCTACGACGTCGTGGTCGGAGGCGTAAGCCTCGTGACCAATTACCGCGAGACCTTCAATGCCGAGATTCGCGACGGCGGCGTAGACGGTCTGATCAAGTCTCTCGCCGGCAAGAACCGCTCCCTGGAAACCCAGGCCAGCGCCAAGCCCAAGTGATCACCCAAGAAGGCGACCGGCTGCTGTTCGACGGCCCGGTCACGATAGCTACCGTCTCCGCGCTGTTGGCGCAAGTGCGCGCGCTGCTCGTGCCGGGCGCGTCGGTGCTCGATTTCAAGGGCGTCACCGAAGTGGACTCGGCGGCAGTGGCGCTGGCTTTGGAGTGCATGCGCGAGGCGCGCCGGCGCAAGCTCGCGCTGTCCCTTGCCAACCTTCCTGAAGCCATGCGGCACCTCGCCGAACTCTACGCCGTATCCGATCTGCTGCAGGCCGATCCGGCCTGATTTTCACCCCGCCGTGACGCGGCGCCGCACATGATCCCCGCGATCCAGATCCAGCAGGTGCACAAGCGCTTCGGCGCAGTTCAGGCGCTCTCCGGCATCGACCTGAAGGTGGCGCAGGGCGAGTTCTTCGGCCTGCTTGGCCCCAACGGCGCCGGCAAGACCACGCTCATCAACATTCTTGCCGGGCTGGCGCGCGCCGACAGCGGCAGCGTGCGCGTCATGGGGCACGACGTCATCGCCGACTATCGCGCGTCGCGCCGGGCGCTGGGCGTGGTGCCGCAGGAACTGGTGTTCGATCCTTTTTTCAGCGTGCGCGAAACCTTGCGTATCCAGTCGGGCTATTTCGGCCTGAAGCATAACGACGCCTGGATCGACGAGGTCATGCACCACCTGGACCTCGCCGGCAAGGCCGGCGCCAATATGCGCTCGCTTTCCGGCGGCATGAAGCGGCGCGTGCTGGTGGCGCAGGCGCTGGTGCACAAGCCGCCGGTGATCGTGCTGGACGAGCCGACCGCCGGTGTGGACGTGGAGCTGCGCCAGGGGCTTTGGGAGTTCGTGCGCGGCTTGAACCGCGACGGCCACACCATCGTGCTGACCACGCATTATCTGGAGGAGGCCGAGGCCTTGTGCGCGCGCATCGCCATGCTCAAGCAGGGGCGCATCGTCGCGCTCGATACCACCAGTAATTTGGTCAACCGCTGGAACAGCCTGTATCTGAAACTGCGCATCGCCGGCGCGGCGCTGCCCGCGGCGCTGGCGGCGCGGGTGCGCGACAGCCGGGACGCGGTGCATACGCTGCGCTTGCGCAGTTTCGCCGAAGTCGAAGGCGTGCTCGCGCAGGTGCGCGAGGCGGGCGCGCGGATCGAGGAGCTGGAGTTGCTGCAGCCCGATCTGGAAGACGTGTTCGTGCAGATCATGAATATGGAGGACGGAGGAGAGCGGCGCGGGGGACGCAGCGCCTCCTGCGTACTCCCGGCGCCAGCCTCGCCGAATCGATGAGCGGTTTTGGCACGCTGCTGTACAAGGAACTCCTGCGCTTCTGGAAAGTGGCGTTCCAGACCATCGCCGCGCCGGTGCTGACCACGCTTCTGTACCTGCTCATCTTCTCCCACGTGATGCGGGGGCAAGCGCCGGTGTACGGTGCGGTGCCTTACTCCGCCTTCCTGGTGCCGGGCCTGGTGATGATGGCGGTGCTGCAAAACGCGTTTGCCAACAGTTCTTCCAGCCTGATTCAGTCCAAGATCACCGGCAACATTATTTTCGTGCTGCTGCCGCCGCTGTCGTACTGGGATTTCTTCGCCGCTTACGTGCTCGCTTCGGTGGCGCGCGGCATGGTCGTCGGCGTGGGGGTGCTGCTGGTATCGCTCGGTTTCGTCGGCCTCTCGTTCGAGCACCCGCTGTGGATAATCGCATTCGCCGTCGCCGGCAGTGCCATTCTGGGCACCTTAGGCCTGATCGCCGGCATCTGGGCCGAGAAATTCGACCAGGTGGCGGCGTTCCAGAGCTTCCTGATCATGCCGCTGACCTTCCTGTCGGGAGTGTTCTACTCGATCCACTCGCTGCCGGCCTTCTGGCAGACGCTGTCGCACTTCAACCCCTTTTTCTACATGATCGACGGTTTTCGCTACGGTTTTTTCGGCGTGTCCGATATCAATCCGGTGTTGAGCCTAGTTATCGCCGGCGCCAGCCTGCTCGTGCTCACCGCCCTTACCCTCGCGCTGCTCAAGCGCGGTTATAAACTACGTCACTGAAAGGACCACCATGGTTACAGCGGAAGACGTCAAGACCTACATCGAGCGCGGCCTGCCCTGCGAGCATCTCGAGCTCGCCGGCGACGGCCAGCATTTCCAGGCGCTGATCGTCTCTGCCGAGTTCCGCGGCAAGACCCGTGTGCAGCGGCACCAGCGTGTCTACCAGGCCCTGGGCGAACGCATGCGCGAGGAGGTTCACGCGCTGTCGATGCAGACCCTCACGCCGGAGGAGTGGCATGAACAGTCTGGAGACACGGCGTGAACAAGCGGCCTGAATGGGCGTGGTCATGGATAAACTGCTGATCCACGGCGGCTCCCCTCTGGCAGGCGAAGTGCGCATCTCCGGCGCCAAGAACGCGGCGCTGCCGATCATGTGCGCGGCGCTGCTCTCGCAATCGCCGTTGCGGCTCACCAATATGCCGCATTTACGCGACGTCACCACGCTGCTAAACTTGCTCGGTGGCATGGGCGTCACGGGGTCGCTGGATGAAAAGCTTGGGCTGGAACTCGACGCCGGGCGCCTGCACACACCGCTTGCGCCCTACGAGCTGGTCAAGACCATGCGCGCCTCGATCCTGGTGCTGGGGCCGCTGCTGGCGCGCTGCGGCGAGGCGCGCGTATCCTTGCCCGGCGGCTGCGCCATCGGCCAGCGTCCGGTGGACCTGCATATCAAGGGCCTGCGGGCCATGGGCGCGGACATCCGCGTCGAGCACGGTTACATCAGTGCGCGCGCCGCACGCCTGAAGGGCGCGCGCATCGCGAGCGACCTGGTGACCGTCACCGGCACCGAGAACCTGATGATGGCGGCCTGCCTGGCCGAAGGCACTAGCGTAATCGAGAACGCGGCGCGCGAGCCCGAAGTCGTCGATCTCGCGGCTTGCCTCAAGGCGATGGGGGCGAACATCGAAGGCGCCGGCAGCGACACGATCAGCATCGAGGGCGTGAGCGCGCTCGCGGGCGCCGAGCACCGCATCATGCCCGACCGCATTGAGACCGGCACCTTCCTCGTGGCTGCCGCGGCGACGGGTGGATCGGTGCGGCTGCGGAACACCAGTGCGCGCATCCTCGAAGCGGTGCTGGACAAGCTGCGCGAGGCCGGCGCGAAGATCACCGCGGAGGAGGACGCCATAGTCCTTGAGATGGACGGTCGGCCCACGAGCGTCAACCTGCGCACCGCGCCTTACCCGGCGTTTCCTACCGACATGCAGGCGCAATTCATGGCGCTGGACTGCATTGCGCGCGGCATAGCGGTACTGACCGAGACCATATTCGAGAACCGCTTCATGCACGCGCTCGAACTGCGGCGCCTGGGCGCCGACATCGAGATTTCCGGAAACACCGCGGTGGTCAAAGGCGTGGCGCGGCTCGACGGCGCCACGGTGATGGCGACCGATCTGCGCGCTTCCGCCAGCCTGGTGATCGCCGGGCTGGTGGCCAAGGGGGAAACCGTGGTCGAGCGCATCTACCACCTGGACCGCGGCTACGAGTGCATCGAGGAGAAGTTGTCCCAGCTCGGCGCCCGCATCAAGCGGATTCACTGAGAAAAGCCTTAAAATCCCTTTTTCAGTCAAGCATCGCTCGTGCCCAAAATCATCATAGCCCTGTCCAAGGGCCGCATCTTCGAGGAAACCTTGCCGCTGCTGAAGGCGGCAGGCGTGGCGCCGCGCGACGATCCGGAAACTTCGCGCAAGCTGATCATCGCCACCAGCCGGCCGCAGGTGCGCCTGATTATCGTGCGCGCTTCCGATACCCCGACGTATGTGCAGTACGGCGCCGCCGACCTGGGCATCGCCGGCAGGGACGTGCTGCTTGAGCATGGCGGGGACGGGCTGTACCAGCCGCTTGACCTCGGGATCGCGGCCTGCCGCATGATGGTGGCGGCGCCGCTGGGTTTCGACTATGCGCAGGCGGTGAAGCAGGGCGCGCGGCTGCGCGTCGCCACCAAGTACGTGCAGACGGCGCGCGAGCATTTCGCCGCCAAGGGCGTGCACGTCGACCTGATCAAGCTCTACGGCTCGATGGAACTCGCCCCGCTGGTGGGACTGGCCGACGCCATCGTCGACCTGGTGTCGAGCGGCAATACGCTGAAGGCCAACAATCTGCGCGCGGTGGAAGAGATCGTGCCGATCTCGGCGCGGCTGATCATCAATGTGGCTGCGCTGAAGCTGAAGCGCACGGCGATCCAGCCGCTGGTCGATGCGTTTGCGGTAGCTGCGAAGAAAAAAAGTAATGGCTGAGATCGCCCGCCTGTCCACCCGCGACGCGGATTTCGACGCGCGCCTCGCGCGGCTCACCGCGTTCGACGCCGCCCAGGACCAGACGGTGGATGCGACCGTGGCCGAAATCCTCGCCGCGGTGAAAAGCCGCGGTGATGCGGCGGTGCTCGAATACACCGCGCGCTTCGACGGCGTGACGGCGGCGACGCTGGCCGAGCTCGAGCTGTCGCGGGAGCTGCTTGCGCGCGCCCGCGACGCGCTGCCGAGCGCGCAGCGCGAGGCGCTGGAGCAGGCGGCTGCGCGCGTGCGCCGCTACCACGAAAAGCAACTGGCGCAGTCCTGGCAGTACACCGAGGCCGATGGCACGGTGCTCGGACAGAAGCTGACGCCGATCGACCGCGTCGGCCTATATGTGCCGGGCGGCAAAGCGGCCTATCCGTCCTCGGTGCTGATGAATGCGCTTCCGGCCAAGGTGGCCGGCGTGGCCGAACTCGTCATGGTGGTGCCGACGCCGCGCGGCGCAAAAAACGAGCTGGTGATGGCGGCCGCCGCCATCGCCGGCGTGGACCGGGTGTTCACCATCGGCGGGGCGCAGGCGGTGGGCGCGCTCGCCTATGGCACCCAGACCATCGCGCAAGTGGACAAGATCGTCGGCCCGGGCAACGCCTACGTCGCCGCGGCTAAACGGCGCGTATTCGGCGTGGTCGGCATCGATATGGTGGCAGGGCCGTCGGAGATACTCATTATTTGCGACGGCAAGACGGACCCGGACTGGATCGCGATGGACCTGTTCTCGCAGGCCGAGCATGATGAACTGGCGCAGGCTATCCTGCTGGCTCCCGACGCCGCTTTCATCGACGCGGTGGCGGCAAGCATCGCCCGACAACTGGAAGCGATGCCGCGCAAGGCCGTGATACGCGCCTCGCTCAAAGGTCGCGGCGCGTTGATTCAGGTGCGCGACCTGGA
The DNA here is from genome assembly GCA_016234705.1 of Betaproteobacteria bacterium. Lineage (GTDB taxonomy): Bacteria > Pseudomonadota > Gammaproteobacteria > Burkholderiales > SG8-39 > 2-12-FULL-64-23. The sequence goes on along the minus strand of JACRAS010000250.1, from coordinate 34,320 downwards.
TGAAGCCTGCGCCATCGCCAACCGCATTGCGCCGGAACACCTGGAACTTTCGCTGGAAAATCCGGAAAAATGGGCGGAAAAAATCCGGCACGCCGGCGCGATTTTCCTGGGTCGTTACACTTCCGAAGCCATCGGCGATTATTGCGCCGGACCCAATCACGTGCTTCCCACCTCGCGCAGCGCGCGCTTTTCATCGCCATTGGGCGTGTACGATTTTCAGAAGCGCAGCAGCCTGATCATGGTTTCGCCGGAGGGTGCCCAGGTGCTCGGCAAGATTTCGATGGCGTTGGCCGAAGGCGAAGGCTTGCAGGCGCATGCCCGTTCCGCTCAATACCGCTTGCGTCGATCCTAAGGTGCGCTGGTGAGCCGCTATTGGAGCAAAGTTGTAGATGGATTGACGCCCTACGTGCCGGGGGAACAACCCAAGCTGCCCAAGCTGGTCAAGCTCAACACCAACGAGAACCCCTACGGCCCGAGCCCGCGGGCGCTGGCGGCGTTGCGCGCCGAGGGGGGTGTTACGTTGCGGCTCTATCCCGACCCTAACTGCGATAGCCTCAAGGAATCCATCGCGGCCTTGCATAAGCTGAAACCTGCCCAGGTGTTCGTCAGCAACGGTTCCGACGAGGTGCTGGCGCACACTTTCCTCGCGCTGCTAAAGCATGAACAACCGGTGTTGTTTCCGGATATTACCTATAGCTTCTATCCGGTGTATTGCGGCCTGTACGGTATCGAATACAAGCAGGTGCCGCTGACCGAGTCGTTCGAGATTCGCGTTGACGATTATTTGACGCCGAATGGCGGCATCATTTTCCCCAATCCGAATGCGCCCACCGGCCGGCCGCTTGCGCTCGCCGAGATCGAACGCCTGTTGCGCGCGAATGCGGGGTCGGTGGTGGTGGTCGACGAGGCCTACGTGGATTTCGGCGCCGAGTCGGCTGTCGGGCTGGTTGAGCGTTACCCGCAACTCCTCGTCGTGCATAGCCTGTCGAAATCCCGCTCACTGGCGGGGCTGCGCGTGGGGTATGCGCTCGGCCATGCGGAACTGATCGAGGCGCTGCTTCGTGTAAAGGACAGCTTCAACTCCTACCCACTGGATCGTTTCGCCGTGGCCGGGGCAGCCGCCGCGATGGCGGACCGCGCTTATTTCGAGGAAACCTGTGCCAAGGTGGTCGCCACCCGAACCCGGCTGGTGGCCGATCTTGAATCGCTAGGTTTCGACGTGCTGCCTTCAGCCGCCAATTTCGTCTTTGCGCGGCATGGCGCGCTCGGCGGCGCTGAGCTTGCCGCCAAGTTGCGCCAGCGCAGCATTATCGTGCGGCATTTCAAAAACCCGCCTCGAATCGCGCCGTTCCTGCGCATCACGGTCGGGACCGATGCGCAGTGCGAGGCTCTGATCGGAGTCCTGAGGGCCATTCTGACCTAGAATAGACACATATTGTCCTGGCAGTGTCACAGTTTGAATGTAAGGGTTCTGACAGCGGTTAGCCGGTCGCGTTAGAGTTAGAATTAGGCATGGCAACGAAACCAAAACGCCCACGCGACCCCAACAAAGAGATCGCCAAACTAGCGGATTAGCCCGATTTTGGTAGGTAAATGCCTACTAAACATACGGTTAAACGCTACCTTTCAAGAAAATCTCTTGACATGTCGTAATTGAACTATCATTATGATAGGTAGGTCCAACGATGAGAAAAAGGTCGCGGCGATGAGATTGACAGCCGCTATCGCCCAAAAGCGTATTCGGGAGATTGCACAAAAAACCGAAAACGTGATTTTGGGAACTCATGCTCGTGAGCGGATGAGTGAGAGAGAGATATTAGACATTGATGTTTTTCGAGTATTGCGAGAGGGTTATGTTGATGATGCGCCGGAACTTACAGAGCGCAATGAATGGAAGTGCAAGATCGCTCTGAAAATTAAAGGAGGGAGAACTTGTAATGAAACAGCCGGCCGCGTGGAGACACCACGGAGAGAAGGACAAAACGCCGCTGCACTATACAGATTGCGGGTTGGACAACGTATATCTGCTTAGCGGATATGAGATTGAAAAAACTCCGTACGGAGAGGGTTTATCAATCAAGAACCTTGACCAATTGCACATGGCGATTGGTTGTGATTTGTCTAGCCAAAAGAAGGTTCTTTCCGGAAGGGAGTTGCGATTTTTGCGTAAGCAAATGAACCTAACTCAATCCGACCTGGGGAAATTTCTTGGTCTTAGTTCACAGCAAGTTGCGCGGTGGGAGAAGGGTGAGAGCGAAATCTCTGGCCCCGCTGATTTGCTAGTGCGTGCGTTATTCATTCAAACTGCTGGTGGGAAACTTGACCTTCAGGAGCTTTCTAAATCCCTTGAAGAAACTGATGCGCCTATGAGCGAGAAAAACTTCTACGAGAAAACAATTCAAGGTTGGAAACCTAGGAAGGCCGCATAACTTAAACTAACTTATTAACCCGCTTCGGCGGGTTTTTGTTTCGTGCGTGGATTATGGCCGGATAATCCGCGCCGATTTGAAATTGATTTCGAATCCCGCCGCTGTTACAAATACAAATCAAACTGAGACACTACCGTTGCCCTGCGCCGTTTTGCTCTCCCGTCGTGCTGGGTTAGAATGCGGAGTATCTCGGCTACACCTTCGGCTAATAATTTATGCGCTGCTCCAAGATTAAGCGCGATACCCTGGAAACCCAGGTGAGCGTGTCCCTCGATCTGGATGGCGCCGGCTCGGCCAAACTGGCCACCGGCCTGCCCTTCCTCGACCACATGCTGGACCAGGTTGCGCGCCACGGCATGATCGACCTGGAGATCGCGGCCAAGGGTGACTTGCACATCGACGCCCACCACACGGTGGAGGACGTCGGCATCAGCTTGGGGCGAGCCGTGGCCGAAGCGGTCGGTGACAAGCGCGGCATACGCCGCTATGGCCACGCCTATGTGCCGCTGGACGAGGCGCTCTCCAGGGTGGTGATCGATTTTTCCGGACGCCCCGGCCTGGTCTATCAGCTCAAGTTCAGCCGCGCCTGGATCGGCGAGTTCGACGTCGACCTGGTGCGCGAATTCTTCCAGGGCTTCGTCAACCACGCCCAGGTGACGCTGCATATCGACAATCTGCGCGGTGATAACGCGCACCATCAGTGCGAGACCGTGTTCAAGGCTTTCGGCCGGGCGCTGCGCATGGCGATCGAGCCCGATCCTCGCGCCGCGGGCGTCGTGCCTTCGACCAAGGGTTCTCTCTAGAAGCTTTTGGAGCAAGGTCACCGGTGTATTTTTATCGCGGTTCACGCTTTTTTGAACTGTCGTACCAATGAGCAATACAATCGCAGTCATTGACTACGGCATGGGCAACCTGCGTTCGGTATCCAAGGCGCTGGAGCACGTCGCAGCGGATGCGGATGTGCGGGTCACCTCCGATCCCGAGGTCGTGAGACGGGCCGAGCGCGTGGTGTTCCCGGGCCAGGGCGCGATGCCCGACTGCATGCGCGAGATGGATGGCAGGGGCTTGCGTCCGGTGCTGCTCGAGGCGGCGCGCTCCAAGCCCTTTCTCGGCATCTGCATCGGCTTGCAGATGCTGTTCGAGCACAGCGAAGAAGGCGATACACCCGGGCTGGGCGTTTTTCCGGGGCAGGTCAAGCGTTTTCCGCCGGCGGCGATGAGAGATGCCGAGGGCGGCAAGCTCAAGGTGCCGCACATGGGTTGGAACGAGGTGATGCAAGCCGAACCGCACGCGCTGTGGCGGGGCATCGCCGACGCCAATCGCTATTATTTCGTGCACAGCTATTACGTCGAGGCGGGCAAACCGGAACTGGTGGCCGGGTACAGCATCTACGCTTTCCCCTTTACCTGCGCGGTGGCGCAGGATAATATTTTCGCCGTGCAATTCCATCCCGAGAAAAGCCAGACCGCCGGCCTTGCGCTGCTCGCCAATTTCGTGACCTGGAAACCGTGACCTGGAACGCCTAGGCGCCCGCTCTCCTTCTCCTTCATAGCCAGAACGACACATGCTTATCATCCCCGCGATCGATATCAAGGAGGGGCGTGCCGTGCGCCTCGAACAGGGCAATATGGAAAAGGAGACCGTGTTCTCCGACGATCCGGCGGCGGTGGCCGGGCATTGGCTGAGCCAGGGCGCGCGCAGGCTGCATCTGGTTGATCTGAACGGCGCGGTTGCGGGCAAACCGCGCAACGAAGGCGTGATCAAAGGCATCGTAAGCGCGGTCGGCGGAAAAATCCCGATACAACTGGGCGGCGGCATCCGCGATCTGGACACCGTCGAGCGCTATCTCGACGACGGCATCAGCTACATCATCATCGGCACGGCAGCGGTGAAAAATCCCGGTTTCCTGCAGGACGCCTGCACCGCGTTCCCCGGACATATCATCGTCGGCCTGGATGCCAAAGACGGCAGGGTTGCGGTCGAGGGCTGGTCGAAAATGACCGGGCACGACGTGATCGACCTGGCGCGGAAATTTCAGGACTATGGCGTCGAAGCCGTAATTTATACCGACATCGGCCGTGACGGCATGTTGAGCGGGGTCAACATCGAGGCCACGATCAGGTTGGCGCGCGAGTTGATCGTGCCGGTGATCGCGAGCGGGGGGCTCACCAACCTCAACGACGTCAAGGCCCTGTGCAAAATCGAATCCGAAGGCATTACCGGCGTCATCACCGGCCGCGCGATTTACCAGGGCACGGTCGACTTCAAGAAGGCGCAGGCGATGGCCGATAAGCTGGGACAGGGGAAGAAGGAGAAGGGAGAAGGCTGAGCCGGGGGGCGGTTTTTTCTCCCTCCTCGCTTCTCCCGCCCCATCTCTCACACCATGGCTCTAGCCAAGCGCGTCATTCCCTGTCTTGACGTCACCCGCGGCCGCGTGGTGAAAGGGGTGAATTTCGTCGGCTTGCGTGATGCCGGCGATCCGGTGGAAATCGCGCGCCGCTACGACGATCAGGGGGCGGACGAGCTTACCTTCCTCGACATCACCGCGAGCTCGGATGAGCGCGACATGATTCTGCATATCATCGAGGCGGTGGCGGCGCAGGTGTTCATCCCGCTCACCGTGGGCGGCGGGGTGCGCAAGGTCGAGGACGTGCGCCGGCTCCTGAACGCCGGCGCCGACAAGGTCTCGATCAACACCTCCGCGGTGCAAAACCCGCAACTGGTGGCGGACGCCTCCGGCCGCTACGGCGCGCAATGCATCGTAGTGGCCATCGACGCGAAACGCATCGATCCAGGAGGGGACGCGAAACGCGTCGATCCAGCAACGGACGCCAAACGCGTCAATCCGTCAGCGGAGGGCGGGAGCGTCTACGCCGGCGCCGGCGCCGGAGGAGCCGGCACCGAACCGCGCTGGGAGATATACACCCATGGAGGGCGTAAACCCACCGGTTTGGACGCGGTGGCTTGGGCGCGTAGAATGCAGGCACTGGGCGCGGGTGAAATCCTGCTCACCAGCATGGACCGCGACGGCACTAGGTCCGGCTTCGACCTGGCGCTGACGCGCGCGGTGGCCGAGGCGGTGGATGTGCCCGTGATCGCCAGCGGCGGGGTCGGCAATCTCGATCACCTGACCGCCGGGATACTCGAGGGCAAGGCCGATGCCGTACTCGCCGCGAGCATTTTCCATTACGGCGAATACACCGTTCGCCAGGCGAAAGAGCTGATGCGGTCCAGGGGCATCGAGGTGAGGCTGTGATGGGTCGAGCGCGCACCGAAAAGCGCAAAGCCGTTGAGGCTGAGCCGGCCCGGTTTTTCGCGGCTTAGCGTATGTGCTGCATGGTTCACACTGGATAGCCGATATGGACTGGCTCGACAAAGTGAAGTGGGACGCGAACGGCCTCGTGCCGGTGATCGCCCAGGAGGCGGCGACCGGCAAGGTGCTGATGTTCGCCTGGATGAATCGAGCGGCGCTGGAGCAGACGGTTGCCGGCGGAGAAGCCGTATACTGGTCGCGCTCGCGCCGGAAATTGTGGCACAAGGGCGAGGAGTCGGGCCACGTGCAGAAGGTGCGCGAGCTGCGCCTGGATTGCGATGAGGACGTAATATTGCTTAGCGTCGAGCAGGTCGGCGGCATCGCCTGCCACACCGGCCGGCACAACTGCTTTTTCCGGAAATACGCGGACGGAAGCTGGGTCGTCACGGACCCGGTGATCAAAGATCCCAAGGACATATACCGCAAAGGAAGCTCCGACTAAGCGCATCGTTTAGTCAGAGCTTCCCCTGATGTGGGGGATATACAAGGGGGGCATAGCCCCCCTGTTCAAGGACAAGCAAAAATGAGCGACATACTCGAACGCCTGGCCGACACGGTCGAGGCGCGCAAGGGCGGAGATGCAGATGCCTCCTACGTCTCAAGGCTGCTCTCGCGCGGCGAAGACGCCATCCTGAAAAAGATCGGCGAGGAGGCGACCGAAACGGTGATGGCCGCCAAGGACGGGGACAAGCTGCGCATCGTCGGCGAGACCGCCGACCTGTGGTTTCACTGCCTCATCATGCTGGCGCATTACGGCCTGCGCCCCGGCGACGTGCTGTATGAGCTAAAACGCCGCGAGGGCATTTCGGGGATAGACGAAAAGGCGGCCAGGGGCGCGAGTCCCCGGGTCGAGGCCGAGCGCAAGTAAGGGGCGTGCCTTGGAAGACTGCATTTTCTGCAACATCATCGCCGGCAAGATCCCGTGCAACAAGGTTTACGAAGACGAGGATATCCTTGCTTTTCACGACATCCGCCCGGTGGCGCCGGTGCACTTCATGGTTATCCCCAAGCCGCACATCGCCTCGCTCGCGGAAGTGGACCTCGGCCATCAACTGCTGCTCGGCAAGATGCTGGCGCTGGCGTCGAAACTGGCCATAGCGCAAGGCTGCGGCGACGGTTGGCGCACCGTCATCAACACCGGGCGCGTCGGCCGCCAAGAGGTGTATCATTTGCATATCCACATCATCGGCGGCAAGGAACGTCTGCCGGCGATGATAAAACGTTAGGCAAGCTCGGCCAAGGTGGTCCATCTTGGCGGCGCTTCCTCGGGTTGGAGGAGATACGAGGGGACGGGGCCTCTCGTCGGGTCATTCCTTAGAGGAGTAAAGCCATGGGTTCATTCAGTATTTGGCACTGGCTGATCGTTCTGGTCATAGTCATGCTCGTATTCGGCACGAAGAAGCTGCGTAACATCGGCGCCGACTTAGGCGGTGCGGTGCGGGGGTTCAAGGACGGAATGAAAGAAGGTGGCTCTGACAAGCCCGCAGACGCCGCCGGCAATTCGCAAAAGATGGACGGCAACATCATCGAGGGCGAAATCAAAGAGAAGTCCAAGAGCGCGTAAATTGCGTTTTAACTAGGGCGGGGGCGGCCTGCCCCGCTCCCTCCGTCTTTCTTCCGGCCCCCTGCCCACTGAAATGTTCGACGTCGGATTTTCCGAGCTGATAGTCATTGCCCTGGTGGCGCTGATCGTGATCGGTCCGGAGCGTCTGCCCAGGGTCGCGCGCACGCTGGGGGCGCTGCTCGGCCGCGCGCAGCGCTATGTCAACGACGTGAAGGCCGACATCCAGCGCGAAGTGGATCTGGACGAACTGAAGAACATCCGGTCCACATTCCAGGACGCGGCAAAATCGGTGGAGCAGTCGGTGAACCAGGCCGGCGAGGAACTCCAGGCCGCCGGGGAGTCCCTGAACCAAAGTATTTCCGCCACGGGGGAGGCCAAGGCCGGAACGGAAGCGGAAACACGAACGGCGGCTGCGCCGGCCGATGTCGCCGTTGAAACCCCAAGCGCGTCGGCGCAAATGGATCTGGGGCTGGAATCGAAGCCCGCGGCCGATTCGGCGGCCGTGCCCAGGGCTTGAACCCAAGTGAGCGTGCAGGAAACGTTCATTTCCCATCTGGTCGAGTTGCGCGACCGGCTGCTGCGGTCGATTTACGCCGTATTGGGGGTGTTCGCGCTGCTCTGGTTCTGGCCCGGGCTGGCCGAGATCTATGATTTCTTGGCGCTGCCGATGATGCGCACCTTGCCCGAAGGCACGCACATGATCGCCACCGGCGTGATCACGCCTTTCCTGGTGCCGCTCAAAGTCGGTCTGATGGCGGCGTTTCTGCTGGCGCTGCCTTATGTGCTGTATCAGGCCTGGGCCTTCATCGCGCCGGGTCTCTATACACATGAAAAGCGCTTCGCCCTGCCGCTGGTGTTCGGCAGCACCGTGCTGTTCCTGTCCGGGGTCGCCTACTGCTATTTCGTGGTATTCAACTGGGTTTTCCGCTTCATCATTCAGTTTGCCCCGAAGAGCATCACGCCGGCGCCGGACATCGAGGCTTACCTCAGTTTCGTGCTCACTATGTTTGTGGCTTTCGGCGTGACCTTCGAGATTCCGCTGATCGAGGTAGTGCTGGTGCGCACCGGCGTGGTCACGGTGGCCAAGCTCAAGGACATCCGCTCGTATGTGATCGTCGGCGCTTTCGTGGTGGCGGCAGTGGTCACGCCGCCGGACGTGGTGTCGCAGCTTCTGTTGGCGATCCCAATGTGCCTGCTGTACGAGTTAGGGATTCTTCTGGCGCAACTGATCGAGCGGTTTTTCGGCAGGCGCGTGACGCAGAGAGAAGGCATCTCGGGCCAGGTGGTGCCCGGCGCGGCGGATATGGAGGGTCGCGCAGACCAGGCCGAAGCCGAGCAGAAGCAACTCAAGTAGTTGCGCAGCTCGGCACAGCGGATTCGGGTTTTTACTCGCGCAACCGTTTCACGCCGGGCCGCTTGCCTACCTGCACCTGCAGCTCCAGTTCGTTCTGGCCGCGCTTCAGTTTGAGCGTGGTCTGCTGGCCCGGGGCTAGCGCCACGATCAGATTGCGCATCGAGTCCGGGTCCCCCACTTGCTTGCCGTCCACCTTCACCACGATGTCGCCGGGTTTGATGCCGGCGCGGTCGGCAGGGCTGCCGCGCTGCACCCCGGCGACGAGCACGCCGGCGGTGGCGCCCAGTTTGAACGACTCGGCCAGGTCCGCCGTGATCTCCCGCAACTCCACGCCGACCCAGCCGCGCGTCACCGCACCGGTCGCGATCAACTGCTCCATCACCTGCTTGGCGGTGGAAACCGGTATGGCGAAGCCGATGCCGATGGAGCCGCCGGTTTGCGACAGTATCGCGGTGTTGATGCCGACCAGATTTCCGGATGAGTCGATCAGCGCGCCGCCGGAATTTCCCTGATTGATCGCGGCGTCGGTCTGGATGAAATTCTCGAACGTATTGATGGAAAGTCCGGTCCGGTGCAGGGCCGAAACGATACCCATGGTTACCGTTTGGCCGACGCCGAGCGGGTTGCCGATGGCGAGCACCACGTCGCCGACTCTGAGGTTTTCCGCCTGACCGAGCGTAATGGCCGGCAGGTTCTGCGCGTCGACCTTCAATACGGCGAGGTCGGTTTCCGGATCGCTGCCCACGACCTTGGCGGCAAACTTCTTGCCGTCGGCAAGCGCCACTTCGATTTCGTCCGCGGCCTCGACCACGTGTTGGTTGGTCAGAATGTAACCCCTGCGGCCGATGATAACGCCCGAGCCCAGACCGAAGGCGCGTTGCGCCTCGTCCTCGAAGCGTTCGCCGAAGAAATGGCGAAACAAGGGATCGTTCAGGAAGGGATTGCGCGGCCGCTTCACTTCCTTGCTGGTGAAAATGCTGACCACCGCAGGCACTGCCTTGCGCACGGCATCGCTGTAGGAGGCAGTTTTGACGCCGGCGCCGGCGGCGGAGGAAGGTTGTGCCTGGTTCACGTCGACTTGGGTGGCGGGGTTTCCCGTCAGCCATTCCGGCTTGAGCGTGGCGACGACGAACAGGATGGCGAGGCAGATGGTGGCAGTTTGCGCGAAGGTCAGCCAGAGTCGGTACATCGCGTGCGTGTCCTTGAGCTCGTTCGAAGATGAGGCTTATGCGATGCGTGCCGCCATGCGGCGCGCGAAACTGGAAACTGAACCGTTAGGTGGACGGCTTGTTGGAAGTCTCCCGATTTCGGGATTATTGCCCAAATAGGCGGCCGGTGGAAGGGCGGGGCACGCCGCGTCGGATCGGGACCCGCATTCAACGGCGGCTATTTTATGCATATATTTCATTATGTTATCTCAAAAAACTTTAATCCGGCGTAGGCTTTCAGGTATAATCACCGACTTTTGTATTCAGAATATTCTTGTGTATCGAGGAACTTCCCATGAGCGACGATAAGCAGTTAAACAAGACGCGACGCAATCTGGTGATCGCCACCTGTGCCGCGGGCGGCGCGGCCAGCGTGGCCGCGGCCGTGCCCTTTGCCGCAAGCTGGATGCCATCGGAGCGCGCCAAGGCCGGCGGGGCACCGGTCGAAGCCGACATCAGCAGGCTCGAACCGGGTCAGATCATGACAGTGGAATGGCGCTCCAAGCCGGTATGGATCGTCCGCCGCACCAAGGAAATGCTCGACGGCCTGGCGAGCGTCGATAGCAAGGTTTCTGACCCGGCCTCCGACGTGCCGATGCAGCCCGAGTACGCGAAGAATGAATTTCGCTCGATCAAGCCCGAGGTGCTGGTGCTGGTCGGCATCTGCTCGCACCTGGGCTGCTCGCCTCAGTCCAAGCCGGCCGAGGCCAAGGCGGAGATGGGCGCCGACTGGGCCGGCGGCTTTTTCTGTCCCTGCCACGGCTCCAAATTCGACCTCGCCGGGCGCGTCTATAAGGGCGCGCCGGCGCCGGTGAATCTCGAGGTGCCGAAATACACGTATCTGTCGGATACGCGGATTCTCATCGGCGACGACAAGAAAGGGGCATAGCGCATGGCTGCCACGGAAAAACCCCCCGTTACCGGTACCGGCTCCGTCGCGCTCGACGGCCTGCTCACCTGGGTCGACCAGCGCTTTCCGCTGATATCGACCTGGAAGGCGCACCTGGCCGAGTATTACGCGCCGAAGAACTTCAACTTCTGGTACTACTTCGGCTCGCTCGCCATGCTGGTGCTGGCGATCCAGATCGTGACCGGCATTTTCCTCACCATGAACTACAAGCCGGACGCGAATCTCGCGTTCGCCTCGGTGGAATACATCATGCGCGAAGTGCCGGGCGGCTGGATCATCCGCTACATGCATTCGACCGGCGCTTCGGCTTTCTTCATCTGCGTCTACCTGCACATGTTCCGCGCGCTGCTGTACGGCTCGCACCGCAAACCGCGCGAGCTGATGTGGATTTTCGGCGTGCTGATTTACCTGTGCCTGATGGGCGAGGCCTTCTTCGGCTACCTCTTGCCCTGGGGCCAGATGTCCTACTGGGGCGCGCAGGTGATCATCAACCTGTTCTCCGCCATCCCTCTCATCGGGCCGGATCTTTCCCTCTGGATTCGTGGCGACTACGTCATTGCGGATGCGACCCTCAACCGCTTCTTCGCCATGCACGTGATCGCCATCCCGCTGGTGTTGCTGGGCCTGGTGATGGCGCACCTGCTCGCCCTGCATGAGGTCGGCTCGAACAATCCGGACGGCATCGAGATCAAGAAGCACAAGGACGCGAACGGCGTGCCGCTGGACGGCATTCCTTTTCATCCCTACTACACGGTCAAGGACATCCTCGGGGTGGTGGTGTTCATGATCGTATTCGTGATTATCGTGTTCTTCGCGCCGGAGATGGGCGGCTACTTCCTCGAATATAACAACTTCGTTCCCGCCGATCCGCTGCAGACCCCGGCGCATATCGCGCCGGTGTGGTATTTCACGCCGTATTACTCGATCCTGCGCGCGGTGCCGCCGCTGTTCAATTCGCAGTTCCCCGGAGTGGTGGCGATGGGGGTGTCGGTGATGGTGCTGTTCGTGCTGCCGTGGCTGGACCGCGGCGCGGTGAAGTCGATCCGCTACCGCGGCACGCACTTCAAGGTGGCCCTCGCCGCGTTCGTGATCGTGTTCCTGGTGCTCGGCTACCTCGGCACCGAGCCGATCACGGTGTGGGGCCAGTTCGGCGCCTGGCTCGGCCATGCCGACCGCGCCACCGTGGCAGCGCGCATCTGCACGCTAATCTACTTCCTGTTCTTTATCCTGATGCCTTGGTACACCAAGGTGGACAAGACCAAACCCGAACCGGAAAGGGTGACCTACTAATGAACACGCTCATTACCCCGGCGGGAACAAGCGAACGCGCCGCCTTTCATATCTTCCGCATCGGCAAGCAGTTGCATTCCTGCCGCAACACCCTGTTGGCCTTGTCGCTGCTGTGCGCGACCGCAGTTTTCACCGGACCGTCCCCGGTCGCGGCCTCCGAGCCGGGTCTGATACTGGACACCGCGCCGATCAACCAGACCGACGTCGTCAGCCTGCAGAGCGGTGCGCGCACCTTCGCCAACTATTGTCTCAACTGCCACAGCGCCTCGCTCATGCGCTGGAACCGGCTGATGGAGCTGGGCCTGAGCGAATCGCAGATCAAGGACAACCTCATGTTCAGCGGCGACAAGGTGGGCGAACTGATGAGCGTGGCGATGAGCAGGAAGGACGCTCAGCAATGGTTTGGCGCCGCCGCGCCTGACCTGTCGGTGATCGCGCGTGCGCGCGGCGCCGATTGGCTCTACGGTTACCTGCGTGGTTTCTACCGGGATCCGGCCCGGCCCACGGGCTGGAACAATACCGTGTTCGAGAACGTGGGCATGCCGAATCCGATGTGGCAGTTGCAGGGCGAGCGCGTGCGTGTCGAGCAAATCGCCAAGGGCGACGATGGCACGGATAAAAAAGACGCCCACGGCGCTGCGGCGAAGTCGGTCAAGTATGAATTGGTGAAGCCGGGCAGCCTCACGCCGGTGCAGTACGACGAGACGGTGCGCGATCTGGTGAACTTTCTCGTCTATATGGGCGAGCCGGCGGCCACCAGCCGCAAGCAGATCGGCATTATTGTGCTGCTGTTTCTGCTCGCCCTGTGGCCGTTGGCCTATCTCCTGAAAAGAGAATTCTGGAAGGACGTGCACTGAGCTGGAAACTAGTTGCAAGAAACTAGAAACCAGACCCGGAGGCGGGTATGGCACGCCTCATTTTTCTAAGGCTCTTTAACGATCATGATGAACCTTTATTCCGGCACTACCTGCCCCTTTTCCCAGCGCTGCCGCATCGTGCTCTACGAGAAGGGCATGGACTTTCAGATCATCGATGTCGACATGTACAACAAGCCGGAAGACATCGCGGTGATGAATCCGTACAACCGCCTGCCGGTGCTGGTGGAGCGCGACCTGGTGCTGTATGAGTCGAACATCATCAACGAATACATTGACGAGCGCTTTCCGCACCCGCAGTTGATGCCGCCCGATCCGGTGATGCGCGCGCGCGCGCGCCTGCTGCTGTTCAATTTCGAGGTGGAACTGTTCAGCCGCATCGATATCCTCGAGAACGGCACCGCCAAGCAGCAGGAAAAGGCGCGCGCGCACGTGGCCGACCGGCTGACCGAGCTGGCGCCGATCTTCGTCAAGCAGAAGTACACGCTGGGCGACGAATTCTCCATGCTCGACGTGGCGATCGCGCCATTGCTGTGGCGCCTGGATCACTACGGCGTCTCCCTGGGCAAGCCGGCCGCGCCGCTGATGAAATACGCCGAGCGCCTGTTCTCGCGCCCGGCCTTCATCGAGGCGCTGACGCCCTCGGAAAAGGTGATGCGCAAGTGACCCGATAGGGGGTCATCCCGACCAGTCCAGCGACGGGGGATTCGTTCTTCCCTTGCGTGCAGGAGATTCCCCGCCGCGTTCTGACCGACATAAGGATACGTTCGCGCCAATGTCCGAACCCTCCACCAAACCTTACCTGATGCGCGCCATCTACGATTGGTGCGTCGACAGCGGTTACACGCCTTATCTTACGGTGACGGTGGATGCGCTCACGCGCGTGCCGATGGAGTACGTCAAGGACGGCCAGATCGTGCTCAATATTGGCCCGATCGCCGTGGAGCGTTTCAAGATGGGCAACGAGCTGATCGAGTTTTCCGCCCGCTTCAACGGCGCGGGGCGCGAAATCTCGATTCCGATCGGCGCCGTGTCCGCGATTTACGCGCGCGAGAACGGCCAGGGCCTGTCGTTCGAGCTTAGCGCGCCGGAAGCGGCTGCTCTAGCCCGCCCCGCCGAGGCCGACCAGGGCAACGAAATCCCGCCCGAACCGCCGCGGCCCTCCGGCAAGCCTTCGCTGCGGCGGGTGAAGTAAGATTTCCAGGATCTCGCGCGTATAATACGCGCGGCACATGCCGGGTTAGCTCAGTTGGTAGAGCAGCGCATTTGTAATGCGACGGTCGAGGGTTCGAATCCTTTACCCGGCACCAAATACCATTCCTAGCAAGTCCAGAATAGTCCAATCTCTCCAAGTTTACATAGGGAGAATCGCTTAAGCGCCGTCCAAACCTGTCCAGACTTGTCCTGTTGCATCCAGGGGTATTGGGGGTGCATTTCGGGGTATCTGCTCCATCAATGGGGGTATCTCAATGGCTCTCACCGATCGAACTGCGCGCAACACCAAGGCCAAGGCGAAGCAATACAAGCATCGCTGATGCGGGTGGCCGCTATCTGTTGGTGATCCCTCAAGGCGGCAAGTACCTGGCGCTTGAAATATCGTTTTGGTGGCAAGGAGAAGGTGCTCGCCCTCGGCACCTACCCTGATGTGCCGCTCGCCACAGCCAGAGAAAAGCGCGACCAGGCACGCAAGCTGCTCGCCGGTGGCACGGATCCAGGCGAACACAGGAAGGCGGCGAAAGCGACTCGGACCGGGCTGGCCGCGAATACTTTCGAGGTGATCGGGCGCGAGTGGTACGCCAAGACCGCGCCGACGCTGGCGGACACCACGAAGGAAAAGCTGTTGCGGCGCCTCGAGGCGGACGTGTACCCATGCCCGAGCGGCGCAAGATGATGCAGCAATGGGCTGACTGTCTGGACAATCTTAAGGCCGGCGCGGACGTGATTATCCGTGCAGAGCACAAGGGCAGGGCTTGACTATCTTTGAGCAGTGTGTATCATACACACCATGAATAGCGCGGAGCTTATCAACCGGCTAAAGCGGGCGGGGTGGGTGCTTCGTGGCGCAAAGGGTTCGCACCATATTTACACGCACCCAGACCGGGGCGGGCACATCAGCATTCCGCATCCGAAAAAGGACTTGGGTACTGGCCTGCTGCGCAAATTGATGAAACAAGCCGGGCTGAAATAAGGAGACGTGATGAAGTATCCGATTGCAATTGAACCAGGGGATAAGCGCCATGCGTTCGGCGTGGTCGTGCCGGACTTGCCCGGGTGCTTTTCAGCAGGGGATACGCTTGATGAAGCCATAGACAATGCGAAGGAAGCGATAGAACTCTGGCTTGAAACGGTCATCGACGATGGCGGCAAGGTGCCGGAGCCCGCAAGCATTACCGTGCATCAAGCTAATCCAGACTATGCCGGATGGGTATGGGCGGTCGTGTCTGTGGACTTGGCTGAACTGGCGGACAAATCCGAGCGGATCAACATCACTTTGCCGGCCCGCGTGTTGCGGCGTATAGATGCAGCGGCGAAAGCTGCAGGCGAGTCTAGATCCGGATTCATTGCACACCTGGCGCTGAAAGGGGAGGCCGAGGCAGCATAGAGTTTCACCGTCTCCGGTGCGGTCCACCGGGAAGATTGTCTAGACGCTCGCGATGGTCGCCAGCACGTCGCGGGACTGACAACGTTAGGCCGATGGGTGAAAACCCGGACTGTCTAATGGAACTGCCTTCGGGCAGTTGCCTTACTCGCCGACAGGTGACGAACATCGCCCTAATCGAGGCAAGGCGAGCGCAACAAGGTATCCGCTGCGTACAATTTCGCCGAGCACCTGCCCGAGCGGCGCAAGACGATGCGGCAATGGGCGGACTATCTGGACAAGCTCAAGACCGGCGCGGAGGTGATCCCGTTGCACGGCCAAGCCGCTTGACTATCGTGTAATCTATAAATTACAATGACCTCGATCATTGAAATTCGCCACTACCAGAGCGCCGAAGGCGGAAGGACATCAACCGTGCCAAAGCCTATTTCGAAGACTACAAAGCCCGTGCGACGCAAAAGCCGCGCAGCCGCACCTAGCCTGCCTTACGAGGACTCGCTGATCGAGAGCCTGAAAGACCGGAATGAGGCGGCTGCCTACCTGGAAGCCGCGATCGAAGACGGCGACCAAGCGGTGCTCATGCTCGCGCTGCGCCACGTCGCTCAGGCCCAAGGCGGTGTTGCCGAAATAGCACGCCGGGCCAAGCTCACGCGCGAGGCGACGTACAAGATGCTGTCGAAAGTCGGCAATCCCGCGCTGAGCAGCCTTACCGCGGTACTTGCGGCAACCGGCCTGCGGCTCTCGGTCAAGCCGGTGGAAAAGCGCCAGCAGAAGGCAACCGCCACCAAGCTTGCCGGCACTAAGACGATCAAGGCTGAATTGCAGGCCGCCTGAGCGTGGTGAACGCTGACACGATGCCCTACATGAACCGGCGCGAGCATCCGCCGATGTACTTCCAAGCCGTCTATGCCGAGCATGAAGCCCTGATAAAGTTGGATGGGGCCGTCTATGTGTCGAACCCCGATTTCATGGTCGAGGCGGAGGCGTTCGCGGCGCTGCCGCTGGGCTGAGACGAACCGGCGCGTCGCCGCCGAGGAGCAGGAGTCCCGACACCGCGGCAAGCAGGCCCGCAGCCGCATACGCAGTCGCGTAGGCGCCGCTCGCGGTGATGGCCACGGAGAAGGCCGAAGGCATCAGCATCACGCCGGCGAACATCATGCCGGCGCCAAGGCCGGTGGCTTCCGTGCGCCGCGTGCCGCCCAGCCGCGCCCATTCCGCATAGGCGATGCCGGTGAATCCGCTCGCCGTAGCGCCAGCCACCGCGCACACCGACAGCACCAGCGGCTGCGGCCATTCCGGCGCAAAACGCCCGGCGAGGATCGCCGCCACGCACATGATCACGCCCTGCGCGGCGAGGAGCACGCGCGCGCAGCGAAAGCGGTCGGCAGACCATCCCCAGATCGGTCGGCTTACCACGCCGGCCACCTGGTACACCGCGAGCGAGCGCCCGGCGGCAATCAGGTCGAAACCCGCGCGGCTGGTGAGGTGCACTGTCATGAACGAGATGAAGCACAGCTGCAGCCCCGAATAGACGACGCTCGCGAGCGCGAGCCGGCGAATGGCGCCGCTTTCGCGCAGGAGCAGGAGCGGCGCGGCCAGGCGCGGGTGCAGGATCACGCGCGTGGGGTCCCGCTCCCGGTCCCAGCGCCCGCGCGGAATCTGGATGAGCAGCACGAGCGCCGCCACCGGCGCCGCCTGCCACAGAAGTGCCTCGCGCCAGCCGAGCGCTAGCGTGAGGGGCACCATCGCCAGCCCCGCCAGCACTCCTCCGAGCGGCACGCCGATCTGCCGCAGCGACAGCACGAGGTTCATGACGCCCGGCGGCGTGCGCGGCACCAGCAGGTGCGCGCTCGCCGGCGCGGTGGCGCCGTAGGCGAGGCCGAGGAGAACTGCGCCCACCGCGATCGAGGCCACGCTGCCTGCGGCGGCGGACAGCAGCATGGCAAGCGTGGCGAGAAGCACGAACTGACTGACCCGGACGGCGCCATAGCGCACGATGAAGCCGGGCGAAAGCAGCGCCGAAAAAATACCCACTCCGTACACCGTCGAGACGAACATGCCCGAGAGCGCTCCCGGCACGCCGAGGTCCTTCGCGACGGCGGGTGCCACGGCCGGCAGGGAGTATGCCGCCATCGTCGCCAGCGACTGCGTCGCGAGCATGGCGAGCAACGGCCAGATGGGGAAGTGCTTGCGCTCGTCGGCTGGCGGGTTCACTGGCACGCGGGCGATTGTAGCGAGGCCGCAATGCTACCATGTCGCGCCATGCGAACGTGCAACGCCAGGGATTCATGGACGCGAGCCTGACTGGTCCCTGCTCGCGGCCAAGATCGCCGCGGCGATCGCGATCGTCGTCACCGCGTCCGGCGCCACCGAGCGCGCGGGTCCTCGCGTCGTCGCGATGATCGCGACGCTGCCGTCACCGTGCATCGAGCGACTCAATCGTAGCGACTGAGTCTCCGCGGTTGGCCGTTATGCGAAGTGTTGCTTGACGACCCTGAGAGGCCGGGTGCCGCACGGGTCGTAACCTGACACGATTTCGGCAATCCCGATGAATACCGTACGAATCTGGCCAAGCTCTGGCGAATCCTTTACCCGCACCATCCTCCCGCAGGGGCCGGTCATCTAGCGATAGACCAGCACCGGAAGCTTGCAGTGGGTGAGCACCTTGTTGGTTTCGCTGCCGATCAACAGCCCGGCGATGCCGCTGCGGCCGTGGGACGCCATGAAAATCAGGTCGCACTTGTTCGCGTTTGCGGCCTTGATGATCGCTTGATAGGGCGAATCGCTGCTGGCGTACAATCCGGAGCACGGGACATCCCCCAGCGCCGCCAATTTCTTGATCGGGTCCAGGTACTTGTCCGCGGTTTTCTGGATCTGCTTTTCGAATACGGAGGGCGGCACGAAATTCGCCGGTATATAGTCACCGGCAATGTTGGGGTGATATTCCGGCGCCGCGTAGAAAGCCGTAATGCGGGCGCCGTGGGCCTTGGCGAAGCGCACGGCATTCTTTGCCGCGCGCAAGGACAAAGTGGACCCGTCGGTCGGGACCAGGATGTGCTTGAACATGTAGTGACCTCTTCTCTTGGAAAGACGCTGCGATGATAGCCGTTGTCGCGTATTTGCGCTGCGCGCCGATAGCGTCTCAGGCGGCGGCGAGTTGCCGCCAGGCAAGCCCGTGCCGGAACTGCGGGCGTTGCTTGCGTGCACGCTTGCCGCCGTTGGCGCCGTGCCGGGCCGCGGCTGGCGCGGGGGGCGGCGCGATGCTTGCCGCGATGCCCGCAGCCGGGTCGATCACGCCGCGCAAAGCGCCGGCGTCCACGATATCGACGCTTCTTTGATGCACCTGGATGATGCCCGCGGCGTTCAGTGTCGACAGCGCCCGGCTTACCGTTTCGAGCTTCAGGCCGAGGTAGCTGCCGATCTCCTGGCGCGTCATGCGCAGATTAAAGGAGCAACGCGAATATCCCAATGCGCCTAGCCGGGCCGACAGGGCGAGCAGAAATACGGCAACCCTGCCTTCCGCGCCTAGCGTGCCCAGAGTCCAGGCCATGTTCTGCACGCGCACGAGTTCGCGGCTCAGGACGCGATACAGCAATGGTTCCAGCCGGGGGCATTCGAACATCAGCCGCGCGAGGCTCGCGAACGGCATGATCGCCACTTCGCTGGTATCGAGCGACACGGCGGTGGAACTGTAGTGGCCGCTGTCGATGCCATCGGCTCCCATCAGATCTCCGCTCATCGGAAATCCGAGCACCTGTTCGCTGCCGGAAAAATCGGTGTAGACGGTCTTGAAGCAGCCGGAGCGGACGACGTAAAGGGAATGGAATTTGTCGCCCGCGCGCATCAGCGACTCGCCTTCGCGCACCCTACGCAGGGCGAATGCCGTCCGCGCAAGCCAGGTTTCGTCCGGACAGTCGATATGCAGCAAGCGGGTAAGGTCGCGCACCGACAGATTGGCTCCTTCGTGGTTCTGCGCCGGCGTCGTTTCCTTGTCCAAGGCGCCTGGTTCGAGTGCATCATAATGCGACATTGCGCTGCTCATGTTCTGCTCCGTTATCTTGATTGGCGAGTTTGCATCTATTGGCCCAGGGCGGCGCCACCGGGGCGGTGAGTCCACCCCTGGACAATTTCCCGGATGCGCGGGAAATCCGAAGACTTGTCGAGAAAATATTCCGCGCCCGCGTCCATGCAGGCGCGGCGGTGTTGATCGGTCGCGTAATTGGTGAGCACCGCGACGTGCAGCGTGGGCGAGAATGGATGCACGGCCTTGAGCACGTCCAGACCGCTCCCGTCCTCCAACTGCAGGTCCAGAATCACGGCGCTGGGACGGGTGGAGCGAATGCCGTCGATCGCCGCGCCGACCGTGCTCGCTTCGCCCACGAGTTCGGCGCCGCTGATCGCCCGGATCGTGGCCGCCAGGCGCGCGCGGATCGCCGCCGAGTCTTCGACGAGGAAGACCAGCAGTGGTGCCGCTTGCTGTGTCGAACCCATGCGTGTCGATGGCTAAGGAAGATGTTGTTTGTCTGTCGCCGCGCGGCCACCACTGGCCCCCGCCGCGCGGCAATCGTGTAACAGGGTTAGTTGTTTTTATTGAAGCAAGTATGGAACACGACTGTTGCCCGGCGCCATAGGCGCAGGCTGAAACCAGGCATCGGAATTGCCGGTATCGGTATAGGGCGGCGCCTACACCCAGGGGGCGGTGGCGGCTAGGTGTCGCGCGCGTCGACGAGCTGGTGCGCCACGGCGTAGCGCACCAAGTCGGCCACGCTGTCCATGCCCATTTTTTCCAGGATGCGCGCCTTGTGCGTGCTCACGGTCTTGCCGCTCAAATGCAGGCGCGCGGCAATATCGGAGACGCTGCCGCCCGAAACCAGTTGGCTGAATACCTCGTATTCCCGGTCAGACAGCGTTTGATGCGGCAAGCCGGCCGCCTGCGGCCTGAGCGTGAGCGCGAGCTGCTCGGCCACGCCGGGGCTGATGTACAGCCCGCCATCGGCGACCTTGCGGATCGCCGCGACGAGCAGCGCCGAGGCGCTTTCCTTGGTGACGTAGCCCGAGGCGCCGGCGCGGATCGCGCGCACCGCGTATTGCTCTTCCTGGTGCATCGACAGCACCAGCAGCGCAAGTTCCGGCCGTGCCGACTTCGCCCACTTGATCAGCTCGATGCCGCTTTTTCCGGGCATCGACAGGTCAAGCAATAACAGGTCGAAGCCGCCCTCGCGCACCCGCGCCATGACCTCGTCGCCGCTCACCGCTTCGCCGGCTACCTCGATTCCCGGGGCGCTTTGAAGAATGCGGCGCAAGCCCTCGCGCACGATGGCGTGATCGTCGGCGATGAGGATGCGCGTCATGCGACGGCCTCAGGCGCATCGGCCGCGGCGAGCGGGATGCGCGCGCGCAGCTCGCTGCCTTGCCCCGGTTCGCCCTTGATCGCGACTTCGCCGCCGAGCAGCATCACGCGTTCGCGGATGCCCAGCAGTCCGAACGTGCCGCGCTTGTTCTGGTCCGCCGCCTCGATGCCGCGGCCGTTGTCCCGCACCAGGAGCTGGACCCAGGCGCCGTCGCGCTCCAGGCGAATCTCGGCCGTGGTGGCTTGCGCATATTTGGCCACGTTGGTAAGCGATTCCTGGGTGATGCGGTACAGCGCCGAGGCGATCGGTTCCGGCACCTGAGCCACCGTGTTGTCGATGATCAGGTCGGTGGCAATGCCGCTGTGTTTCGAAAAATTATGCGCCAGCCAGTCAAGCGCCGCGGCAAGGCCCAGATCGTCCAGCATCAGGGGGCGCAGATCGGAGGCGATGCGGCGCGTGGCCGCGATGGTGCCGTCGAGCAGCGCGTGCATCGCCCGGGCGCGTTCCCCCAGGTCCGGCTGGCCCGGCGGCAGGCCGGAGCGCAGCGACTCCAAGTCCATCTTGAGCGCGGTGAGCGATTGACCGAGTTCGTCATGCAGTTCGCGCGCGGTGCGGCGGCGCTCGGCCTCGAGGGCTTCGTTTGCCGCCTTGGACAGTCCGCGCAAATCCTGCTGCGAGCGCTTGAGCTCCTGCTCGGCGCGCCTGCGCTCGGTGACGTCGCGCAAGATCACGATATACAGGCCCGCGCCGTGCAGCCGCACCCGCGACACCGAGGCGTCGAGCGGGAATTCGGCGCCATCGGCGCGCACCCCGGTGAGCGCGAGGTGCTGCCCCAGCTTGCGCATGGGCGCGCCGGTGGCGTCGAACTCCGCGCTGTACTCCGGCTGCGCCTCCAGCAACTGCCCGCGAATGAAATGGCCGATATCGGCGCCGATCGCCTCCGCGCTCGGGCATCCGAAGATCTGCTGCGCCGCGGCGTTGAACAGCACCACGCGCCGGTGCTCGTCCATGGTGATGATCGCATCCATCGCGGATTGAATGATTGCCTGCAGGCGTTCCTCCGAATCCGCGACAATGGATTTCAGTTCCTCGTCGACGCGCAACTGGTGCGCGAGCGACAAAGTGATAAGACCGAGAAGGGCGGTGGTGACTGTGGCGATGGCTCCGAACAACGCTATGCTCCGGTACCAGGTTCGCAGGACGAAATCCATGGACGAAGTCACTGTTACGACCAGAGGGTAGTCCTCGATCGGGCGAATAGCGCTCATCCGCTCGCCGGCGCCGGCGCCGCCGGCATGGCGGACTAACTCGCGTCCGGCCACGACGCCCTGGGTAAATAGCGCGGAGTCGCGGTAGTTGCGGGTCGCGGCCGCGATCGCTATCGGATAGCCGGTCAGCAGCAGGCCGTCGCGGCGCAGCAGCCGCACCACGCCGTCCGGCCCGAGTCCCTGCAGGCCTTGCGGCCCGAGGAAATAGGCCGGATCGACTACCGCGGTGATGACGCCGAGAAGGCGCCCGTCGGGGTCATGGAGCCCGCGGCTTACGCTTATGTCCCGCGCGCCGGCCATCCTGCCGACAACCGGCGCCGATAGCCGTGGCTGTATCGTCCCGTTGTCGCGACGTGGGCGGAAGAATTGGCTGTCGCCGTAGTGGATCGGCGGTGGCGGAATCCGAGCCGTATGGGCTACCAGCTTGCCGCTCGCGCCGGACAGCATGAGCGCATTCACGTATGGCGTGTAGGCAATGATCTCGCGCAATTGCCGAACCAGCTCTCTGGACGGCGCCAGCCGACCCCGCTTTCCCGCTCTTAGCACGTCCTCCGCGGCAGCACGAAGAATGGTGTCGACGGCGTGCGTCGATCTCAAGGTTTGCTCGGCCAGGATCCGGGCCAGGCCGACCAGACGTTCTTCGGTCCGCTGCGTCACCTCTTCATGCGTGCGCCACAGGCTGAGAGCTGTGCCACCGAGGACTGCCACCACAGCCAGAGCGCCAAGGCCGAGCACCAGATGGCGCAGGCGCTGCGCGCGCTTCGGCGGCGGCACAGCAACTGCTTGCTGGTCCGGTTGGGCGGAATAGGGCTGCAAATCGAATCCTCGTCGTTGCCGCGCCAGTATAAAAGAGATTGCCTGGTGACGACTCGGATTATATGAAAACCACCGGTTTCAGGCGGCTGGTGGGGCCGCGCCTGTCGTTCCTGTGTCACGCCCGATCTATCGACCCACTATGATCAAAATTAAAGGCACGGGCGCGCGCGCGACCCACACTTGCGCTATCGCTTGAGCGGACGAAAAGCATGCGAAAAGCGCAACCGCGATTCGCGGCGTTTCGGCCGGCGTCGAGGGGCAGGTAACGTTTTTTTGACCAATATCAACAGGGCTGCGGCAATTGTCGTTACGCTGAACTCCAAGCCGTAACGGGAGGATGCTATGGGTGCCAAGTCCAAGTCAGGCAAAGTCCGCGGCGCGGCGCGCAAACCCGCCGCCAAACCGCCAGGCAGGCGGGGGCGCGGAACGGCCCGGGGGCCCGACGCCTGGGAGCAGACCGCGCAAGTGCCCGACGAGCGCCATGACGAGATCGATTGCCAGCGCATCGTCCAAGGCGACGGCGGCAGAAGCCTGCCTGTGTATTACGACGACTACAACTGAGCCGTGAACGGCTGTAAGGGGCGGGAGTCATGCGCGATCCCGTAGAGATCACCTTGCGTGGAATTCCTCGTTCCAGCGCGCTGGAACGATACGTAGGCGAACAGGCGCGAGCGCTGGATCGGCAATGCGAGCGCATCCAGGCTTGCCATGTGGTCGCAGAGGCGCTGCACCGGCCGAAGCGACAAGGCGCGCAGTTCGCGGTGCGGCTCAACATCACGCTGCCGGGGACGGAAGTCGTGGTGAACCGCGAACACGGCGAGGACGTCTACACTGCCTTGCACCACGCGTTCGAGGCAGCCAGCCTTCAGCTCGAGGATCATATGCGCCGCCAGAGCCAGGTCGAGCGTCGCTCCCGTAACGGAAAGCCAAGTCCGGGCCGCTAGCCGCGGCGCCGACACCAAGGAGGCACGCGTATTACAGCCAAATTGCATGGCGGTGGAACTGCGCGAAGAGCCGCCGCCGGCGCATACCCCTGTTCCGCACGTGGAGATGTGACCCGGTCATTCGGATTGCCTCCGACTGCTGCGCCTGTGGTGAATATACAGGCAGCCTCGGACACGACTAGGTTGTAGTTTGCCTCGCGCCAGCCAGCGAAAGTTCCCGTCTTGGCAATTAAAAAGTCGCTTTTCACTCTGCTCCGCCAAGGGTAGAATCACGCCCCTACTAGGCGACCCCATGGCCGATCCAATGTCGGCAGCCTTGGCAGGCGCCCGGAAGGAGCAGACGGATTGAAGCCGACCGCTATTGGCGCGCCAGATTACTTTCACAAAGTCGTAGACTGTCAATGGGCCTGCCCCGCCCATACCCCCGTTCCCGAATACATCCGCTTGATCGCCGCAGGCCGCTACGATGACGCCTACATGGTCAACTGGGAGTCCAACGTCTTCCCCGGCATTCTGGGACGCACCTGCGACCGCCCGTGCGAGCCGGCTTGTCGCCGCGGCCGCGTCGAGGATGCGCCGTCAGAGCAGGGCAACGACTCATCCGCCGGCGCGGCCAGGGAACCGGTCGCGATCTGCCGCCTGAAGCGGGTCGCCGCAGACAATAAGAACGACATTCGCGCGCGCCTGCCGGCGGCGCCGAAGAAGAAAAACGGCAAGCGCATCGTCTGTATCGGCGCCGGCCCGGCGTCGCTCACCGTGGCGCGCGACCTGGCGCCGCATGGCTATCATGTCATCGTGTACGACGGGGACGCCAAGGCGGGCGGCATGATCCGCAGCCAGATTCCGAGATTTCGCCTGCCCGAGCAAGTGATCGACGAGGAAGTCGGCTACATCCTCGGCCTCGGCATCGAGTTTCGCGCCGGCAAGCGCGTGGATAGCATGAAGGCCCTGCTGGCGGAGGGCTATGACGCGATATTCGTCGGGTCGGGCGCGCCGCGCGGCCGCGACCTCGATATTCCGGGGCGCAAGGAAGCGGCCAAGCACATCCACATCGGCATCGACTGGCTCGCGAGCGTTTCCTTCGGGCATATCGACAAGATCGCCAAGCGCGTCATTGTGCTCGGCGGCGGCAACACCGCCATGGACTGCTGCCGCACCAGCAAGCGCCTGGGCGGCGAGGACGTGAAGGTGATCGTGCGTTCCGGCTTCGACGAGATGAAGGCTTCGCCCTGGGAGAAAGAGGACGCCACGCATGAGGGCGTTCCCATCCTCAACTACCTCGTGCCCAAGGAATTCACCCACCACAAGGGCAAGCTCACCGGCGTCACTTTCGAGAAAGTCGCGGCGAAGTTCGACGCAGACGGACCGGGCCGGCGGCGGCTCGTGCCCACGGGCGAGCCCGGCCGGCATTTCGAGTGTGACGAGGTGCTCGTTGCGGTCGGCCAGGAAAACGCCTTTCCATGGATCGAGAAGGATTGCGGCATCGCGTTCGACCAATCGGGCATGCCGGTGGTCGACAAAATCACGCTGCAATCCTCTTTGCCGCGGGTGTTTTTCGGCGGCGACGCCGCCTTCGGGCCGAAGAACATCATCTGGGCCGTCGCCCACGGCCACGAGGCCGCGGTCTCCATCGACAAGCTGTGCCAGGGCGAGGACGTGTCCAAACGCCCGCCGCCTATGGTGCATCTGATGTCGCAGAAAATGGGCATCCATGAGTGGAGCTACGACAACGAGATCGCGCTCGACCGCCGCTACAAGGTGCCCTGGCGCGACACCGGCCAGACGCTGAAGAATATCAAGATCGAGGTCGAGATGGGTTTCGACCGGGCCACTGCGTGGAAGGAGGCGGAGCGCTGCCTCAACTGCGACGTGCAGACCGTGTTCAGCAACACGCTGTGCATCGAGTGCGACGCCTGTGTCGACATCTGCCCGATGGATTGCATCACCTTCACCGTCAACGGCGAGGAGGCGAACCTGCGCACGCGGCTCAACGCGCCGGCGAAGAACCTGGCGCAGGATCTGTACATCTCCGGCACGCTCAAGACCGGCCGCATCATGGCCAAGGACGAGGACGTGTGCCTGCACTGCGGTCTGTGCGCCGAGCGCTGTCCCACCGGGGCCTGGGATATGCAGAAATTCCTGCTCGAAATGACGAGCGCCGGTCCCGCCTGCCGCAGCCGCGCGCCGAAAAAGGAACCGGTGCCGGCATGAGTACAAAACGCATCGAATCGGTTAACGACTTCGTCATCAAGTTTGCCAACGTCAATGGCTCGGGCTCGGCCTCGGCCAACGAGTTGTTCGCCCGCTCCATCCTCAGGATGGGCGTGCCGGTGAGCCCGCGCAATATTTTTCCCTCCAATATCCAGGGCCTGCCCACCTGGTACGAGGTGCGGGTGACGGAGAAGGGCTGGCTTGGCCGCCGCGGCGGGGTGGACCTGATGGTGGCGATGAACCCGCAGACCTGGAACCAGGACCTGGCCGAGATCGAGCCCGGCGGCTACCTTTTCTACGACAACACCCGGCCGCTGCCGGCGTCGAGGCTGCGCGACGACATCAACGTCATCGGCATGCCGCTCACCGACATCTGCAACGCCACTTACAACGACTCGCGCCAGCGGCAGCTGTTCAAGAACATCATTTACGTCGGCGCGCTCGCCGCGCTGCTCGACCTGGACGCCGGCGCGATCGCCGAGCTGATCGGCGAGCAGTACAAGGGCAAGGAAAAGCTGTTGAAGCCCAACCTGAACGCGATGCAGATGGGGCGCGACTACGCGCTCGCCCACCTCAACTGCCCGATCGGCCTGCGGGTCAAGCGCGCCGACGCCGTTGGCAACAAGATCTTCATCGAAGGCAACAGCGCCACGGCGCTGGGCGCGGTCTACGGCGGCGCCACCGTGTGCGCCTGGTACCCGATCACACCGTCCTCTTCGGTGGCCGAAGCGTTCGAGCGCTACTGCAAGCGGCTGCGCGTGGATGAGGCGAGCGGCAAGAACAAGTTCGCCATCGTGCAGGCCGAAGACGAACTCGCCTCGATAGGTATCGTCACCGGCGCCGGCTGGAACGGCGCGCGCGCCTTCACCGCCACCTCCGGCCCGGGCATCTCGCTCATGACCGAGTTCATCGGCCTCGCCTACTTTGCCGAGATTCCGGTGACCATCATCGACGTGCAGCGCGGCGGGCCCTCCACCGGCATGCCCACGCGCACGCAGCAGTCGGACATTCTGTCCACCGCCTACGCCTCCCACGGCGACACCAAGCATGTGCTGCTGTTCCCCGAAGACCCGAAAGAATGCTTCGAGTTCACCGCGCTGGCGCTGGACCTCGCCGACCGCTTGCAGACGCCAGTGTTCGTGATGACCGATCTGGATATCGGCATGAATACGCGCCTGTGCGATCCGCTCGAGTGGGATGACGCCAAGGTCTACGACCGCGGCAAGGTCATGAGCGCCGAGGAGTTGCAGGCGGGCAAGGACTTCGGCCGCTATCTGGACGTGGACGGCGACGGCATTGCCTACCGCACCTACCCCGGCACTCACCCCACGCGCGGCGCCTATTTCACCCGCGGCACGACCAAGGACCGCTACGCGGGCTACAGCGAGGCGGGCCCGGATTATGTCGACAACATGCAGCGGCTGCTGAAAAAATTCGAGACCGCGAAGACGCTGGTGCCCAAGGCCTTGCTCACCGCCGCGCAGTATCCCGCGCGCTTCGGCGCGTTCTATTTCGGTTCCACCAGCCCGGCGATGGCCGAAGCGCTGGACGCGCTCGCGGCGATGGGCATCTACGTCAACGCCCTGCGCGTGCGCGCGTTTCCGTTCCAGGACGAGATCGCCGACTTTGCCGCCGCGCACTCGAAGGTGTTCGTGGTCGAGCAGAACCGGGACGCGCAACTGAAAAACCTGCTGGTGAACGAGGCCCACATCAACCCCGCCAGCCTGATTCCCGTGCTGCATTACGACGGCACCCCGATCACCGCGCGCTTCATCGTCCGCGAGATCGCCGAGATGGCCGCGGCGCTGAACGTGCGTCCGCTGAAAAAACACAAGGCGGCCTAGCGATGACCTACCTGACCAAACCCACGCTGCATCACCCGACGCTGCAAAAGAACAAGGTCGGCTACACCCGCCGCGACTACGAAGGCAAGATTTCCACGCTCTGCGCCGGCTGCGGCCACGACTCGATCTCGGCTGCCATTATCCAGGCTTGCTGGGAGCTCGACATCCAGCCGCACCGCGTGGCCAAGCTCTCCGGCATCGGCTGCAGCTCGAAGACACCAGATTATTTCCTCGGCAGCTCGCACGGCTTCAACAGCGTGCACGGAAGGATGCCCTCGGTGCTGACCGGCGCCAACCTCGCCAACCGCGAGCTGATCTACCTCGGCGTCTCCGGCGACGGCGACTCGGCCTCGATCGGCATCGGCCAGTTCGCGCACATCATGCGCCGCGGCGTGAACCTGACCTACATCCTCGAGAACAACGGCGTCTACGGCCTGACCAAGGGCCAGTTCTCCGCCACCGCCGACGCGGGATCGAAGTCCAAGCGCGGCGTGGTCAATCGCGATGCGCCGGTGGATACGGTGTCGCTCGCGCTGCAGCTTGGCGCGACCTACGTCGCGCGCGGCTTTTCCGGCGACAAGCAACAGCTCGTGCCGCTGGTCAAGGGGGCGATCGCGCATGAGGGCGCGGCGTTCATCGACATCGTCAGCCCTTGCGTCGCGTTCAACAACCACGAGGGCAGCACCAAGAGCTACGATTACGTGCGCGAGCACAATGAGAGCGTCAACCGGCTCGACTTCTGGCCGGCGCGCGACGCGATCGAGGTCGATTACCCGGACGGCGCCGTGATCGACGTGGCGCAGCACGACGGCTCCATCCTGCGCCTGCGCAAGACCCATCCCGAGTACGACCCGCTGGACCGCGTCAAGGCGCAGAACTACATCGCCGAGCATCAGGCCAAGGGCGAACTCGTCACCGGGCTGCTCTATATCCGTCCCGACGCGGAAGATCTTCACGCCCACCTCAACACCGTGGACACGCCGTTCAACCAGCTCGGGGTAAAGGAGCTTTGTCCGGGGGCCGGGGTGCTGGAGAAGTTGAACGCCGCATTGCGCTAGCGCCCCGCCCGTCGGGCCCTCTCTTCGAGGTCACATGAAAGTCACCATCATTCCGGTCACCCCGTTCCAGCAGAACTGTTCGCTCTTGGTGTGCGAACAAACCAAAAAAGCCGCGGTAGTCGATCCGGGCGGCGATGTGGAGTTGATACTCGATGCGGTGAAGCGGCAGGGCGTGGCGTTGGAGAAAATCCTGCTCACCCACGGCCACATCGACCACTGTGGCGGGACGGCGCAGTTATCCCAACAACTCGGCCTGCCGGTCGAAGTTCCGCATCTCGACGACCGCTTCCTGATCGACGATTTGCCGCAGCAGGGCCTGCGCTTCGGTTTTCCGCAATTGCAGGGGTTCACGCCGGCGCGCTGGTTCGCCGGCGGTGACAGCGTGCGCTTTGGCAAGGTGGAGCTGCAGGTGCGCCATTGCCCGGGCCACACGCCCGGCCACGTGATTTTTTTTAGCCCCGAGTACCGCCTGGCGCTGGTGGGCGACGTGCTGTTCGCCGGTTCGATCGGGCGCACCGATCTGCCGCGCGGCGATCATGCCACCCTGATCCGCTCCATCCGCGAGCAGCTCTGGCCGCTGGGGCGGGACGTGACCTTTATCCCCGGCCACGGGCCGACCTCGACCTTTGGCGAGGAGCGCGAATCGAACCCGTTCGTTGCGGACAGCATGCTCGAACGTGCTCAACCCTGACCTGAGCGAACCCTGACCTGAGCGAACCCGGCGTGAGCGATCCGAACGTACACCACCCAGCCGATCTCGAAGCCGAACTGCGCGAAGACGTGCGCCTTCTGGGGCGGGTGCTCGGGCGGGTGCTGCAGGAGCGCACCGGGAACTGCGCGTCTTCCTTGGTATAGATGTCGTTGGTGACCACGCCGAGCCGGCCGAAGCGAGTTAGAGTAATGTCACACTCTTGATCGGGCGGACCGGCCGCCGCGCGCTACGCGACGCCGTATTGCTTTTTCGGCGCCGGCTCGGAAAGATGAAAGCCGTTTCTGCCCGAGGCCTTGGCGCCGTACATGGCGGTATCGGCGCATTTGAGCAAGGCATCCATGTCTTTCGCGTCGTGTGGATACAGGCTGACGCCGATGCTCAGCGTCACGCGTTGACTGCGGCCCCGCAGCTCGTAATCGCCGCAGCAGGTCTCGATAAGGTTCTCAACCATTCCGATCGCAAGCGATGTGTCGGAGATCTGCTCGAGAATGATCACAAACTCGTCCCCGCCCAGGCGCGCGACGGTGTCGGTTTTGCGCAAACATTGTTGCAGGCGGACGGCGAGCTGGCGCAGCAGTTCGTCGCCGGCGTCGTGTCCGAAGGCGTCGTTGATGCGCTTGAAGTGGTCGATATCGATGTAGAGCAGGGCCAGGCCAACGCGATTGCGCTGCGCCGCGTCCATGGCTCTGGACAGGCGCTCGACGAACAGGTTGCGGTTGGGCAGGCCGGTCAAGTTGTCGTAGAACGCCAGCTTGTTCAGCACCTGCGTCAGCTTGAGCGCGCCGATGTCCTGCAAAAAATGGATGAAGTGGGTAATGTGTCCGCTGTTGTCGTGCAGCGGACACGCCAGTTCGAGTGCATGGCGGATTTCATCCGTTCCGGCCTTGAACTCAGTCTCCCCTTGCCAGGATTCGCCGGTCAGCAGCGTTTTCCTGACGATCCGCTCCGGGAACGCGTCGCTTCCAGACCTGAATTGCGCAAGATTCGCTCCCAATACCCGTTCAACGCTCAGGCCTAGCCATCGACGCAGGTGCGGGTTGGCGTATTCGATCGCACCGTGCGGCAGCGTCACCGCCACGCCGATCGGCATCTGCTCGATCACTTTCGAAAGATCGTGTCCGAACCAAGTCACGGAAACTCCCTGCGGGTTGTCGAGCCGGGCACCTGCGCAAATCAACGGGATATGTTACTGTCAGTTATTATAAAAAGCAACCTTTAGTATCCGCTAGCGGTCATGCTTGGTGATACTTTCCAAGCATGGTTCTCGTCGACGAAAAACAGGGTTTCAGCAGGCGCTTCAAGGAGGCGATGCGCAAGGTCCGCGTCGACGCGGACAGTCCCACGCAGGTCGCGCGCGAATTCAACCTGCGCTACCACGGCGACCCGGTGACGGCGCAGGCGATCCGAAAGTGGCTTGCCGGCAAGGCGCTGCCGTCGCAGGACAAGATCCGTGCCCTGGCCTTGTGGCTGGAAGTCACGCCGCAATGGCTAAGATTCGGCGAAGCCGAGCGCAAGGAAGAGCGGGGCGGGGCGGCGGCGAAGCAGGACCTTGCCTCTTATGCGCTGGATCCCGCCTGGGTGATGAAAAAGCTCGAACTGCTCGACGAGCCGCACAAGAAGATGGTGCTCGAAATGGTGCGCGCGCTGCTGCGGCTGGAAGGCAAGCAGTAACGCCGCATTCGCGCGGCGGCTCCAGCAGCGAAATCGTCAGGTTAACGATGACTATGCGCGGCGGCGATCGTCCGAAGGATGCCCATGTCGAGTTCTCGGGCGTGAGCGTCATGCCGAGGTCCATGTGGGAGCCCTGGCTGGTATTCCGCAAGCCTCTCGACGGTCGTGTGCAGGACAACCTGCGTAAATGGGGTACCGGCGGGTTCAGACGGATTTCGGCAGAGCGCCCTTTCGGCGATGTAATTGCCTCTGCGCCCACCCGCGCCGCCGAGCGGGCGCTGGCTCAGCACCCGAGCCTCAAACCGCAAGCATTTCTGCGGCAATTGGTCCGGGGGGTCTTGCCGCTCGGCAAAGGCGTCGTGCTGGACCCCTTCGCAGGCTCCGGATCGACCCTCGCAGCCTGCGAGGCCATCGGCTACGAAAGCGTGGGTGTGGAGCGAGACCGCAAGTACTTCGATCTCGCGCTCGATGCCATACCGAAGCTGTCGAAATTGGCGATGAAGTCCGACTAGCATCGCTGGCCCGAAAGCATTGCACCAGAGCAACCTTCCGGACTGCTGTATGCGCTAGGACCTCAAGCGGTAGATAATCCATGTTTGAACAGTGGAAGGCCAAGGCAAGAGCCGATTGATTACAGTCCGTAACCCCGATGCTTGGTCGGCGGCGCTGGTGGTAAATTCTGCCAGTGCACTACGCTCTGAACCACAAGACATGGACCTCGCTGCATTCCGAGGCTCCTATACTCAAGGAGACGTTTCATGATCATCAATTACAGACCGTATATCGTTCGAGACCCTGCTATCTGTGCCGGCGAGCCAGTTGTTAAAGGCACTCGCGTCACCGTGAGGACCATCTTGGCGAGTCTGGCCGAGGGTATGAGCGTTGCGCAGATCGTCGAGGACTTCCCGACGCTCGATGAATCTGCGGTACGCGCAGTCATTGCCTTCGCGGCAGTTTCCGCGGAAGAGGACTTGCCGATCCCGCCTGCGCCCTCGCTTGCATGAAGGTTAAGCTCGACGAGAACATCCCCGTCCGACTTGCCGGGGTACTGGCGGCTTTGGGGCACGACGTGGACACGGTCGCATCCGAGGGGCTGAAGGGAAAGTCGGATGGCGATGTCTGGAGCGCCTCCCGGCGCAACGACCGATTCCTGATCACCCAGGATTTGGATTTCTCGGACGTGCACCAGTTCAGGCCCGGAACGCACGCTGGGCTTTTGCTTGTGCGTCTGCGTGAACCCGGCGCCAACGCGCTCGTGAGCCGCGTCGGTGACATCGTTCGGGACGAAGGCCTCGATTCCTTCGCGCGCTGTTTCGTCGTGCTTACGGATCGAAAGTTGCGCATTCGGCGGCCGTAATTGAAGCGGTTTCGCGCCATTTCATTAGATTCATTCCATCGGGCGCGCACTGCCAAAATGAATAAGGGCACTGGGTTGAGGTGTTGATTGTGCCCTGACCGGTTCCCCAATCCGGGCAAGAGTGAGAACTCTTGGTTGTGGTGCCGGTCGGTTATCGTCGCAAGGGTGCTAGGGTGACCGGGCGTTTACATAACCAAAATTATTCGGCGCTTCACTCGAAAGCGGTTATTGTCGGTGGTGGCTGAGTTTCGTCGTAGGGGTTGGGACGAGGGTTGCCAAATCGGCGTAGCATCTTTGCCGAAGGAGGCTAAGAATGGAAAAAACGGACTGGAACCCCAATCGACAAATCGCCATCGGCATTCGGGAACGCTACGAGTTCTACCTGGTCGCTCTGACGTTCGCTATCCTCGGACTCTCGATTCAAACAGCCCGCTTTGGTTCCTTCGTGATAGGCGACGCCGCAGAGCTTCTTGGATGGGTGGCGCTGTTGCTCGCAGGAATTTTCGGTCTTAGAGGGATTCGAGCCGTATATGGAATATACGATGTCTACGGCGATATTGCTACGCTAGAAAGCGAGAGACGCGAGTTCGAGAGGCGTCAGCAAACGGGGGAGCAGGATGTCCCGCTAGAAGGTGGTGGGACTATCGCCCCCGCCAAACTCGTGCAGGATCGTGACGAAACCATTGCCAGCGCAGAATTGACGGTCGGGAACATCAAAAAGGCACAGACACTTCGGTATCGGGCTCAATCCATCATGTTTGTGACAGGCCTTGTGTTGCTTGTTGTTTCGCAGGGCTATCAACCATTCAATGCGATTTTCCAAGACCCTGTGATTTATAGCTGCGCCGATTCGCGAACGAAGCTTCCTGTCTTCTTCAAAATCTATGGCGATGGTGACGTGGACATAGCGGCGCATTATACCGACGGACAGGTCTACTCAATTGGAGGCAAGCTTAAAAACTATTCACGAATCTTAAGCCGAAAGGACGAATTGTTTTTTATGCCGATAATTCACACGACGGTATTGGTCTAGACCTGGAAACGGGCTCTTTCTACATCACCGACAAAGACGACGACCCGATCTTCTCCGGTACTTGCAAGGTCTAAGATTATTTAGGTAACGAGTCGGTTCGTGCCCGGATAGCTTTTCCTATTCCCTCTTCTCATACTGGTGAATCTTACCGCCGTGCTCGGCGTCATCATGACGTCCATGGCCACCGCCATAGGCGCCGGATTCGGGCTCGAACGGAGCTTCCATTTCCTGCACATGCGCACCGAGCCCGAGCAGCATGTCGCAAAGCACGTGATCGGTCGCGATGCGCAGGAAGCCGTCGCCGATCTGTACCGGCACGTGGCGATTTCCCAGGTGGTAGGCGGCGCGCGTGAATTCGAACTGGTCGGCGCCAACCCCGGCGGCCACTCAAACTCCCCCACTTGTGGCCACTTCAAATTCCCCCACCTAAACGCGTAGCGGTATAGCCACCGAAAGTATTCGCGGCGGCGATAGGACATGATCCTGCCCTTTGTATTCGAGGGGGGCACAAGG
>JACRAS010000251.1 GCA_016234705.1 Betaproteobacteria bacterium | reverse complement strand
ATCAGCAGGATATCGAGCAGGATGATGCGGGTGCCGCCGATCGCATAGAAGCCGCTTACCGAGTCGAGCGAGATCGGCGAACTCAGTACATCGGCGCTGGCGCCATAGCCCACGCGCCGTCCGTCCGGTCCGACCAGCGAGATGGTCACGCTCTCGAACGCCTCCGAGCCCTGGCGATGACAGGTATGGCAGTCGCTGATCGCCTTGCTCTTGTCGGCGAGTTCATGGGCCTGCGGACCCGTGCTGACCTTCAGGCGGCCACGCACGACTGTCCTGCAGGTCAAGCCGTCGCGGTTGAATGTTTGCAGCAGGTTCCACAGCGTCAGCGCGTCGATGCCTTTGCCGTCGGAGCGGGCGCTGGCGTCGAACAGCGGCACGCCGATTTGTTCGGTGCCGAGTGCCTTCGCCTGGCTATCGATCAGCATGAGATCGACTTTGCGGTGCGCCGTTGGCGCATGGCAGGCCGGGCAGGACACCGCCTCGAAATGCAAGCCCGCGTTGGGCAGCCAGACCTTGTGCTTTTCAAGCACGCCGGCGTGGCAGCCGGAGCAAGCCGCCGCCGGCCCTTCGCCGAGCGAAATGGGTTTCACCTCGTGCGAATTGTGGCAGCCCGAGCAGACGGGAGCATAACTATCGGCAGAGCCGCTGCGCAATTTCCCATGCACGCTGCCGAGATAGGCCGTGAAAATGTCCTTGTGACAGTTCTGGCAGGGCGTCTCGTCGATTTTTGTGCCCGCGCCCTTGATCGTCGCATGCGGGTTATGACAATCCGCGCAGATCGGCGCCGACGGATCGCCTTTGCGCGCCAGTGCGGCATGAATGCTGCGGTCCCATTGTTCGACCTTGTCGGTGTGGCAGCCTTTGCAGGACTCGGTCGCGGCGATGGCATAGCTGCGTTTGGTCTTGATCTCTTTTTTACTGGGCGGGTGCGCGGTGGGATCGACGTCGGTGTGACAGCTCACGCAACCGTTGGGGCGGTGCACCGATTTTCGGAACATGTCGGCCGGCACTTGCAATTGCAAGACCTCGCCGTCCGCAAGTTTCTTCTCCATGCCGGCGGAGCCGTGACAGCCGAGACAGTTCTGATCGGCGGCCGATAATGCTTCGTCGGCGGCGTAGGTTGGCGCCGAAGCGGTTAGCAGGGCAAGCGCTGCGATGGACGCGATGACTAAGCTGTTGCACAGGAGTGCGCGCTGAACGAAGCGCGCGGTGCGGTAGAGATCCATCGTTGCCCCCATGGCACCGTCGGTTTCAACAATCGTCCGGGGGGCGTGAACCCCCCGGGGCCTTCATGACGTTACCTGTGTCAGTTCGATCGACATTGCATTGATCTAACGCATGTCGGTTCCAACCAAGGCCCGGCCGCCGGTCCAGACCAGCAGGCCGAGGCAGATCACCGGGAAGAACACGACATAGGCCAGGCCGATGAACGGCGCCGCCATCAGCATGCCGATGTGTTTCAACGCGGCGGCGACAGTCCGCACGGCGGCGTATTTGGCGGCGGCGCGAGCGGCCAGCACGATCAGGAAGGCAACTCCGACCACCGGCAGCGCGATGATGTAAGCCAGACCGAGGAACGGCGCGGCGAGGAACAGCGCGATGTTCTTGAGGGTCCCGCCCGCGGTTTCGGGTGCGGTTTCCGCTGCTGCCTTGGTGGGGACGACGTAGAGTTTGGGGGCCCGGGCGACCACAGCGGCGGCAACGGGGGTTTCCTCGACGAAGAGGGCTTTGCGAAGGGCGGTCATGGCTAACTCCTGTTTTTCTTGGCCTCTGTGGGCCTTTTGGCTTGATCTCTAGCTCGTCCTAGTAATGGCAAGGTCCGTGCCAAGCGTACTTTATTGTGTAATTTCAATATCTTAGTGTGTTTTGGCGGCGCCGCGGGGGAGGGCAAAGTATAATTTTAATATACGGGAGCAGCGGTGGCAGGGCGGAATACCCAATAAAACCGGGCTTTCCTGCGATTTTTTGCCCGTATGGAATTTTTGTACAGGCGATATTTGTCCCGACCTCGAAAAAAAGGCCGGGGGAAACACCCCCGGCCGCAGCCCATTGCCATTTTCAGGCGAAGGCCAGTTGGCCACGCGCAATCAATCTTTGACCGACGCAACGGCGGCCTTGCCCGCCATCCACAGCAACAGCGCCAGCCCGATGAAGGGGAAAAGCAGCATGTAGACCAAGCCGAAGATCGGCGCCGCGCAGATCATCGCGACATGCTTGAGCGCCACTCCGATGGCCTTCAGGGTCCCATTCTTGGCGGCGGCACGCCCCGCCAGCATGGCAAGCATGCCGATACCGACGAACGGGAAGGCGACGATGTAGGCCAGGCCAATGAACGGCGCGGCGAAGAACAGCGCGATGTTCTTCAGCAGGCGTCCAAAGCCGAAAGCTTCCGCCACGGGGGCTTCGGGGGCGACCGGCAACACCGCCACATTGTCCGCGACGGCAGGGGTCGCCAGGGCATCGCGGGCGCTGCCTTCGATCATCTCGGGCGACAACGGCTTGTGCACGAAACCGGAGACGCCGGCGGCCTTGGCGCGGGCTTCGGCGGCATCGGTGCCATAACCGGTGATGATCACCACCGGGGTCCACGGCCGGCTCGCCTTGACCTGCTCGGCCACCTCGAGCCCGCTCATGCCAGGCATGCGGATGTCAGTGTAAACGAGGTCGTATTTTTCCTCATTCAGCTTACGCAGCGCCTCTTCGCCGTTTTCGGCGGTAATGACGGCGTAGCCCTTGT
>JACRAS010000254.1 GCA_016234705.1 Betaproteobacteria bacterium | reverse complement strand
AAGGCGGCGGTGTCGAGATGGCGGTAGCCGAGCTGCAGCGCGGTCTTGACCGCCTGCACGCAGATATCCCCTTTCAGGGTCATGGTGCCGAGGCCGATTTGCGGAATACGGACGCCATGGGCTTCAACGAATTGCATTACAGTCTCCTCGTCACGGCGGATGGTATGGGGGTTGCTAGTCGGGCAGCTGGCGTAGAATGCCCGCTTGGCGGCGTGCTGCCAACCGGGTCCGCTCGCAAGGCCGATGTGGCGGCATCGGGCCGAATTCGGGCGACCGCCGCGGCCTGTTGCCTATTGCCCGCGCAAACTGGCCGGAAGCCGCTATAGCGCCGTCTGCCACCCAAAAGGCGCGTCAGCGCCGTCTGCCACCCAAAAGGCGCGTCAGCGCCGTCTGCCACCTAATACCGCGAAGGCCGCATCGGGCGCGCGGTCGATCAGCTTGAGCAGCGCGCGCGCCGGCCCGCGCGGACTACGCTTGCCCTGCTCCCAGTTGCGCACGGTCTCGATCGGTACCTCGATCTTCTCGGCGAAGGCCGCCTGCGTCAGCCCACAGCGCGCCCGCACCTGGCGCACGAACGCCGCCGGATCGTTGTGATCGATGGTCCGTTCATGACCGTCGGGCATGATTTCGACGATCCGCCCGTCGGCCTTCAGCCGCACCCGCATCATGGCCGCTATCCCCTGTTGAGGTGTCGGCCAATGGACTAGCTGATTCGCGACAGGCAAAAGTTAATGCGGGGCGGCGGCGTCCTTCGACGGGCCTAGCGGATGAGGCGAACCTCGATGTCGAGGGCGAGCGATTTCCAAGATCGATCGGCGGTCAACGCCGGCAACCGTTCCCGTTCGGCCAAGGCCAGGCAGGAGCGGTCGGCAAGCGACATGCCCAGCCGTTTGGTAAGGGGACGCAATGCGCCGGCCCGCCGCGCCAATTGCACATCATGCGCGACCACCGCCAAGCCCATAGCCGCCAGCTTGCGCAATGCGACGTTAAGCGCCTCGCCATGATCGAGGGCTTTGCCGATCACCTCGGTGTAATTGACCGACGACAGTAGCGCGCCGGGCAAGACCGCCCGCACTTGGTCGGCGCCCGGCTCGTCGAAATAGACGGCAAGCACCGCCGAGGTATCGAGCACCGCGACAATCACCGCCGCTTCTTCTTGCGCTCGCGCGACCACTGGAGCGTTTCCTCCGTCTCCTTGGCGGCTTCGGCGCGGCGCTCGGCGATCAACTCGTCGGAAGCATAGACGGTACCTTTGGCCATCGAGGAAGCTTCGACTTGAATCTTACGCAAGCCATGTAGATGGCTGTGCATGCGCACTTCACCGTCTTTCAGCCAGGCGGTTATGACGTCGCCCTGCTTAAGCCCCATGGCAGCGCGCATATCGGCCGGCAGCAGGGCGCGTCCTTTCGGCCCCAGTACGAGGAAGTACCGGATCGTGCCGTCGGGCAGGGTTTCGGGCGCGGGCAATTTTCGCTTGCCCTGCGCCACCGCTTTTGCCCGCTGGCCGCCCGAGCGCGGGGCAGCGTAAGCCGTCTTGCGTTCCGCAAAACCCTTCGGGCTCGATTTACGTGCCATGGTCAACAACCTTCAACCATGTCCATGGTAGCACAAGCTGTGCAAAGTGTCACTTATATTAATAGGTGACACCAGGACGATCAGCGGATCAAAAGAATATCGATGCCGAGGTCGGCTGCTGCCCATTTCCTATCGGCCGTTACGGCCGGAACGCGCGCGCGTTCCGCAAGTGCAAGACATGCGCGGTCGGCAAGTGACAAACCAAGATGCCGCGTTTGTCGGCGCAACTCACCGGTACGATCAGCAAGATCAATCCCAAATTCAATAACCTGTACCCCAATATTCAACACGGTCGATCTTGCCAGATCGCGACCGATCCCCCGCTCGATAAGCTTCGTCATGACCTCCGCATGGTTCACTGCGGAGAGAAGCGCCCCATCGAGCAGTTCAATCACACGCTCGGCACCGGGCTCAGCGTTTATAATTGCAAGCACCGCCGAAGAATCAAGCACAACGCCGGTCATTCCTGACGCTCGCGCTCAACTTCACGACGACGATCTTCCAAGAGTTCGTCAACGAGGCTGACCCCCTCTGGAACATACCGTCGAACGATCGCCTGCGCCTTGCGTACGGCTGCTGGGATTGTCATCAGCCGAATTTCTTCGTCTTCAACAGTCGCAATGAGCGTGTCTCCCTCGTTAATCCCGAGGGTCGTCCGGATCACCTCGGGTATCGTAATTTGCCCAGCGGCGCCCAGACGAACACGGTTCGGGCTAGGCGTACCCAAATCGGAAGGCACATTCGTCGCGTCAGCCATGGCCGCAGATGTGCGACCCTCCTCTCGCACAAGCACGTTTCGGACAAATTGATAACTTGTACCCAGAAAACGCGCGATGTCGCCGCGGCTATATCCGGCTTTAGCTAAGGTTCTCATTTTCTCGGATTTTGAGCCCAAACCTTGTGTCAGTTTAGACATTTGAGCGGTGTTTAACATGACTGTCTCCTAACCGTCATTTTATAAAATATCAATGACATGGCTAGACACTGACTGTCAAGTAGTGATTACCGCGTCTTCTCGAAAATCTCCCGCCCGATCAGCATGCGCCTGATCTCGCTGGTCCCCGCCCCGATCTCGTACAGCTTGGCGTCGCGCAGCAGGCGGCCGGTGGGGAAATCGTTGATGTAGCCGTTGCCGCCCAGGCACTGGATGGCCTCCAGCGCCATCCAGGTCGCCTTCTCGGCCGCGAACAGGATGGCGCCGGCGGCGTCCTCGCGCGTGGTGCGGCCCTCGTCGCAGGCGCGCGCCACCGCGTAGACGTAAGATTTGGCGGCGTTCATGGTCACGTACATGTCGGCGAGCTTGGCCTGCACCAGCTGGAAGCGGCCGATCGCCTGGCCGAACTGCTGGCGCTGGTGCACGTAAGGGATCACCACGTCCATGCAGGCCTGCATGATGCCGAGCGGTCCCGCCGCCAGCACCACGCGCTCATAGTCGAGCCCCGACATCAGCACGTTGACGCCGTTGCCGACCGCACCGAGCACGTTCTCCTCCGGCACCTCGCAATCGGTGAACACCAGCTCGCTGGTGTCGGAGCCGCGCATGCCGAGCTTGTCGAGCTT
>JACRAS010000248.1 GCA_016234705.1 Betaproteobacteria bacterium | reverse complement strand
GATGAAAAGCACATCCGTGCGAAATCGACGATCTTGTATAAAGCCACCCCAAATCGCCATTGCTTTTATCCATAACCGTGTTTTCTGTACGGATGCGCTTTTCATCCGTACAGAAAACACGGTTGGCGCGCGCGAGCGCGCAAATGCGCCTCTTCTCCCCTTGCGCGCAACTGCGTCACCTCTTCTCTTTCGCCTGTTTCGTCTCCTCCGCCATTTGCACGCGCAAATTGCGCAGTCGCGCCTCGACGCTGGAAAGCTGGTAGAAGTCGCCATCGCCGCTTTTCTGCGCCAACTGCAGCTGCTCGATGGCCGAGGACACGCTGCCCTGCAGCACGTACACCTCAGCCTGCGCCTGGTGCTGCAACAGCCGCTTGCCCAGAGCCGCATAGCCCTTCGCCTGCAGCGCGTACAGCCGCGCATCGCGCGGATAATTCTTGAGTTGCTCGTCCAGCAGGGACGCCGCCTCCCGATTCCGCCCCAACTGCTGCAGCGCGCCGATGTATTCATAGTTGAGCGCGCGGTTGTTGGGATAGCGGACGAGCGCCTGCCTGAGGGCGTCGGCAGCGCCCTGGTTGTCGCCCTTGGCCTGTTTGATGCGCGCCGAGAGCCCTGCAAACATAGGGTGGTCCGCGGTCTTGAGCAGCGGCGCGAGCTCCGCCTCGGCGCGGGCAGGTTCCTTGGCGCGCAGCAAAGCCACGGCCAAACCATAGCGTGCCGCAATTTCATTGCTGAATTTCTTCTCGCGCAGGTCGCCTTCGAGCTGCGCCAGCGCGTCGCGCGAGGTCCCCTGATCGGCGCGCAGCTTGGCGCGCACCAGCTGGAAATCGAGGCTGTCGGGCGTCTGTTTGTATGCCAGTCCCTGAATCCGGTTCTCCGCGTCGGCGATGCGCTCGGTGGTAACCGGGTGACTGCGCAGATAAGCAGGCGCGTTGTTTTCGTACAAGCGCCCGGCCCTTTGCATGCGCGCGAAAAACGCTGGCATCGCGCGCACATCGAAGCCCGATTTCTCCAGGGTCAGGAACCCGAGTCGATCGGCCTCGCGCTCGAACTCGCGCGTAAAACCGATCTGCGCGGTGATTGCGCTCGCCTGCCCGATGGTCGCGGCAGCCGATCCGAGCTGGGAATTGCGCGCAATGATCGCCACCGCCATTGCCGCCAGCATCGCCGCGGAAAGCTGTCCTTCCTTGTTGATCATGCGCGAGAGGTGGCGCTGGGTGACGTGCGCGATTTCGTGCGCCAGCACCGCGGCCAGTTCCGATTCGCTTTGCGCGATGACGATCAGGCCGGTATGCACGCCGATGTAGCCGCCCGGCAGGGCGAAGGCGTTGAGCGCGGCGTCCTTGACCAGGAAAAACTCGAAGTCCTGGCGCACATCCTGGCTGTTGGACACCAGGCGGTAGCCGAGGGCGTTGAGATATCCGGTGGTTTCGGGATCCTCGGCAAAGGCGGGGTCGTGCAGGCGGATGTCGCGCATGATCGACTCGCCGACGCGGCGCTCGGTCTGCGGCGTCAGCGAGAGTTGCGCCGCGTCCCCCAGGTCGGGCAGCCCCTCGGCCATTGCGGGCGGCAGGCACAACAGGAATAACGCGAACAAGCTGCTGATACGCATGGTGATATGATACTCCGGCATGAAACGAAGTTCCCCCGACAAGCCAAAAAAGTTAAGCCATTTCGACGCACGCGGCCAGGCGCACATGGTCGGTGTCGGCGCGAAGGCCGAGACGCGCCGCATCGCCCGCGCGCGCGGCAGCATACGCATGCAGGCGGCAACCCTGCGCCTGATCCGGGAGGGCACGGCAAAAAAGGGCGATGTGCTGGGCGTGGCGCGCCTGGCTGCGATCCAGGCGGCAAAGCGCACCGCGGACCTGATCCCGCTCGCGCACCCGCTCGCGCTGACCCGCGTCGGCGCCGAATTCGAAGCCGACGCCGTCCAGTGCGGCATTACGCTCACCGTCACGGTCGAGACCTTGGGCCGTACCGGGGTTGAAATGGAAGCCCTGACTGCAGTCAGCGTAGGCCTGCTCACCATTTACGACATGTGCAAGGCGGTCGATCGCGGCATGCGCATCGAGGGCGTACTGCTGCTGGAAAAGAAAGGCGGCAAGTCGGGGCACTACCTTAGGGCCTGTTGACATTCACCGCATGAATCGCGCTGAGTGTTATCAGGCCCTGGTGCGCAGGCATGGATCCGCAGCCGCGCGTCCGACCGGTTGCCGTTGCACATTGGCGCCGGCAGCGATACCAGCGTAACGGCGGAAACATTTCGTAACAGCGCCGCCGCGGACCTGCATGGTAAGCTTCGCGTTTCTTGCGCTTGACTCGCTGAACCGATGAAAAAGACCCTGCCGTGGATCATCGCCGCCGCTGTCCTGGCGGCTGCCGCTTTCGGCGCTTACCGCTACACCTCGGGCAAGGGCGACGAGCCTGCGTACCGCTTCGGCAAGGTCGAGAGAGGGCCGATCACGGCGGCAGTCGCCGCCACCGGCACGCTCAACCCGGTGAAGTCGGTGCTGGTGGGGTCGCAGGTTTCCGGGCAGATCAAGGAACTCTTCGTCGACTTCAACTCGGTGGTCAAGCAAGACCAGGTCATCGCGCGCATCGACCCGGAGTCGTTCGAACTCAGAGTGCGCCAGGCGATGGCCGACCTCGAGGCGACCAGGGCGACGGTGCTGACGCAAATGGCGAGCGTAGGCGCGCAGCGCGCCGAGGTCTCGCGCAGCGAAGTCAACCTGGCCGACGTCAAGCGCGACTACGAGCGCAAGCAACTGCTGGTCGAAAAGGGTTTCGTTTCCACGGCCGACCGCGACAAAGCGCTGGCCGCATATAACGGCGCCCAGGAACAGCTCAAGACCGTGCGCGCGCAACTCGCCGTGGCCGAGGCACAGGCAAAAAACGCCGCAGCGGTGGTCAAGCAGCGCGAGTCGCAACTGGCCCAGGCCAGGGTCGACCTCGACCGCACCATCATCCGCGCGCCGGTCGATGGCGTGGTGATCAAGCGAAGCGTGGACGCCGGCCAGACCGTGGCGGCGAGCCTGCAGGCGCCCGAACTGTTCCAGATCGCCCAAAACCTGCGCGAAATGCAGGTCGAAGCCTCGATCGACGAAGCGGATGTCGGACGCACCAAAGTCGGCCAGAGCGCGACGTTCACCGTCGACTCGTTTCCGGGACGCACCTTCAGCGGCAAGGTCATGCAGGTGCGCAAGGCGGCGCTGGTGGTGCAGAACGTGGTCACCTACATCGTGGTAATTTCGGCGGCGAACCCGGATCTGCAGTTGCTGCCGGGCATGACGGCCAACGTGCGCATCACCACCGACCAGCGCGACAACGTCCTCAAGCTGCCGAACGCGGCCTTGCGCTTCCGGCCGGCGGGGTTCAGCGAAGCCGGCGCGCCAGGCGCTACTGGCGGCGCTGCGCCGGCTGCGGCATCAGTTGCGGGCGGCACCGCCGGACAGCAGTTGCGAGCGCGCCTGGTGAGCGCGCTCGATCTGGACGCCGAGCAGCAGGCCAAGTTGGAGCCGATTTTCGCCGACCTGCGGCAGAAGCTCGGCGGCGTGCGGGAACTGCCGGAAGCCGATCGCGCCAAGGCGGGTGAGCGCGCGCGCATCGAGATGCGCGCCAGGATCACGCAGATTCTCAGGCCGGAACAGAAGCAGAAATACGAAGAGATCGTTGCCGAATCCGCCGGCCGCGCTTCCGGCGCGAGCACCGGGCGCGGGCGCGTGTTCGTGGTCGATGCCGGCGGCCAGCCCCGCGTGGTCAACGTGCGCACGGGTCTTTCCGACGGCAGCATGACCGAGATGGTCGCGGGCGAGCTCCAGGAAGGCGAGCAGGTCATCGTCGGCACCGCGCAGCCCGGCGGCAGCGCCGCGCCGCGCCCAAGCGGGCCGCGTTTGCCGTTCTGAACGAAACAGGCGACCCATGCGAACCTCATTTCCGCGCGCGCGCAAGTCCGGACGCCGCGCGCATGGCAGCAGGCGTGGCTGAAGTGCTGATTCAGACCATGGGCTTGGTCAAGGAATACGTCATCGGCGAGCAGACCGTCGTCGCGTTGCGCGGCATATCGGTGTCCATCGAAATGGGCGAGTTCGTCGCCGTCATGGGTCCGTCCGGGTCGGGCAAATCGACCTTCATGAACCTGATCGGCTGCCTCGACCGCCCGACCCGCGGCGATTACATGCTCGCCGGCGAAAAGATTTCGGCGCTTTCGGGCGACGCGCTGGCGGCGATCCGCAATAAGAGCATCGGCTTCGTATTCCAGCAGTTCAACCTGCTGCCGCGCACCAGCGCGCTGGACAATGTCGAGCTGCCCTTGCTCTACGGCGGCGTGCCCGCCGCCGAGCGTCACGTCCGCGCGAAACAGCGGTTGGCCGAAGTCGGCCTCGCCGACCGCATGGACCATCATCCGGCCCAGCTCTCGGGCGGTCAGCAGCAACGCGTGGCGATCGCGCGGGCGCTCATCAACAATCCGGTGCTGATCCTCGCCGACGAGCCGACCGGGGCGCTCGATTCGCGCACCAGCCTGGAAGTGATGGCTCTGCTGCAACAGCTCAATCGCGACGGCATGAGCGTGGTGATGGTCACCCACGAGCAGGACATCGCGGCTTTCGCCCGGCGCAACATCCATTTCCGCGACGGCCTGGTGGTCGAGGACCATCCGGTGCAAAAGATCAATGACGCCGAGGCCATGCTATGCCGGGCCCGGGCGCCGGCGACGGTGGCTTGAATGGTCCTGCCCGC
Source organism: Betaproteobacteria bacterium (assembly GCA_016234705.1). GTDB lineage: Bacteria > Pseudomonadota > Gammaproteobacteria > Burkholderiales > SG8-39 > 2-12-FULL-64-23. The sequence continues at coordinate 504 of JACRAS010000248.1, read as the reverse complement.
CTTCGCGTCGCCCTGCGCGCGTTGCATGCGAGCGCGTGCAAAACCTTAGTCCGGATGCTTGCCTGAACCATGGACCTGCTCGCCACGCTCCGCATTGCCCTGCGCGCCCTCAAGGTAAACAAGCTGCGCTCCGTCCTCACCATGCTCGGCATCATCATCGGCGTCGGCGCGGTGATCACCATGATCGCGGTCGGCGGCGGCGCGCAGGCGCGCGTCGAGGAGCAGATCAAGAGCCTGGGCTCGAACCTGATGATCATCGTCCCCGGCTCGACCACCTCGGGCGGGGTGCGCCTGGGCGGCAGCTCGGCGCAGACGCTGACCGAAGACGACGCCTGGGCGATCACACGCGAGGTGCGGGAGGTTCAGGCATCTGCCCCCTCCAGCCGCGGCAGCGGCCAGATCGTCGCCGGGAACAACAACTGGTCCACGGTGATTCAGGGGGTGACGCCCGAATACCTGGAGGTGCGCGACTGGCCCATCGTCTCCGGCCGCGGCTTCGAGCCT
>JACRAS010000247.1 GCA_016234705.1 Betaproteobacteria bacterium | reverse complement strand
TCTTATACGCCCAGTCGTATTTCAGCGCGGGCCCCGCCTCCAGTTCGCGCGATTTGGTGCGTGTCATATCAGCCATAACCCTGGTCCTCCTAAATAGTCTATAGTCTACAATGTGAAAAGATGGTCGAAACCGAAACGACGAGTGAGGTAGGAGAGTAGCTAAGAAGAACTAACCTGACAAGTAGTAGATCAAAATATTTAGTTCCATATTATGGATTTCAAACGAACGCGCAGTTCCCGCAGGATTGCGGCAAAAAAACGCAACAAACGCCCGGCAAACGGCGTCACCGGGGCCCAGAGCATCCACCGCGCAGCCGGATTGTTGCGCGCCATTGCGTTCCGCGGCCGGGATGGCGCACGCCTGGTGGATGTCGCCCGGCAATGCGAGTTGGAGAGACCGACAGTGCACCGCATCCTCAAGTGCCTCGTGGCCGAGGGCATGGTGACCCAGGATCCCGGCACGCGGCGTTATTTTCTCGGTCACCTGGTGTTCGAACTGGGGCTGGCCGCGGCGCCCCAGTTCAACATGCAGCAACTGTGCGAGCCGGCGCTGCTGCGACTGGCGGAGCGCACCGGGGACACCGTGTTCCTGTCGGTGCGCAGCGGCCTTGATACCGTGTGCATGGACCGCAAGGAGGGCGCATTTCCGATCAAGACCCTCACGCTCGACGCGGGCATGCGCCGGCCTCTCGGCGTGGGCGCCGGTGGCATTGCTTTGCTCATGACCCTTGCGGATGAGGAAGTGAAGGAGATCGTGGCCGCCAACGCCTGGCGCATAGCCGGATACGGAAACCTGAGGGCCGCCGTGGTGCTCGACTTGATCAAGCGCTCGCGGGCGCTCGGTTTTGCGCTGAATGATCGGCAGGTGACGCCGGGAGCGATTTCGATGGGGCTGCCGGTAATGAATCCGTACGGGGCGCCCTACGCCGCAATCAGTATCGGCGCCATTGCCAGCCGCATGTCGCCGGAGCGCCTGCAACAGTTGGTTGCGCTGCTGAAAAGCGAGGTGCGTGCTCTGGAGCGGGTGGTGGTGGCCGGGAAGCAACGCGCCTAGTTTTGCTGTGTTATGAGAACGCCTTGCGACCCTCTACGGACGGTTCAAGGCAAGCCTGATAACCACCCCCCTCCTTGTGGCGCAAAAGGCACGGACAACCCACACGAAAAAGGCCGCGATATCGCGGCCTTTTTCGTGTTCCGATCCGAGCGCAGTTGCCTACGCCTTGAGCACCTCCAGAACGCGCGCCGGTGTGAACGGCATGTGCAGCAGGCGTTTGCCCGTCAGCCTGTAGAACGCGTTCGAGACCGCCGCCGCGACCCAGGGGTTGCCGATTTCACCGAGGCCGGTGGGCGCGGCGTCGCGCTCGACGAAAGCGACGTTCATCTCCTCGGGCATGTCGGACATGCGCAGCACGTGGTAGTCATGGAAGTTGCTCTGCTCCACCGCCCCGCCCTTGATGGTGATACGCTCGTGCAGCACGCTCGAGAGCCCGTAGACGATACCGCTCTGGATGTTCGCCCGCGCCATCTCCGGCTGGACGATGAGCCCGCCGTCGATCGCGAGCCAGGTCTTGTGCACGCGGATTTTGCCGGTGGCGCGCTCGAGCGAGATTTCCGCCACGCCGGCGCCGAGCGATCCCGAGCGGTCGCTGATCGAGATGCCGAGCGCCCTGCCCTGAGGCCGCGGCGCCTTCCAGTCGGACATCTGCACCACTTTCTCGAACACCGCACGCGCACGCGGCGCGATCGACATGCGCTGTAAGCGGAACTCGACTGGATCCATGCCCTCGGCCACCGCCATCTGGTCGACGAAGGACTCGATGGCGAACACGTTGAACACGTGGCCGACCGCCCGCCAAGTGTAGAGCCCGATGCCGTGCGAGAGCAGTCGCGCTTCAATATGCTGGTTGGGAATCTGATAGTAGTGGGGCCTGATACCGGTGTAGAGGAGAAATCCAGGCGGTAATCCGGGCAGTGCTATATCGCCGTCACCGACGACGCAGTGCGACCAACCGGCGACCTTGCCGTCCTTATCCAAGGCCGCCTCCAGGCACTGGAACGACTGCGGCCGGAACTTGCCGTGAGCGATGTCCTCCTCGCGCGTCCACACGAGCTTCACCGGCCGGCGCAGCTCGCGCGCGATCCGCGCCGCCTCGGCGGCATAGTCGCCCCCAAGGCGCCTGCCGAAACCGCCGCCCATGTAGCACTGATTCACCGTCACCTGCTCGGGTTTGAAGCCGAGCGTCTTCGCCACCATGGCGCGCGAAACGTCGGGGCCCTGCGTGCCCTCCCAGATCTCGACGTGGTCGCCGGCGGCGTTGAAGCGGGCCACGGCGTTCAGGGGCTCCATCTGCGCGTGGTAGCCGTAGTCGCTGCGGAACTCCGCCTTGTAGGTTTTGGCGGCCGAGACAAAAGCTGCCTTCGCGTCACCCTTCGAATCGAGCGTTCGCGTTTTGGCGGCCGGGTCCGCATGGACCTTCACGTAGGTTTCCTTGAGCGTCGCGTCGGAGTCGAAGCCTTGCGCTTTGGCGCCTTTTTTCCACTGGACTTCGAGTGCCAGGCGCGCAGCCATCGCGTGGGGGAAGCTGTCGGCGACCACGGCGACGCCGTCAGGCAGCCGCACCGTCCCGATCACGCCGGGCATCTTCCTGATCTTGGTTTCATTCCAGTTCTCGGGCTCGCCACCATGCACCGTAGAGTGCTTGGTGCTCGCGTACACCATGCCCGGCAGGTCGACGTCGATGGCGAATTGCGCCGTGCCGTTCACCTTGGCGGGAAAATCCCGGCGCGGCACCGGCTTGCCGATCAGCCGGAACTGGCTCTTGTCCTTCAGCTCGCTCTTATCCACCGTGGGTAGCGTCGCGGGTAGCGTCGCGAACGCAGCGATCTCGCCGTAGCTCATGCGCCGGCCGGAGGACGGATCGACGACGAAGCCGGGCTCGGTCTTGAGCGAGGCCGGAGCGGCGCCCCATTTCTCGGCCGCGTTCGCAAGCAGGATCTTGTGCACCTGCGCGCCGGCCATGCGCAAATCGTTGAAGTACAGCATCACCGCGCGGCTGCCGGCGATCCACATCATGCGATCCTTGCCCAGCGGGTTCACGTAGCCGTAGCGCTCGGGCTCGGCCGGCGCCCATTCGAGCTTCACCTTGGACCAATCGGCGTCCATCTCCTCGGCGTGGATGAGGGGCAGCGAGGTCATCGAGCCCTGGCCCATCTCGGCGCCTGGCGTTAGGATGGTCACCGTGTCATCGGGCGCGATGCGCACCCACGCGTTCATCTCGCGCTGGGCGGCCTGCGCCTGCGCTTCGGAGATCAGGCGAAAGCCGTTCGCTTCGAGCGCGACGCAGAACGTCAGTCCGCCGGCGCCCTGAAGGAACCTGCGACGGGAAATGTCGAATCCGGAATCCACTTTCACATTGGTGCTCATGGCTCTAGCCCTCCCTCGACGCGCGCTCGATGGCGGCGATGATGCTGTTATAGGTGCCGCAGCGGCAGATGTTGCCGTTCATGTGTGTGACGATCTGCGCGCGGCTCGGCTTGCGGTTTTTGGCGAGGAGTTCCGCCGCCTTCATGATCTGGCCGGACTGGCAGTAGCCGCACTGCGGCACCTGCTCGGCGATCCAGGCTTTTTGCAGGGGATGCGACGAGCTCGCCGACAATCCCTCGATGGTGACGACGCGCTTGCCCGCGACCGAGGACAGCTCGGTCACGCAGGAGCGTACGGCCCTGCCGTTCACGTGCACCGTGCACGCGCCGCAGAGCGCGGCGCCGCAACCATACTTGGTGCCCGTGAGCTTGAGTGTGTCGCGCAAGACCCACAGCAGCGGGCTCTTCCGGTCGGCTTCGACCGACACCGGTTTTCCGTTCAGATTGAATGCGACCATGTCCCCTCCCCCGTAAAGTTCCCGATGCGACGTGATAGCCTATACCTTTGGGGGCGGTTTTTCAATGCTGCGCTGCCCTGCCGGCTTCGCTGCCGCAAGACGGTCGCCAATACTCTCCGACGGTCTTGACCGGAGATAGCATGGGGGGGGGACATCTCCCCTCATTTTGTAACAGTCCTGAGGACCTCAATCATGGAATGCAAGGTGAAATGGATCGACGGGGTGAGCTTCGTCGCCGAGACCGGCAGCGGCCACGCGCTGGTGATGGACGGCGCGGCCGAAGGCGGCGGGCGCAACCTCGGCCCGCGGCCGATGGAAATGGTGCTGCTCGGCACCGGCGGCTGCAGCGCCTACGACGTGGTCGTGATCCTGAAGAAAAGCGGGCAGGAAATAAGCGGCTGCAGCGTCGAGCTGAAAGCCGAGCGCGCCGGAACCGACCCCAAGATATTCACCCGCATCCACATGCATTTCGTGCTGCGCGGCAGGAACCTGAAGACATCGATGGTGGAGTCCGCGATCAAGCTGTCGCACCGAAAATACTGCTCCGCTTCGATCATGCTGGGCAAAACCGCCGAGATCACCCACGACTACGAAATCGTGGCGGAGTGATTTAAACCCAGTAGGAAGCTCGCGTCATCACGCGCGCGGACAGGCGCATCGCGCGCTTCACCGGTTCGGGCAGTTCGCTCGCGCCAAGCGCGTACGCGGTTCGGGCATGGGCGCTTTCATCGCGTTTCATCTGCTCGACAATGGCGCGCGTTTTCGCATCCTGCGGCGCAAGGCGCTCGAGGTGGCCCTGCAGATGCGCTTCGACCTGGCGCTCGGTCTCGGCCAGAAATCCCAGGTTCCAGCGCGTGCCGAACCTACCCGCGGCATAGCCCAGCGCAAGCGATCCGGCGTACCAGAGCGGGTTGAACAGGCTCAGGCGCCCGCCCAATTCGGCCACGCGCTGCGCGGTCCACGCCAGATGCTCGGTCTCCTCGCGCGCCGCCTGCGCGAGCGCCTGCGTCACCGCGGCATCGTCGCAAGACAGCGCCTGCCCCTGGTACAGGGCCTGGGCGCAGACCTCGCCGCAGTGATTGACCCGCATCAGCGCCGCGGCGTGGCGCTTCTCCGCGTCGGCGAGCTGCGCCTCGGCGAGCGCGCTGCCGGGCGTGGGACGCGCCGATGCCGGCGTGGCCGCGAGCGTGCGCAGCGCCTTGTCGAATTCGATGATCAGTTTATCGATGTTGTTAAACATGGCGGATTCCATTGTAGCGGATGGATGTCCGCCTTATTCTCTTTCAAGCAGCCGTCAGCGCGTCCCATGCTCTGGGATAGGCGGTCTCCAGCAAAGACCGGCCCGACTCAATCGCCGGTTTCAAATATTTCCGGGCGGGTTTGGGCACCCTTTTCAAGGCCGACTCAATGGTGCCTGAGTGCTTGTCCGCCATTGCCGCCAGCAGCACGCATGCCTGAAAAACGTCCTTTCCCGACTTTGCGCCGCGGTCGGCCCGGAGCTGCGACACGATAAGCTTGTGGACCGCAAAGCGCTCGGGCAACGGCACCCGCACATTGCAGCAGCCTTCTCTGGCCATCAGCATGGCCATCTGCGACTCTTCCAGGAGGTACTTCAGGTACGGCAGGCCGCTCGCATGTGCCTTGAGCTCGGGTACGGGCAACACTGGAAACTCCTCGTTTGAGGACGGGGCCAGCAAATCGACATGAAATCGCGTCTTGCCGCGCTGCTTGAACGAAGTAGCAGGTAGCTTCCGGTCAAGCTGTGGAACCGCCACGAATTCGATGCCTGAATCCCGCAGCATCTCCAGAAAACTTTGCTCGGGTGGAGTCTCAAAGGCTAAAGCCTCGCGTCGCGCGATGTCGATGTCCTCAGTCGTGTAGGCCGCGGCCCTAACGCCTAGCTGATTTATGAGCACCCCGTAAGCGTGCGAGCCGATGAGCATGCCGCCGGCGGAAAAGACGCCGTAATTGTGCAGGCTGGCCAAGGTAACGTAGGTTCGTGAGTCAGCCAGGTTGAACCCTTCCCGCCCCAGCAATCTCAAAGACGGAACAAGATCCTTGATCTCTTCGATACGGGTGCGCATGTCGCGCGCACGCGCGTCGGCTTGCGCGTTTCCGATAGGCCCGCAAAGATAGTTTTCCCGCTGCTTGCTTTCACCATCGTAATACTGGCGCGCATAGAAGCGGAATCCGGCGGCATTCGCGCGCTCGAGCACCGTGCCAGCCGTCCCGATGAAAACCTCGCGCTGTTGGCCGGCGTAGCTTTCAAGGTCGCTGTAGAGCGTGGTCAGCGCGCGGCTATGCGCGGTGTAAAGCCGGGTTGGAGTCACCACTATCTGCCCAAGTTTTCTTTTTCGACGGAGTTAATATCCGTCAACATTGAATCCTAGCGGATATTTTCTGTATCCGTCAACGTTAATTTTAGACGGATACTAAAGCTCATGCCTTGGCGGCTGACTGGACCACGCGGCTACTCTGATTGGTTTGCTCAGTCGTCACAGCGCTTCGAGAAATTCCTGCCACGGCAGCGCCCGCACGCCGGGAGCGACAGCCGGTGTCGGTGTTCCCGCCTGCGGTGATTGATGGACGAGGAACATCCTCGTGCCGGCAGCCTTTGGGCGTTTTCGTTTCAGCGCCTCGGCCAGCCGTTGCATCGGCGCGGCCATGGCGGGCGTCACCGTGCGTCCGGCCTTGCATTCCACCAGCGCCACCGCACCGGCGCGGCCGGGCACGAGGAAATCCACTTCCAGACCCTGCTCGTCGCGAAAATAGTAAAGCTCGCGCCGGCCGCCCGCGTTCACCTGGGCCTTGGCCATCTCCGCCGCGATGAAGCCTTCAAACAACGCGCCGCGAAACGGCGAGCGGGCGAGTTCTCCCGTCGTATCGATGCCCAGCAAATGACACGCGAGGCCGGCATCGGCGACATATATCTTGGGCGACTTGATCAGGCGTTTGCCGAGGTTCTCGTAAAACGGCGGCACGATCAGGATTTGCGCGGTCGTCTCCAGCACGCCGAGCCACTGGGCAATGGTCGGTACACTCACACCCAGCGGCGCGGCCAGATCAGTCTTGTTCAACACCTGCCCGTGCCGGCTGGCCAGCAGTGCGAGGAACCGGCGGAACAACGCGAGATCCTTCACCGCCGTCACGGCCCGGACATCCCGCTCCAGGTAGGTCTGCAAATACGAACTGAACCACAACCGCGCACTGCCCGGACGCGCCACCACCTCGGCATACCCGCCGCGCCACAGGCTGACCCTCGGCGTCTCACGCCACGACAGCGGGAGCAGTTGCAGCACTGCCGCGCGGCCGGCCATGGATTCCGTCACGCCCCGCATCAGCGGCGACTCCTGCGAACCGGTCAACAGCCACTGGCCCGCTCGCCGCGGCCGGCGATCAATCCGCGAGCGCACATTCGCGAACACCTCCGGCACATTCTGCACCTCGTCGAGGATCGCAGGCGTCGGCACGGCGTCGAGGAATCCCTGCGGATCGGCCCGGAGCCGCGCCACCACGTCGGGGTCTTCGAGCAGGAAGTAGCTCGCCTTGGGAAACAGCCGGCGCAGCAGCAGCGTCTTGCCGGCGCGGCGCGGCCCGGTCAGCACCACGGCCGGAAAGCCCTTCGCCGCCCGCAACACCTGCTCCTCCAGTTGACGTCGGATGTAGCGCATGAATGAGAATTGTAAACTGCTGCTTTATAATTCTCAAGCCCGAACTGAAGCCGGCGCAGCTGCGCACCGCTTAACCTTGCGTTCAGCTTGGCACTCTCCACCCGAGTCTTATGAAGAGGGCCGAGGCGGCCTTCATGGCGGCGACTGCCCAGTCCGGTTAGAAAATCTTTTGCATCATCGAGGTGCTGCCGTACCTCGACGACGGTTGCCAAACATGAGGATTAACCCGGCCGATAGCACCTTCGGCAGCGGGCGGGGCTGCCCGGCGTGTCCGCTCGCGCCCAAGCGAAGACATCACCCGAAGCCGGCTGCGCTGTCTGTTGCTCTAAAACAACAACAAACGGCAACCGCCGCCTCATTTTCCGTTGAATCCGCCGTTTTTTGCCAACTGGCGCCGCGCTCACTCCCGCCTCTTCTATTATTCGCTCAACCCGGACAACGGGTTTTCTTCCAAATTTTTAAAGGAATCAAACCATGCAAAAGAAAGTGATCGCCCTGGCCATTGCTGGCCTGTTTTCCGGCGCGGCTTTCGCGCAGTCGCCCCTTGCTCCCGTGCCTTCCGGCCCGACTTCGGTAGGGTTGTACGGCATCATCGACGTCGGTGTCGTCATGGATAACGCCGGTTTCGGCAACAAGACGGTCGTCACCAGCGGCGGCGGCGCCGGCAGCCGTATCGGCCTGAGGGCCAACGAAGACCTGGGCAACGGCCTCTCGGCGATTTTACTCTTGGAATCCGGTATCCAGCTTGACACCGGTGTCGTCGGTGGTACCGCCCAAGCGCCCGGTGTCAATAGGGCCCAAGTCGGCTCCGCGTTCGGTGGCACATTTACCAACAGCGCAGCTACCGGCAGCCAACTCATTTCGCGCCAGGCCTTTGCCGGCCTGAGCAGCAAGACGATGGGTGGGCTGATGTTCGGGCGCCAGTACAGCCCGATGGTGGCGACCTATGCCGCCATCGACACGGCCGGATTGGCTCATGGCAACACCATGTTCGCCACCTTTGCCTACCTCCCTGGCTACACCACCCGCCAGAACAACGTCGCCTCATACATGTCGCCCAAATTCTTCGATGGCGTGACAGTCGAGGTCGTGCTCGGCTCGGGCAACGAGAACAACGTGCAAGGCGACGATTTGACCCTTGGCTCCTCCGACAAGGGCGGCAGGCTGTCAGGCCTGGACGTGAACTACAATAAAGGCCCGCTTAACCTGTCCGCTGCCTATCAAGAATTGAATGCCAATACCGCGATCACTGCCGCGCAGACCCAGGTTATCAAGAACAGGGGGTGGGTGGTGGGCGGCAACTACAACTTCGGTATGTTTACACTCTACGCCGGCTATGGCCAAGGCAAAGAGCGCAATCGCGCCGGGACCGGGTTGGTATATCCAACTCCCGCCGTGGCACCTGCGGTTAACGCCCCACTACTTATTCCGCAAGAGGCAAACGCATGGCACATCGGTGTCAACGTTCCGGCCGGCACGGGCAATTTGATGGTCGCCTACTCGAAGCTGAGAGACAAAACCGCCAATGTTACCGGCGCGGACTTCCAAACCTTTGGCGTCGCTTACCGCTACCCCTTGAGCAAGCGCACCCGGCTCAACTTCGGCTACACCAAAGGCACCAACGACCAGAACGCCGCGCGTATCCTGATCGGCGGGGGCGACACCTCCGCCATGGTTATGGGCCCCGCCGGTACTCCCCCCGGCGGTGCTGCCACCGTGGTTCCTGGCGCCGCCAGCAAGGCAGGCTTCGATCCCAGCCGTTGGGATTTTGGCATAACCCATAGCTTCTGATCGGTTCATTTCGATCCGAGGCCAAATCGGCCGCCTTCCGGCGGACGTTTTATGTGCTTCGCTTCGTTTGCTACTTCGTTTTCCCGCCACTCGCCGTATGCCTCCCGGCATCACATGGCCGCCGTCACTTTCGATATTTTCCGCATTGCAGGCAGTAGCCCCCGGCGTCGGGCGACACCCCCGGCGACGGAAGATGGGGAAGAGGAGATTCGGGTCCAGCCCGGCAGGCCGCGCGCGCAAGCCGCCGCTACGACGGCGTTTGCCAGTCGCGGATAAACCACGCAGGGTCGATCCGCGCGCCGTACAACAGGCTTGCCAGCCGGCGCGCGCGGGCGCGGGTGGTCCCTTCTGGCGCCTCCTGCTCGCCCTTGAAGGACGGCAGGGCCGGCTCTACCGCCGCGCGCAGCGCCGCGCGCTGCTCCTCGGTTTCCACCCGCACCAGTCGCCACGGCTTGTAGCTGAAGTGGTGGCGGAGATCGGCGAGCAAGCACCATCCCTGATCCGCCCCAGAGGGATCGATGAAAAGCGCCTCCCGCGTCGTCAGTCCGAAGCGGGCGGCCAACCCCAGGTGTGCCGCCAGACGCGGGTGAGTTTGCGCCAACTGCGGCAGCAACCGCGCCTGCCGGGCGAGCACGGCCGCCGGCCACGGCGGCGCCCGATCGGCAATGGCGTCGATCAGGGTTTCAGCCTCCGCGCGCGTCTCCCGCGCCTCCCGCGCCGCGTGTAGCCATTGGCCGGCCTCCAGCCAGGCTTCGGGATCGTCGCGCCGGGCGATCAATCGCCGCGCCAGCTTGACCTGTGCCGGCGCAGTCCCGGCGTGCGCTGCTGCTTCCAGATGCAGCCGTGCCAGTCGCAGATCGCGTCCCGCGTGGCCGGGCTGCTCGTAGATCTGCGCCAAGTCCCAATGCGCTTCGGCGACGTCTTGCGCTGCCGCTCGGGCAAGGTATTCGACCGCTTTCTGCGGCGAGTGCGGGGCCGCGCCTTCCAATTTCGGACCGCGCAACCAGCGGGCATGCAAGCGGCCCAACAGCCACAGTGCGCGCGGATGATCACGCCGGGCAGCACCGACCAACCAGCGCCGGGCCTCGTGCAGTCGTTCACCTGTAGGGGCTTGCAGCAATCGCTCGGCGAGCCGTGCCATCGCTTCCGTATCGCCCTGTTGCGCCAGTTGGCGCAGCCAGGGTTCCGCCGCGACATCGCCCGCGCGCCACAATAGATCGGCCAGCGGCCGCACGGCGCTCGCTTCGCCCCGTGATACCGCTTCCTCCAGCCAGCGTCTGCCGGTTTCCTGGGGCTCGAGCTTGGCGTCCCCGACCAGCATTTCGCCCAATTGCTGCGCCGCGCCGGCATGACCGGCCTCGGCAGCCCGGCGAAAACTCTCGACGGCGGCCTCATGCTGTCCGGCCTGCCGATAAATGTTCCCCAGTGCAAAGTGAGCCGCCGGGGACCCGGACGCTGCCGCGTCGCGGCAGGCGGCCACGTAGTCCTTCCTCGCGTCATTCGATACCGCGCCGGGATGCAGCCGTTCCGCCATTTCCCGGGCGGCCTCGGGATGACCGCCTTTCCATGCGAGTACCAGCCAATTCAGTGCCGCCGCCGGATTTGCCGCCAGACCCTCGCCGCCGGCCAGGTAAAGACGCCCGAGTCGGAAACGCGCCAGCGCATCGCCTGATCGTGCCGCCTTGATTAATTTCTGCGCCTCCCGGCTTGCCATGCCCTTAGACCCCGATGAAAAAAGAGCGTGGAAGAACTCCCAGCCGGACCGGGCAGCAACCGGTTCGCGCCAGGCGCCTGAAACAACTCCCGCAATCGATCGCGGAAAACGTGACTGGTGTTGGATCGATCAATTTGTCGAAAAAATATGCTGAAGTTCCACTCCGGGATCCGGCGCGCGCATCAAGGCCTCCCCCACCAGGAACGCGTGGACGCCGTTCGCGCGCATCAAGGCCGCGTCCTCGCGCGTGCGAATGCCGCTCTCGGTGATCACGACGCGCCCGGGCGGAATGCGCGGCAACAGCTCGAGCGTGGTCGCGAGACGCGTCTCGAAACTGCGCAGGTCGCGGTTGTTGATGCCTATGAGCGGGGTGCGCAGCGCGAGCGCCGTCGCGAGCTCGGCGGCGTCGTGCACTTCTATGAGCACCGCCATGCCCAGTTCCTGTGCCGCCGACTCGAGCTCCTGCATGCGCGCAAGCTCCAGGGCCGCAGCGATGAGCAGGATGCAGTCCGCGCCGAGCGCGCGCGCCTCGAACACCTGATAGAGGTCGAGCATGAAGTCCTTGCGCAGCGCGGGCAAGGCGCAGGCGTTTCGCGCCGCCGCCAGGTACTGCGGCTCGCCCTGGAAGAAATCGCGGTCGGTCAGCACCGACAGGCAGGCCGCCCCGTGCGCGGCATAGCTCGCCGCGATCGCGGCCGGATCGAAATCCGCGCGCAACAGGCCCTTGCTCGGGCTGGCCTTCTTGATTTCGGCGATAACCGCCGCGCGGCCGGCGGCGATTTTCGCCCTGAGCGCGCCGGCAAAATCGCGCGGCGGCGGCGCCCCCCGCGCCTCGTCGCGCACGCGCCCGAGTGGCCGCTCGCGTTTCGCCGCGGCGACTTCTTCGGCTTTGCGCGCGAGAATCTGGTTCAGGATGTCGGACATGAGAAGAGACTGGATACTAGATACTAGATACTAGAAACTGGAAACTGAAAAAAACACCAGGCATTTTTGAGTCTCTAATCTCTAGTTTCCAGCCTCTAGTTTCTAGACGCGAGCTTCTGCGTCAGCTGCGCGAACTGGTCCAGCTTGGCCCGCGCCGCGCCGTCGGCGATGGCTTCGAACGCCTGTTCCACGCCCTCTTCCATGCTCGCCGCCTTGCCCGCGACATAGATGGCGGCGCCGGCATTGAGCGCGACGATGTCGCGCGCCGCACCTATTTTGTTTTCGAGCGCGCCCAGCACCATGGCGCGGGATTGCTCCACCGTTTCCACGCACAGCGTGCGCGGGTCGTGCAGCGGCAGGCCGAAGCGCTCCGGATGCACGGTGTACTCCTCGATGCGGCCGTCCTTCAGCTCGCCGATCATGGTTTTGCCGCTGATCGAGATTTCGTCCAGCCCTTCCAGCCCGAACACGGTCATGGCGTGGCGCGCCCCCAGGCGCTGCAGCACGCGGATCTGGATCCCCACCAGATCGGGATGGAACACGCCCATCAACTGGGTCGGCGCGCCGGCCGGGTTGGTGAGCGGCCCGAGGATGTTGAATATGGTTCTCACCCCCAGCTCGCGCCGCACCGGCGCGGCGTGCTTCATCGCCGTGTGGTGGTTGGGCGCGAACATGAAGCCGACGCCGGTTTCGTCTATGCAATGCGCCACCTGCGCGGGCTTGAGGTCGATGTTGACCCCCAGCGCCTCGAGCACGTCGGCGCTGCCCGACTGCGAGGACACGGCGCGCCCGCCGTGCTTGGCCACGCGCGCCCCGGATGCGGCGGCAACGAAAATGGCCGCGGTCGAGATGTTGAAGGTGCGCGCGCCGTCGCCGCCGGTGCCGACCACGTCCACCAGATTGTGCGCATCCCCGACCTCGACCTTGGTCGCGAGTTCGCGCATCACCTGGGCCGCGGCGGTGATCTCGCCTATGGTTTCCTTTTTCACCCGCAGCGCGATGGTGATGGCCGCGATCATCAGCGGCGACAGCTTCCCGCTCATGATCTGGCGCATCAGATCGAGCATCTCGTCGTGGAAAATCTCGCGGTGCTCGATCGCGCGCAGCAGCGCATCCTGTGGCGTCATGGACATGGTTCGATTCCTATCGGAGAAAATTCTTCAGCAGCGCGTGGCCGTGTTCGGTGAGTATCGATTCGGGATGGAACTGCACGCCCTCGAGCGCGAACTGCCGGTGGCGCACGCCCATGATTTCGCCGTCTTCGCTCTCGGCGGTGACTTCCAGGCAATCCGGCAGGCTGGCGCGCTCGATCGCGAGCGAATGATAGCGGGTCGCCGGGAACGGCGACGGCATCCCGGCGAACACGCCCTTCGATGCGTGGCGGATGGCGGAGGTCTTGCCGTGCATCACCCGGCCCGCGTGCACGATGCGGGCGCCGAAGGCCTGGCCTATCGCCTGATGCCCGAGGCACACGCCGAGGATGGGCAGCTTGCCGGCGAACGCGCGCACCAGGGGCACCGAGATGCCGGCTTCGCTGGGGGTACAGGGGCCGGGCGAGATGACAATGCGCGCGGGCGCAAGCGCCGCGATTCCGGCGAGATCGATGGCGTCGTTGCGCACCACCCGCACCTCCTCGCCCAGCTCGCCGAAATACTGCACCAGGTTGTAGGTGAATGAATCGTAATTGTCGATCATGAGCAGCATGATCAGTCCTCCAGCCTTGAGTCCAGGCCGGCTGCGGCCATTTCCGCCGCGCGCAGCACGGCGCGCGCCTTGTTCAGCGTTTCCTGCCATTCGGACGCCGGGTCGGAATCGGCCACGATGCCCGCGCCC
>JACRAS010000246.1 GCA_016234705.1 Betaproteobacteria bacterium | reverse complement strand
GCGCCCGATGCGCTGGCTGTAATTCGGCGCGAGACGCGCGGCGGTTTCGGCATCCACGACGGTCAATTGTTGGTGCAAATACGGCGCGCCGTGCTGCGCGATCTCGGCATCGAGCGCGGCGCGCACGGCGGGATCGGCTTGTGGCAGATCGCTCAAACCATCGCGCAGCGCTTTGAAGTAAAGCATCGTGCCGCCGACCAGCAAGGGGATGCGCCCGCGCCGCGTGATGTCCGCCATCAGGCGCAGCGCGTCGTGGCGAAACGCGGCGGCGGAATAGGCTTCGGTGGGGTTGATGATGTCGAGCAGGTGGTGCGGCGCGCGGGCGAGGGTGGCGGCGTCCGGCTTGGCGGTGCCGATATTCATGTCGCGGTACACCAGCGCCGAATCCACGCTGATGATTTCCACCGGCAAGGATTGCGCGAGTTCCACCGCGACAGAGGTCTTGCCGCTGGCGGTGGGACCCATCAAAAAAATTGCAGGGGGCAATTTTCCTGATCCCTGACTGCGGAAGGGTCGCCGCTTCGCGGCGGGACACCCGCCGGCGTACCCCTTGCGGGTGTCCCTGATCCCTGATTCCTGTGTCCTCATTTTCCGCGCATGAACATCTTATCCAGATCGCCCAGCGAAAGCTGGAACCAGGTCGGGCGGCCGTGGTTGCATTGGTCGGCGCGTTCGGTTCGTTCCATCTCGCGCAACAGCGCATTCATCTCGGTGACGCTCAAGATCCGGTTGGCGCGCACCGCGCCGTGGCAGGCGAGGGTGGCGAGCAACTCGTTGCGCCGTTCGGTGAGCGCGCGCGATGCGCCGAACTCGCGCAGTTCGCGCAGCACTTCGTGCGCCACCGTTTCGGCTTCGGCCTGCTTGAGCAGCGCCGGCATGGCGCGCACCACGAGCTGGGTGGGCGACAGCGGCGCGATGTCGAAGCCGAGTTTCCTGAGCGCGTCCTGTTCCGCTTCCGCCGTGGCGACCTCCAGCGCATTGGCATAAAAACTCACCGGGATCAGCAGCGGTTGCATGGCGATTTGTTCCGCATCCAGCGAGGTCTTGAGTTTTTCATACACGATGCGCTCGTGTGCGGCATGCATGTCTACGACGATCAAACCTTGTGAATTCTGCGCGAGGATGTAGATGCCGGACAGTTGCGCGAGAGCGTAGCCGAGAGGGAAGGAGTCAGGAGTCAGGTGACAGGTGGCAGTTGCTACCCCCCCTCTTTCTGACAACTGACTACTGACAACTGATCCCTGATCCCTGATCCCTGTTTGTACTTCCCACAAGCGATAAGCGGCTTCCCGTTCCGCTACGCCCAGCCGCATGTTTTGTTGCGCCGGAATAAACGGCGCGGGCTGCTGCGCCGGAGCGCGGGCGTCCCGCCCGCTTGCCGGAACAGCGAGCGCCTGTTGCAGCGTATGAAAAATGAACTGATGTATCCCCTGGCTCTCGCGGAAGCGCACTTCGCTCTTGGCGGGATGCACGTTCACATCCACTTGCTCCGGCGGCAGTTCGAGAAACAGCACGAAGGCCGGATGGCGCTGGTGGTGCAGGATGTCCTGATAGGCCTGGCGCAGCGCGTGGCTGGCGACCTTGTCGCGCACGAAGCGACCGTTGACGAAGAAGTATTGCGCGTCGCGCGAGCTGCGCGAATAGGCGGGCAGCGCGGCCAGGCCTTGCAGCGACAGGTTTGCGGCGCCGCGTTTCACCGTCACGGCGGCGTGGCCGAAGCCATCGCCCAGCAGGGCAGATATTCTTTCTTCCAACCCATCTGCTATGAGCGGGCGTGAGGGTTTCTGTCCTCTGTCTTCTGTCCTCTGTCCCCTGAGTTGCCAGACGGTCTTGCCGTTGTGTTGCAGCGAAAAGGCGACATCGGGGCGCGACATGGCGATGCGCTTGAAGGCTTCTTCGCACCAGGCGAATTCGGTGTCTTCCGATTTTAAGAACTTGCGCCGCGCCGGGGTGTTGAAGTACAGATCGCGAATCTCCACAGTGGTGCCCGGCGCGTGGCTGGCGGGCGCGGGTTCGCCGACGACGCCGTTCAGCGCATCCACTTTCCAGCCGTGCGTGTCAGATGAGGTTCGGCTGGTGAGGGCGAGATGCGCCACTGCCGCCATGCTCGCCAGCGCCTCGCCGCGAAAGCCCATGCTGGCGACTTGTTGCAGATCATCCAGCGAGGCGATCTTGCTGGTGGCGTGGCGCATCAGCGCCAGCGGCAACTCGTCTCTGGCGATGCCACGGCCGTTGTCGCGGACCCGTAATAATTTGATGCCGCCGCCTTCCAGTTGCACCGCGATGTCGGTCGCGCCCGCATCCAGACTGTTCTCCAGCAGTTCCTTGAGCGCGGCGGCGGGGCGCTCGATCACCTCGCCGGCGGCGATTTGATTGATGAGCAGGTCGGGCAACAGGTGGATGGCGGGCATAGCGGCAAACGGGCATGGTGGCAATTCGCTGCGGATTATAGCGGATGGGGTAATCGGATAACTGCCGGGTTATAATCGCCGCCGCAAAAATGAATC
>JACRAS010000245.1 GCA_016234705.1 Betaproteobacteria bacterium | reverse complement strand
TCTAGGATGGACCGCAGCCCTCGCGCGCCGGTCTTGCGCTCCAGCGCCCGCCTGGCGATCGCTCGCAGCGCGCCATCCCGCACTTCGAGTTCCACGCCCTCCATGCTGAACATTTTCTGGTATTGCTTGAGCAGCGCGTTCTTCGGCTGGGTCAGGATCTGCATCAGCGCCGCCTCGTCCAGCTCTTCCAGGGTGGCGAGCACCGGCATGCGCCCGACGAACTCCGGGATCAGGCCATACTTGATCAAGTCTTCGGGCTCGACCGCGCGCAGCACCGCGGTGATGTCCTTGCTGTCCTTGAGGCTGCGCACCTCGGCGCCGAAGCCGATGCCGCTCTTCTCCGAACGGCTGCGGATGATCTTATCCAGGCCGTCGAAGGCCCCGCCGCAGACGAACAGGATATTGGTCGTGTCCACCTGCACGAAATCCTGGTTGGGATGCTTCCTGCCGCCCTGCGGCGGCACCGAGGCGATGGTGCCCTCGATCAGCTTCAGCAGCGCTTGTTGCACGCCCTCGCCGGAGACGTCGCGGGTGATCGACGGGTTGTCCGACTTTCTCGAGATCTTGTCGATCTCGTCGATGTAGACGATGCCGCGCTTGGCCTTGTCCACGTCGTAGTCGCAGTTCTGCAGCAGTTTCTGGATGATGTTTTCGACGTCCTCGCCGACATAACCCGCCTCGGTGAGGGTGGTGGCGTCGGCGATGACGAAGGGCACGTTCAGCAGCAGCGCCAGCGTCTGCGCGAGCAGGGTCTTGCCCGAGCCCGTGGGCCCGATCAACAGGATGTTCGACTTCGCCAGCTCGACCTCGTCGTTCTTGGACAGGTGCTTGAGCCGCTTGTAATGGTTATATACCGCCACCGACAGGATTCTCTTCGCCACCTCCTGGCCGATCACGTATTCGCCGAGAATGTCGCAGATCTCCTTCGGCGTGGGCAGATCGGACTTGACGGTCTTGCCGCTCTTGCCGGTGCTGGTTTCCTCGCGGATGATGTCGTTGCACAGCTCGATGCATTCGTCGCAGATGAACACCGAGGGCCCGGCGATAAGCTTCCTCACCTCATGCTGGCTCTTGCCGCAGAAGGAACAGTACAGGAGTTTTTCACCGGTATTTCTTTCGCTCATTTAAGCCTCATTTCTGGGTGTCGGCGCGGTTGCTCAGCACATTATCCACCAAGCCGTATTTCACCGCTTCGCCAGCCGACATGAAATTGTCCCGATCGGTGTCGCGCGCGATGGTCTCCACGCTCTGGCCGGTGTGCAGAGCCAGCATTTCGGTGAGCCGCCCGCGCAGGTACAGAATTTCCTTGGCGTGGATTTCGATGTCCGAGGCCTGTCCCTGGAAGCCGCCCATCGGCTGGTGGATCATGACGCGCGAATTGGGCAGGCAGAAACGCTTGCCCTTGGCCCCCGCTGCGAGCAGAAAAGATCCCATGCTGGCGGCCTGGCCCACGCACAAGGTGCTCACGTCGGGCTTGATGAACTGCATGGTGTCGTAGATGGCCAGTCCGGCGGAGACCGAACCGCCCGGCGAATTGATATAGAAAGAGATATCCTTGTCCGGATTTTCCGATTCCAGGAACAGCAACTGGGCGACGATCAGGTTGGCCGTCATCTCGTTCACCACGCCCACCAGGAACACGACCCGTTCCTTCAGCAGGCGCGAGTAGATATCGTAGGCGCGCTCGCCCCGGCCGCTCTGCTCGATGACCATGGGGATCAGGCCCAGGCTCCGGGCACCTTCGAAATCGGCCTGCGGCTCCATCCATCCCGCCGCGCGCGGCTTCCAGCCCGGCTGCATCATGCTGTCTTCCCCATGAATTCGTCGAAATTCACCGCTTTGTCCTCGACCTTGGCGTGCGCTAGCACCCAGGCGACGACGTTATCCTCCAGCACCAGGCTTTCGATCTCGCTCAGGCGCTGAGGCTGCGAATAAACCCATTTTACCACCTCATCGGGTTGCTCGTAGCTCTCGGCCTGCTCCTGCACCATGGCGCGCACCTGCTCCGGCTTGGCCGCAAGACCATGCGCCTTCACCATTTCGGCGATGATCAGACCCAGCGATACGCGGCGCCGTGCCTGCTGCTCGAACATCTCGGGATTGATCGGCAACTGCTCGATCTTCATGCCGCGCGCCTCCAGGTCGGCGCGCGTAGCCTGCACCAGGCGCTGCGTTTCCATCTCGATCAGCGCCTTGGGCAGAGCGATCTTGGTCGCGTCGAGCAGCACCTGCATGACCTTGTTCTTGATATCGGTCTGGGCGCGTTTTTTCACCTCGCGCTCGATATTGGCCTTGACCTCGGCGCGCATCGTGGCGAGGTCGCCGTCGGCCACACCGAGCGAGCGGGCGAACTCGGCGTCCATCTCGGGCAGGTGCCCCTCTTCGACCAGCTTGACTTTGAGTTCGAAGCCGGCGCTCTTGCCGGCTACGTCCTTGCCATGATAATCGGCGGGGAAAGTCAAATCGAACGTCTTGTTCCCGCCGGCCTCAAGTCCGAGGGCGTTGGCTTCAAACTCGGGCAGCACCTGCTTCTCGCCCAGCACAAAGACGAAATCACTGGCCTTGCCGCCGGCAAATTCGACGCCGTCGATCTTGCCCAAAAAATCCGCCGTCACGCGATCGCCCGCTGCCGCCGGCCGTTCCACCCGGTGGAAATGCTGGCGCTGTTTGCGCAGGATTGCCAGCGTCTTGTCGACCTCGGCATCGCCCAGCGTGAGCGCGGGGCGTTCGATCCTGCTCTCGCCGATGTCGCCCAGGACCACTTCCGGATAGATCTCGAATATGGCGCTGAACTCGATGCTCTTGGCATCGGCCCCGCCCGACTTGGGCTCGATGCGCGGATCGCCGACCACATTGAGGTTCTGCTCGCGCACCGCATCGTTGAAAGCTTTCTGCACGGCGTCGCCGATAACCTCGGAGCGCACCTGCGGTCCATATTGCCGGGCGACGAGTTTCAGCGGCACCTTGCCCGGACGAAAGCCCGCCATGCGCAGGTTGCGGGAGAGTTTTTTCAGACGCTCGTCGACCTGTTTTTCGATCTCCTCAACCGGAACCGCCATGTTCAGGCGGCGCTCAAGCGAGCCCAGATTTTCCAAACTTGTTTGCATCAAATTCCCTCAAAGTCCGTATCTAAACCGGGAAATCGAAAGGAGGCGCCCCCTTTTGCTTACCCACTTATCAAGCCCCACGGCATGGTGCGAAGGAAGGGACTCGAACCCCCATGCCGTAAGGCGCTGGAACCTAAATCCAGTGCGTCTACCAATTCCGCCACCTTCGCGCGGATGCAATTTTACGCGATTTCCCCATATACTGTCAGCCCAAACTTTAAGTAATTCCTCAAGAATTTCAAGCTAATGTCGGCAGGCCACTACGAAAATTTCCCGGTCGCCTCGGTACTCCTGCCGGCCCCATTGCGCCATCCGGTCGCGGTTATCTACCGCTTTGCCCGCTCGGCGGACGATTTTGCCGACGAAGGCGATCTGCCGGCCGCCGAGCGGCTGGCACAGTTGGATGTTTATCGTCAAGAACTCGGACGATTGGAGGCGGGCGCTGCGCCACAACGCCCGCTTTTCGCCGAACTCGGACAGATCGTGAACCAATACCGACTGCCGCTGCCGCTGTTTCACGCCCTGCTCGATGCATTTGCGCAGGACGTGGTCAAGAAGCGCTATGCCGACTTCGCCGAGATTCTAGACTACTGCCGGCGCTCGGCCGACCCGGTAGGCCGCCTGCTGCTGCATCTATTCGGCGCCGCAAGCGGAGATAACCTTAAGCGCTCCGATGCGATCTGCACCAGCCTGCAGCTAATCAATTTCTGGCAGGACGTGGAGATCGACTGGAGCAAAGACCGAATCTACCTGCCGCAGGACGAAATGCGGCGTTTTGGTGTGACCGAGCGCCAGATTGCCAACCGCGACACATCCGGTCAATGGCAGGACTTGATGCGGTTTCAGATCGAGCGTGCGCGCGCGCTGATGAAATCGGGGGCGCCTTTGGGCAGCGTTCTGCCAGGGCGCATAGGCCTGGAAATCCGTACCATCGTCCAGGGCGGTCTGCGCATACTCGAAAAAATAGACAAGGCCGGGGGCGACGTCTACCATCACCGGCCAGTATTGAGAGCTTACGACTGGCCCTTACTGCTAATCAGGGCGTTGGCGGGCTGATGCTACGCTGCCGAATTTTCTAGCCACGCTGAATCGCGACACCCGCTACCGGAATGTCCTTGAAACCAGACGAATACTGTCAACACAAGGCCGCGCAGAGCGGATCGAGCTTCTACTACTCCTTCCTGTTCCTGCCGCCGGAACGCCGCCGCGCCATTACGGCGCTGTACGCCTTCTGCCGCGAGGTGGACGATATCGTCGATGAATGCACCGATACCGGCGTCGCGCACGCCAAGCTTGCCTGGTGGCGGCAGGAACTTGTCCGGCTTTACGCCGGAGAGCCGCAGCATCCGGTGGCGCTGGCGCTCGAGTCCGCGCTTCAGCCCTTCGGCATCAAGCACGAATATCTGGCCGAGATCATCGACGGCATGGAAATGGACCTGAGCCAGAGCCGCTACCTCGATTTCGCCGCGCTGGAGCAATACTGCCACCGCGTCGCCGGCGTGGTGGGCCTGCTGGCGGCCTCCATCTTCGGCTACCGCGACGAACAGACGCTGGCCTATGCCCACACCCTGGGACTCGCTTTCCAGCTCACCAACATCATCCGCGACGTCGGCGAGGACAGCCGCAAGGGGCGCATCTATCTGCCCTTGAGCGAACTGCAGCAATTCGGGGTCAGCGCGGCCGACATCCTGCACGCGCGCCAGAGCGAGAACTTCGTCCGCCTGATGGCGTTTCAGATCGAGCGCGCCGAGCGCTATTACGCCGCGGCCTTCGAAAAACTGCCTGAAGTGGACCGCAAGGCGCAGCGGCCCGGCCTGATCATGGCGGCAATCTACCGCACGCTGCTCGGGGAAATCGAAGCCGACGGCTGCAGGGTGCTCACCCAGCACACGGCGTTGACCCCCGTGCGCAAGCTGTGGATTGCGTGGAAGACCTGGATGACGGCGTGAACGTCGCCATTATCGGTGCCGGCTGGGCCGGCCTGGCCGCTGCGGCGACATTGGCGCAGGCAAAAGTCACGGTCACGGTATTCGAAGCAGCACGGCATCCGGGCGGCCGCGCGCGCTCGGTGGAAATCGAAGGCATCGAACTCGACAACGGCCAGCACCTGCTCATCGGCGCTTACCGCGAAACCCTGCGCCTGATGCGCGCGGTAGGCGCCGATCCGGACCAACTGCTGCTGCGAGCGCCGCTAGCCATCGAGTACCCAGGCAAGTTCAGCCTGCGCGCGCCGCGCCTTCCCGCGCCGCTGCATCTGGTCGCAGCCCTGTTGACTGCCGGCGGGCCGGCCTGGGGTGAGCGGTTCGCCGCCCTGCGTTTTGTGGCGGCGATGCGCCGCAACGCTTATCGCATCGCCGCCGACATGCCGGTCAGCGAGTTGCTCGCATTGCACCGCCAGAGCGGGGCGCTCGCGCGCTATTTATGGGAGCCTTTGTGCGTGTCCGCCCTCAACACCCCGGCTGCCTCGGCCTCGGCGCAGGTGTTCTTAAACGTGTTGCGCGATGGGCTGGACGGCGCGCGCGAGGCGAGCGATTTTCTCATCCCGCGCGCCGATCTGGGTAAACTCTTTCCCGAGCCAGCGGCGGCATTTGTGCGCGCCAACGGCGGCGCGGTGCGGCTGGGAACGCCGGTGCGAACGCTGGATCAGAGCGTGGACGGCTTCGTCCTGGACGCGAGTCCGGAGCGCTACACCCATGCCATCCTCGCCGTCGGGCCGCATCAAATCGACGCGTTGCTGGACCGGTTCCCCGTGCTCGCGACTACACGCCGGAGCCTGGCAGCCTTCGCCTACGAGCCGATCTACACCTGCTATCTGCGGTATCCGCCGGAAGTGTCGATGCCTCAGGCCATGACCGGCTTCGATGGCGGCACGATTCAGTGGGTATTCGACCGCGGCAGGCTGAATGGCACGGCGGGACTGCTTGCGGGGGTGATCAGCGCGCGCGGCGTCCATCGGAACGTTGCCCAGGACGTGGTGGCAAGCGCCATGCATCGCGAACTCACCGCATTTCTGCCCGGCCTGCCGCAGCCGCTGTGGTCGCGCGTGATCGCGGAAAAGCGCGCCACTTACTCCTGCCGTCCCGGCCTCGCGCGGCCCGGCAATCAGACTGCCGTCGGCAATCTCTATCTGGCGGGGGATTACACCGCCGGCGACTACCCGGCCACGCTGGAGTCGGCCGTCCGCAGCGGCGTGCTCGCCGCGCGCCTCGCGCGCCGGCGCTAGCGCAGGCGCGCGATCGCGTCTTCGATCCGGTCGCTCGCGATAATTTCCAGACCGCTTATCGCCTGCCTGGGCACATTCGCCTTGGGAATGATCGCCTGGGTGAAACCGAGCTTGGCTGCCTCGCGCAGCCGCTCCTGCCCGCGCGGCGCGGGGCGAATTTCGCCCGCCAGGCCCACTTCCCCGAACACCACCAGCTTCTGCGGCAGCGGCTTGGCGCGCAACGATGACACGATCGCCAACAGCACCGCGAGATCGGCGGCGGGCTCGCTGATTTTCACCCCGCCCACGGCATTGACGAACACGTCCTGGTCGAAACAGGCGATGCCCGCGTGCCGGTGCAGCACGGCGAGCAGCATGGCCAGGCGGTTCTGCTCCAGCCCGACGGAGAGACGGCGCGGGTTGGGCGCATGCGCCTCGTCCACCAGCGCCTGGATCTCGACCAGCAGGGGCCGCGTGCCTTCTTGCGTCACCAGCACGCAGGAACCCGGCACCTCGCCGCCGTGCCGCGACAGAAACAGCGCGGAAGGATTGGACACCCCCTTCAGTCCCTTGTCCGTCATGGCGAACACGCCCAGTTCGTTGACCGCGCCGAAACGGTTCTTGAAGGCGCGAATCAAGCGGAAGCTCTGGTGCGTGTCGCCCTCGAAGTAAAGCACGGTGTCGACGATATGCTCCAGCACCCGCGGCCCGGCGAGCGCGCCTTCCTTGGTCACGTGGCCGATGAAAACGACGGTCGTGCCGGTCTGCTTCGCCAGGCGCGTCAACTGCGCGGCACATTCCCGCACCTGCGCCACCGACCCCGGCGCCGAGGAAAGCGCGTCGGAATAAAGCGTCTGGATGGAATCGATGACCACGATTTCCGGCTTCGCCGCGGCGAGAACCGTCTGGATTTTTTCCAGATTGATCTCGGCGAGCAACTGCAGGCCGCCCGAGTCGAGCGCGAGGCGGGTAGCGCGCAGTGCCACTTGCTCGGCCGATTCCTCGCCGCTGACGTAGATAGCCAGATGCTCCCTGCTCATGGCGGCAAGTGCCTGCAGCAGCAGCGTCGACTTGCCGATGCCCGGATCACCACCGATCAGCACCACCTGCCCGGCGACCAGTCCGCCGCCCAGCACACGGTCGAACTCGGCCACCCCAGTGGGCAGGCGCCGCGCCTCGCGCGCGCTCACCTCGGCCAGTTTCCGCAGTTTGGAGGCGCCCGCCGCGCTCTTGTAGCGGTGCGTCGATGCGGCCTCGGCGACGGTTTCGACCAAGGCGTTCCAGGCGCCGCAACTCGGACACTGGCCCTGCCATTTCGGCGCGCTGCCGCCGCACTCGGTGCAGGTGTAGATGGATTTTGTCTTGGCCAAGATTATTCTATTTCCTGTTGTGGCACGCGCGCACCGTTGTTTGGCCGGCGCGCGCGCCACAAACCGCTGCTTCGCCAGATCATTCGATTTCCAGTCGTGGCACGCGCGCCGCGAGCGCGCACAGCAACTCGTAGCTGACCGTGCCGGCGCTGGCGGCGACTTCGTCCGCAGGCAGCCCCTCGCCCCACAAGGTGACCGGGCTGCCGACCCTGGCTTCCGGGATGGCGCTCAAATCGGCGCAAAGCATGTCCATTGACACCCAGCCCACGGTGGCCGTGCGCTTGCCGGCAACGACGATGGGCGTGTTCCTATCGTTAAACCCGGGCGCATGGCGCGGATATCCGTCGGCATAGCCGCAGGCAACCACGCCGATGCGCATGGCTTGCTGCGCCACGAAGGTACCGCCGTATCCGACCCGGTCGCCGGGCTTGAGATCTTGAACGGCGATGATCTCGCTCGTCAGCGTCATCACGGGTTGTAATCCCAGGGCTTCGGCACTCGCGTCGGCGAAAGGCGAGCAGCCATAGAGCATGATCCCCGGCCGCACCCAATCGGCATGGGTTTCGGCGTAACGCAGAACAGCGGCCGAGTTGGCCAGCGTCACTTCTCCCTGCAGGCCGTGCGTCCATTCAACGAAGCGCGCGAGTTGCGCGGCGACGCCCGTGGGGCCGTCCGCGTCGGCAAAATGCGTCATCAGCGAAATCGCCGCGGCCTTGCCGCTCGCTTCAAGCCGGCTATAGGCGGCGCGAACCCGGGCTCCGGCGAAGCCCAGTCGATTCATTCCAGTGTTCAGCTTGAGCAATACCGCGATCTGAGACGACAGGCGGGCGCGTTCGAGCATCAGTATCTGCTCCGCGTCATGCACCACCAGCGCCAGTGCGTAGCGATCGACAAGCGCGAAATCCGCCGGCTGGAACACGCCTTCGAGCAGCAGGATGGGTTTGGAGATTCCCGCCTCGCGCAGGCGTACCGCCTCGTTCAGATCGAGCAGCGCATAGCCCTCGGCGGCGGCCAGCGCCTGCGCCACGCGCGCGAGGCCGTGGCCATAGGCATCGGCTTTCACCACCGCCCAGATTTTGGACCGCGGCGCGTGGCGGCGCGCGACGCCGAGGTTGTGTCTTAAGGCGGAAAGCTTGAAACCGGCGCGGATCGGGCGCGGCATTTATGTTTGCGGATGAGCGAAAAAGCGGATCACCTCCTCACCCCTTGCCGGCGCTCTTCAGCTTGCCCTTGGAAAACTCGACGAAGCTTGAGACCAGGCGCGAGCGAAACTTCTCCCTCGGATAGACGAGCGAGAGCGTGCGCGTGAGCTTGGGCGCGAGCGGCAGCGCCACCAGCATGCCGAGCTGCTTTTCCTTGGCCACGATCACCTTGGACATGATGGCAAAGCCCAAGCCGGTCTCGACCACGCCCTTGATCGCGTCCGGGCTGCCCAGCTCCATCACGCTATTCACATCTTCCGGCGTAAAACCGGCGTGGCGGAAATAGCTGTCGGTCACTTCGCGCGTACCCGAGCCGGATTCGCGGCTGATGTACGCGTGCTGCAACAGTTGCTTGGGCGTTACCGTCTTCAGCTTTGCCAGCGGGTGCGTCGGCGAACACACCACCTGCAGTTCGTCCTCGCAGCATTCCTCGGTGGAAAGGCTGGGAACGTGCGAAGGCGCCTCGATCAGGCCGATATCGAGGCTGTGCGCCGCGACGCCGTGCTCGATGGTCTCGGAGTTCGCCACGGTCAGCCGCGCCTTGACCGCGGGATAGGCGACTTTGAACTCTCCCAGCACGCGCGGCAACAGGAACTCGGCGATGGTCATGCTCGCGCCGATCAGCAGCAGACCCTGGATCTCGCCGGTCAACTCGCTGACGCGGGTATCGAGCTCGGCCGAGAGCGAGAGAATTCTCTCCGCATAGTCCAGCACCACCTCCCCCGCGGGAGTAAGCGAGATCTTGCCGTGTCCGCGGTCGAACAGCCGAGTGTTGAAATGCTCCTCCAGTTGCTTGATCTGAAACGTCACCGCCGGCTGCGTCATGAACAGCGTCTCGGCGGCTTTGGTGAAGCTGCTCTGTTTGGCCACTGCATGAAAAACTTGCAATCTTCTATCCGCCATCTCCGCACCTTCCCGAGGCCCAGTATTACCCCGCCTTATTGAACCATAAATCCTTCCACAAGACTAGCTTATGGCCGTTCTTCGCCAACTCAGCCGGGCTTCGCGGCACGCGCATAGCGCCAGACAATTCATGGTATAAAGCGCCGTGCCTACAATTACAACAATCGATTCAGCCATTTTCCCTAGATGAACCGCGGTTTCTACACCGTCATGGCGGCGCAGTTTTTCTCGTCGCTGGCGGACAATGCCTTGCTCATCGCGGCGATTGCTCTGCTGGTGGACCTGCATGGCCCGGCATGGATGACGCCGCTGCTGAAATTTTTCTTCACCGTCTCCTACGTCGTGCTCGCGGCCTTCGTCGGCGCCTTTGCCGACTCCATGCCCAAAGGCAAGGTAATGTTCATCACCAATGCCATCAAGCTTTGCGGCTGCGCGCTCATGTTCTTTTACGATTATTTTGCGCTGCTGGGAATAAGCACTCACCTGGTCGTTCTCGCGTCCTATGCGGTGGTCGGGCTGGGCGCCGCCGCCTACTCGCCGGCCAAATACGGCATTCTCACCGAGATGCTGCCGCCACGGCAGTTGGTGATCGCCAACGGCTGGATCGAGGGACTGACGGTCGCTTCCATTATTCTCGGCACCATGCTGGGCGGCGCCCTCATCAACCCCAGGATCGCGGCGATATTGCTGTCGATCGACCTGCCCCGCATCGAGACCGGCATCGACACCGCGCCCGAAGCGGCGATCCTGGTGATCTCGCTTTTTTACCTGATCGCGGCGGTATTCAACCTGCGCATCCCGGACACCGGCGCGCGCTATCACGAGCAGACGCGCAACCCGGTCGTCATGGTCAAGGATTTCGTCGAATGCTTCGCCACGCTGTGGCGCGACAAGCTGGGGCAGATCTCGCTCGCCGTCACCACGCTATTCTGGGGCGCGGGTGCGACGCTGCAATTCATCGTGCTCAGGTGGGCCGAACGCAGCCTGGAAATGCCTCTGGACCGAAGCGCGATGCTGCAAGGCATGGTCGCCATAGGCGTCGCGCTGGGAGCGGTGCTCGCGGGTCGCATGGTGCCGTTGAAGAAGTCTCTCCAGGTGCTGCCGGTCGGGGTGGCCATGGGTCTTGCCGTGATGTCCCTGATTTTCGTCACCTGGATGCCGCTGGTCTATTTCCTGCTTATCCTGGTGGGCGCACTGGCCGGCTTTTTCGTGGTGCCGATGAACGCTCTTTTGCAGCACCGCGGCCACCTGCTGCTCTCGGCCGGGCATTCGATCGCGGTGCAGAATTTCAACGAGAACCTGAACATCCTGCTGATGCTCGCCCTGTATGCGCTGATGATCCGCGCCGATTTCGGCATCAATACCATCATCGTGTTGTTCGGCGTATTCGTGTGCCTCACCATGCTGCTGGTGATCAGGCTGCACAAATACAACCAAAGCCGCCAAGACTCGTTGCATCTCATCGGCATGGAAAAGCGTTAAGAACTGCGGCGCTCGAACTTGGATAAAACCCCGCGCTGCCCTTTTTTTTCCATAACCGTATTTTCTGCACGGATGCGCTTTTCATCCGTGCAGAAAATACGGTTGGCGCGTGCGAGCGCGCAATAGCATTTCACCGACCTCGGCTGATGTAGGAACAGCTGCGGTGATCAAGCTTGCGCGGACGGCAACCGTCCGCGCGGATCACCGATTGCGTACGGACGAAAAGCCGTCCGTGCGCAATCGGCGATCTTGTATTAAACCCCGACGCTTTGTTTGGTGTAAACCGTAACCGTGTGTTCTGCACGGATGCGCTTTTCATCCGTGCAGAACACACGGTTGGCGCGCGCGAGCGCGCAATGGCCGCCGGTGGCATGCGACAGCAATTAAGACGCCGTATATGGCCCAGCGCTTACTGGATCACGTTCCCGATCTCGACCATGATGCCGGCCGCCCCCGGGCGCACCGGCTTGCTCACGCCCTCGAGGTCACCGCCCTGGGGCACCACATTGCCGGTCTTGGACACGCGCGCCGCCACCACCACCTCGGCGAAATTGGAGAGCTTCGCCGACGGTTTCATCGCCATCGAGTCGTCGAACGAAAACGTCAGCGGCAGGTCCTTCACCCTGACGCGCACCGCGGCGAGCGGCGTGCGCGAACCCTGCGCGGGGCGGGCCAGCACGAACACGGTATCTTCGGGCGCCGCACGTGCGGCTAGCGCCGGCGCAAGCTTTACCGTCCCGCTTACGCCTGCCGTATTCGCGCCGGCGCTCGATGACTTCGACGCGCCGCCTTGCTTTTCCTGCGCTATCGGGCCCAACGATTTCGGCGCCCCGCCCTGTTTGTCCTGCGCCTCCTTGATGCTGGCGCGGACCGAATTCAGCATTTCCGAATCGGGCGGCAGCAGCGGCACCATTCGCTTCCAATACTCGACCGCCTTGGCGAAATCGCGCCTTTCGAATTCGACCGTTCCGGCCAGGGCCAAGGCCTTGAGATTGCTGCCGTCCGCCTGCAGCGCGCGCCGTACCAGCGCTTCCGGCTTGCCCTGCAAGCTCCGACCCTGGGCCATGGCCAGGCTGTCGGCGTAGTCCGCCAACAACTGCGCATCCTGCGGAAACCTGGCTTCAGCTTTGGCATAGGCGCCGGCCGCCTCGGCAAAGCGACCGAGGGCACCGTAGGTGCGCGCCAGCATGACCCAACCTTCGATATCGTCCGGATTCGATTCAAGCCGCTGCGCCAGGCGCGCGACCATGGATTCGATCTGCTCCGGCGAAAGCTGGTGCGGCGCTCCCTGTGCAGCACTTTGCTTGCGCGGATCCTGCCCCTGCGGGCTGCCCAGACCCAAATACAGCAATACTGAAGCGAGGGGCAGCGCAATCCCGATAGCGATGGCCGCTGCCTTGGAACGCCCTACCGGCGCAGCCGCGCTGGCCGCGGGCGGGCCGACTCCCTCCAGCAATCCGCGCTGCAGGTC
Organism: Betaproteobacteria bacterium; assembly: GCA_016234705.1. GTDB lineage: Bacteria > Pseudomonadota > Gammaproteobacteria > Burkholderiales > SG8-39 > 2-12-FULL-64-23. The sequence continues at coordinate 8,005 of JACRAS010000245.1, read as the reverse complement.
GCCGCGCGCCGCCTCCCATTGTTCGCGGCCGATGCTGCCCGCCGCAACATCGGCGTCGAGTTCGGCGAGCTGATCGCGAAATACCGTCAGGTTGGATGCGGCGCGCGATACCGGCGCGCCGGCCACGGCGCGGCCACGCAGCAGCGGCGTGACCAGGAACGCGAGTGCCACTGCCGCCAGCAGCGCCGCGTATACCCAGAATAGGGTCATGGGCGCTCCTCTTGCTCATCGAGCAGCGAGCGCACGCGCGCCTCGTCCGCCTCGCTCAGCGGCCGCTCCGGCGTTGAACGCCGCCGGCGCAGGATGTAATAGAACAATCCCGCGAGCGCCGCGAACAACAACGCGAACGGACCGATCCACAACGGCAGCGTGCTCGCCTTGACCGGCGGGCGGTAGAGCACGAAATCGCCATAGCGCGCCACCATGAAGTCGATAATCTGTGCTTCGCTCATGCCTGCTTTCAGCTTCTCCCGGATCTGGTTCTTCAGGTCGACTGCGAGCTCGGCGTGCGAATCGGCGATGGTCTGGTTCTGGCACACCAGGCAGCGCAATTCCTCCGCCAGCGCCATGGCGCGCTTTTCCAGCAGCGGATCGGCTGCGACCGTCGGCGCTTCCTTGGCGAGCACCGAGCCGGCGAGGATGAGCCCGAGCAGCAGCGCAAGCAGCTTATGCATTTGCGTTCAGTTCCTTCACCAACGGCAGGATTTTGTCGCGCAGGATCTCCGGGGTGACCGCGCCGATGCGCTTGTAGCGAATCACGCCGGTCTTGTCGATGACATAGGTTTCCGGAACGCCGTATACGCCGTAATCGATGCCGATGCGGCCGTCGCGATCATAGGCGGAAAGCTGGTAGGGATTGCCGAAGCGCGCCAGCCAGGCGATGCCGTCGGCGCGCTCGTCCTTGTAGTTGAGGCCGTAGATCGGGACGACGCCGCTGCGCGCGAGTTCCACCAGGTTGGGGTGTTCCTCGCGGCAGGCTACGCACCACGAAGCCCACACGTTCAGCATCCATACCTTGCCCAGCATATCCTTCTGGGCGAAGGTCTTGTCCGGCGCGTGCAACTGCGGCAATTGGAACGCGGGCGCGGGTCTGTTGATCAGCGGCGAGGGCACTTCACGCGGGTTGAGCGTGAGGCCCACTCCTAGAAACATCACCAGTACGGCGAAGACGGCGAGCGGAATGAGAAAACGGGCGCGCAGCATGATTTAGCGCGCCGGCGAAGCTTTGAGGCCCGCGGTGGTGGCCGTTTGCGCCGAACCGGCGCGCGCACTGACGCGATAGCGCCGGTCGATGGCCGCCAGCAGGCCGCCGAAACCCATCATCAGGCAACCGACCCAGATCCAGCTGATAAAGGGCTTGTAATAGAGGCGCACGATCCAGACCTTCGGGTTGATCGGCTCGCCCAGCGCGACATACAGATGGCGCGTCACGCCATAGTCGATCGACGCCTCGGTCATCGGCATGTTCTGCACGGTGTACAGGCGCTTTTCCGGTTTCAGCGTCGTTACCGGACCGCCGTCTCGCGTAATTTCAATGGTACCGCGCGTGGCAAGGTAATTCGGCCCCTTTACGTCGTCGATGGCCACCAGCCGGAAAGCGTAGCCAGCGAGATGCGAACTGTCCCCCACCTCCATGCGCACGTCGGTTTCGACCTCGTAGCCCTTCACCAGCGTCACGCCGACGACGAATACGGCTATGCCGAGGTGTGCAATGAACATGCCGTAGTAGCTGCTCGGCAATTGCGCCAGCCGCGCACCGATACGTCCTTTCGGCACATGCGCGAGTTGCGCCTTGAGGCTGATCAGGCTAGTTGCGACGATCCACGCCGCCAGCAGCATGCCGAAACCGGCCATGGTGCTCCAGCCTCCCATGGCGAGCGGCACGACAATCGCAGCGGCGAAGCTCACCGCCAGAGCCCAGCGCAGGCGCACGGCAAGTTCGGGCACGCTGGCCTGTTTCCAGCGGGCAAGCGGCCCGACGCCCATCAGAAACAGCGCCGGCGCCATCAGCGGCACGAACACCGTCTCGAAATAAGGCGGCCCGACCGAGATCTTGCCCAGGCCCAGCGCATCGAGAACCAGCGGATAGAGCGTACCCAGCAACACCGCGCCTACGGCAACCAGCAGCAGCGCGTTATTGGTGAGCAGCATGGATTCGCGCGATACCGGAGCGAAGCGCCCGCCCAGCCCCACCTTGGACGCGCGCCAGGCAAACAACGTGAGCGAAGAGCCCACGACCACGGCCAGGAAAACAAGGATGAATATGCCGCGTTTTGGATCCGTGGCAAAGGCATGCACCGAGGTGAGCACGCCCGAGCGCACCAGAAACGTCCCCAACAGGCTCAGCGCGAAGGCCAGAATTGCCAGGAATACGGTCCAGATCCTGAACGCCCCGCGCTTCTCCGTCACCGCCAGCGAATGGATCAGGGCCGTGCCCACCAGCCAGGGCATGAAGGAAGCGTTCTCCACCGGATCCCAGAACCACCAGCCGCCCCAGCCCAGTTCATAGTAGGCCCAATAGCTGCCAAGGGCGATGCCGAGCGTGAGGAACATCCAGGCCACCGTGGTCCAGGGGCGCGACCAGCGCGCCCAGGTGGCGTCCAGCCGCCCGTCGATCAGCGCCGCCATGGAGAACGCAAACGCCACGGAAAAGCCGACGTAGCCCATATAGAGCATGGGCGGATGAAATACCATGCCCGGGTCCTGCAGCAGCGGGTTGAGGTCGCGTCCGTCCGCGGCCGCCGGCAACAGGCGATCGAACGGATTGGAGGCAAACAGCATGAACACGAGGAACCCGACACTCACCAGTCCCATGATGCCGAGCACGCGCGCCACCATCTCCTCGGGCAGGGTGCGGCTGAAAATGCTTACGGCGAACATCCATACGCCCAGCATCAAGGTCCACAGCAAGAGCGATCCCTCGTGCCCGCCCCACACCCCGGCGACGCGATATTCCAGCGGCAGCCGCGTATTGGAATGCTCCGCCACGTATTTCACGGAGAAGTCGTTGGTCACAAAGGCATAAGTAAGACAGGCGAAGGCGAACGCAATGAACAGGAATTGCCCCTGCGCCGCCGGCCGCGCGAGCGCCATCCAGGCAGTATTACCGCGCGCTGCGCCGATGAGCGGCAGAACTGCTTGCGCGAGGGCGATGCACAGCGTCAGCATCAGTGCGAAGTTGCCGAGTTCGGGAACCATCATAGTCCTTTCTGTGGCGCCACCACCGACTGCGCGGCGGCTTTGGCGGTTGCCTGATTGAGCGCGTCTTGCGCCGCCGGCGGCATGTAATTCTCGTCGTGCTTGGCCAGCACCTCCTCGGCGCGGAACAGGCCGTCGGGGCCGAGTTTTCCCTGCGTCACCACGCCTTTGCCCTCGCGAAACAGGTCGGGCAGTATGCCGCGGTAGAACACCGGAATGCGCTTGGCGGTATCGGTCACGACGAACTGCACGGTCACGCCATCGGCCTCGCGCTTGACGCTGCCCTTTTCCACCAGCCCGCCGATGCGAAAGCTTTTGCCGACCGGGGCCTCATTCGCCGCTACCTGGCTCGGCGTGAAAAAGAACACCAGGTTTTTCTGAAAAGCGGAAAGCACCAGACCCGCGGAGAGTGCCAGCCCCGCGACACCTACCCCGACCAGAACAAAACGTTTATGCCTCGGTTTCATCATTCCTCCTGCGCGCTGCATAAAATTTGCCAAGGCGCTCGATCACGCCGCGCCGGCGCATGACCAGTTCCACGATCTCGGCCACGAGCACCACCAGGGTCACTGCGTATGAGCCCCATACGTACAAGCCATAGCCGCCCATGGCAAAGAAATTCTGCCAGCTTCCCCAGTTCATGATTGCCCGCCAATTTCCGCCGCCACCCAGTCGGTATGGCGTTCGCGCTCGAGAATCACGCAGCGCACCCGCGCCAGCGTGGCGGCGATACTATACATCCAAAAACCCAGCGCCATTACCAGCATACCGAGCAACATCGTCGCTGCCATCGTCGGCGCGCTTTTCATGCTTACCGAAGCGCCCTGGTGCAGCGTGCTCCACCACTGCACCGAGAAATAAATGATCGGAATATTGACCACGCCGACCAGCGCCAGCACTGCGCCCGCCTTGTCGGCCCGGCGCGTATCGTCGATTGCAGCCTGCAATGCCATGAAACCTATGTACAGGAAAAGCAGGATTAGTTCCGAAGTCAGGCGCGCGTCCCAGACCCACCAGGTGCCCCAGGTCGGCTTGCCCCACAGCGCGCCGGTCCACAGCGCGATGAAGGTGAACAGCGCGCCGGTGGGGGCGAGCGCGGTCGCCACCATCGACGACAGCCGCGTATTGAGCACCAGTCCGACTCCGGACCAGAATCCCATCACCAGGTAGAGAAACATCGACATCCAGGCCGCCGGGACATGGATGAAAATAATGCGGTAGGACTCGCCTTGCTGCGCGTCGGTGGGCGCTACGAAAAAGCTGATATACAGCCCAACGGCGCAAAGGAAGAAGGCGAGGGCGGCAAACCATGGCTGCAGCGTGCCCGCCAGCGGATAGAAGCTCTGCGGCGAGGAAAAAATAAACCAGCGGACTCTCTGCGATTTGCTCATTGCTCCCTCATTCCATCGCGATGCGCAGCGCCGCGGCGCTGGCCCAGGGCGCGAGCACCAGCGCCAGCGCCAGAAATCCGCCGAGGAGCAGCAGGTGCGCCTCCGCGCCGGTGCCGGCCGCGGTCGCGCCGACCGAGCCGGCGCCGAAAATCAGCACCGGCACATACAGCGGCAGCACCAGCAGCGCCACCAGCACGCCGCTGCCGCGCACTCCCAGAGTGAGCGCCGCGCCGACCGCCCCGATCAGGCTCAGCAGCGGCGTGCCGATCAGCAGCGACACGCACAACACCGCGAGCGCATCGCCGGGAAGGTCGAATTGCAGGCCCAGCAGCGGCGCCATCAGCACCAGCGGCAATCCCGATACCAGCCAGTGCGCTATCACCTTGCCCATGACCAGGACGACCAGCGGTTCTCCGGCGAGCAGCATCTGCTCCAGCGTCCCATCCTGGTGGTCCGGCGCGAACAGCCGCGCCAGCGACAGCATGCAGGCGAGCAGCGCCGCGACCCACAACACGCCGGGCGCCATATTGCGCAACTGGCTCGCCTCGGGGCCGACGCCGAGCGGAAACAGGCTCACCACGATGACGAAAAAAACCAGCGCATTGACGACGTCGCCCCGGCGCCGGAATGCGAGCAGCAGGTCGCGTCGCAGTACCCACCCGAGCGCTCTGATCATGCGGCCAGCAGTGCCGCAGTGTGCGCGTCGAGATCGATGCGCAGCACCGCATGCGCCACCACCTGCACTTCCTGGTGGGTGGTCAGGACCACCATGCCAGCCGAAGCGAGATGGGCGGCGAGCAGACGCTCCAGTTCCACCACTGCCCCGACATCGAGCGCGGAAAACGGTTCATCGAGAATCCATAAGGGCACCGCCGGGGAAAGCGCGAGCCGGGCCAGCGCCACGCGGCGGCGCTGTCCCTGGGACAGTATTTTCGTCGGCAGTTCCGCGCAATGCGCAACGCCGAAACGATCGAGCGCGGCAAGCATGCGCCCCGCATCGGCGGGCATGCCGCCCAGGGCGGCCGCAACCTGCAGATTTTCGCGTGCGGTTAGATCGTCCTTCAGGGCATTGAGATGGCCGATAAAGACGAGATTCCTGGAATATTCCTCGCGCTCGGCACGGATGGGCCTTCCCCGCCAGCGCAACTCCCCCGCGCTCGGCGTAAGCAAGCCGCACATGATGCGCAGCAAGCTCGTCTTGCCGCTGCCGTTGGCCCCGGCCACGCGCAGCAGTTGGCCGGAGCCGAGCCGGAAGCTCAGTCCGCTGAATAACCGCCGTTCGCCCCGGGTGCACTCGAGTTGACGCGCTTCAAGCATTGCCGCAATACCCTTTCAACATGCCCGCTTGGCAAATGATCAATGTGAGACGCAAGTTTATCCGCATGACGACGGTCCGATTTTGCGCTACATCAAACGTTTGCCTTGAACCGCGCGATGAGGCGCACCGGCATTGCTGCCGCAGAAGTTGGCTTCAGTTTGGCAAATGAACCGCTGAACAGAAAGCAAACCTAACGCTGCCCTCGATCTATGAGGGTTCTCCCTTGTCCGGCGCCGGAACGGGGGCCGGCGCCTGATCCGGATTATCCACGATCACAACAGTGTTTTTCTCCAGCTTGCGCAGTCGCTTTTCTTCCTGCTTTTTCTTCTTCGCCAGATCCTTCTGGCGCTTTTCATACTGGTAATTAGGCTTTGCCAATTTGTCATCCTTCTTGCTGTTAGGCGTGATTATTGAAGTTCGAAGTATACGGCCAAAACGCCGATTCGTACGCCGGCATTTTGCGCTTACTCCAGATCGGCATCAAGCAAATCAGCGGCTTATCGGTAGAAATAATTCATCTTCAACGGCACCGCCGATCGGCCTTGCGCTTGGACAGATGGCCGTTTCAGTTCGCGGACCGCTGCCGACGCGTGTTACAGCACCACCGGCTCGTTCGGCAGTTCGTTGGAATCGTCCGCGACCAGTGGATAATGCTTGGCGAGCAGATCGCTGATCGCCGCCACGCCGAAGCTCACGCCTTGTTCGAAGCGCCCGGCCGCGAACGAGCGCTGCATTTCCCCGCAGATGGCTTTCCAGGCGCTGTCGCCGACTTTGTCATGGATGCCACGATCGGCAACGATTTCGACGCGCTTGTCCGCCAGCAGCAAGTAGATGAGCACGCCACTGTTATGTTCCGTATCCCACACGCGCAACTGGCCGAACAGCTCCACCGCCCGGTTGCGCGCATCCTGCCCGCGCCACAGGTGGGGCAATGGTAGCGAGGCCTCGACGGCGAAGCGCAGTTCGCCGCCATGCCGCCTTTCCTGCTCGCCGATTTTGTCACGAATTGCGCGCATCGCCGCCGGCTGAAATGCGCGCCGCACCGACCAATGATCGGTAAGCAGATGCCGCAAAACGCGTTTCCATTGCATCAATTGTTCCCCCAGCCGCCCGAGGCCCCGCCGCCGCCAAAGCCCCCACCCCCGCCACCGAAGCCGCCGCCGCCACCACCCAATCCGCCGCCGCCGAAGCCGCCCGGGTAATAGCCGCGGCCTCCGCCTAAGAGCGCGATAAGAAATGCGACGACGCCGGCGATGACGGCCGCGCCGAGCGCGCCCGCGATCGCCCAGGCGACGAACCCCGCTGCCGCGCCGGTGGCCGCGGCGCCGAGCAGGCGCCCGAATACCGCTTTCAGCACCCCGCCCGCGACCACGACCACGATCAGCAATATTACGAACAGCGATTGATAATCGTCGCTGGTCGAACCCTGCGCCCGCGCGGGCGCCGGCAGCTTTTCGCCCTCGATCAGCTTCATCAGCGTTTGCGCGCCCTCGCGAATGCCGCCGTAGAAGTCGTTGGCAAGCAAATGCGGCGCGATCACCTCGCGGATAATGCGCTTCGCCACCACGTCGGGAATCGCGCCCTCGAGCCCGTAGCCCACTTCGATGCGCAGGCGTTGATCGTTCTTGGCGATGATCAGGATCAGGCCGTCGTCGACTTTGGCGCGGCCGATTTTCCAGCGTTCGGCGACGCGCAACGAATACTGCTCTATGGTTTCGGGCTGGGTGCTCGGCAGCATCAGCACCGCGATCTGGCTGCCTTTTCTCTGCTCGAACGCGCGCAGTTCGGCTTCGATCGAGGCGAGCTGGCCTGAGTCGAGCGTGCCGGTGAGGTCGGTGATGCGCGCCTTGAGCGGCGGCACTGCGATTTCGTCCGCCGCGCCGGCAGCCGAAGCAAAGACCAGGGCCAGAATGCCGAACAACCGAATCAGGGCACGCAGCCCTGAGCGGCTGCGCATGAGCTTGGACCACGCAAGCGCACCCGCCCGCAATCGAGCAACGCTCATGCGCGCCGCCTCCTTGGAATTGACGCGACGCATAGACCACACTGTCGGCGTCTTGCCGCCTTCGCCCGGGTCGCATCCCCGCTTCGCGGGGCC